>CAISPW010000475.1 GCA_903887465.1 uncultured Oscillochloris sp. | reverse complement strand
TAGGCCATGAACTGGGCGGCACCGCGCAGCGCGAGCACCTTCGTGATCGCGGCGGTCAGTGTCGTCTTGCCGTGGTCTACGTGGCCGATCGTCCCGACGTTGATATGCGGCTTCGTGCGCTCGAATTTCTGCTTCGCCATAGCTGTTTGTAGACCTCGTATGCTAGATGTGTACTATCAGGCAGCCGATGGTGGTGCCTGGTGGGGCACTGCCCCGTTTGACCAGCAGGCATAGATTGCCGCAGGGAGCAGGCGACCGGATGCGCTCTCGCGCAGCACCAACTCGCCGGCGCTAGTCGTTCCCTGGTAGCGGGCCATAGCCGAGCCGAGGACATTCTGCAAAGTCAGGGCCGATATGTTGGTCGCGTAGGCGCTGATCAGCACGCCGAGGGGGCTATCGCTAAGCAGATCCACGCACTCACGAACCAGGCCCGGCAGCTGCTCGTTCAGCCGCCAGAGTTCGCCGTTCGGGCCGCGCCCGAAGATCGGCGGATCCATCAGGATGAGATCGTAGCGATGTCCGCGACGCATCTCTCGGGCCACAAACTTACTCGCGTCATCGATCAACCAACGCACCGACCGATCAGTGAGTCCCGACGCCAACTGGTTCTCTTGCGCCCAGCGCAGCGCCGGCTTCGAGGCATCGACGTGAACGACCTGAGCGCCGGCGCTGACAGCTTCAAGGCTGCTCAGGCCGGTGTAGCCAAACAGCACGAGGACACGGGGCTCGCGCCGACTGGCGATCTGGCGGCGCATCCAGGCCCAATGAGCACTATGCTCAGGGAAGACCCCGGTGTGGCGGAAGGGGGTCAGCCTAGCCCAGAACGTCAGATCGTGATGGTGCATGCGCCACTGCTCAGGGAGCGGTCGGCGCTGATGCCAGACCCCGGCTCCATCCTCCCCACGTAGCTTCTCGAACGTGGCGTCGGCGCGCTGCCACTCGCGCTCCGACAGATTCGGTGTCCAGATCGCCTGGGTTTCTGGCCGTACCAGCGTGTGCTGGCCAAACCGCTCAAACTTCGCGCCGTTCCCCGAGTCGATTAACTCATAGTCGGCCCAGGGCGGGGGCACGAGTAGATTTAGGACGGCCATGCTCACACTAAGAGGGACGGAGCCTCGCAGGCCGAGGCTCCGTCCCCCTCCGTACACTAATTCCCGGTGCGCTTCTCGATAATCTCCTTGGCCAGATGCTCGGGCAGAGCCTCGTAGTGGTCAAACTCCATCGACGAGGTGGCGCGGCCCTGCGTAGCCGAGCGCAGGTCGGTGGTGTAGCCGAACATCGTGGCGAGGGGCACAAACGCCTTAATGATCTGGGCGTTCGCACGGCCCTCCATGCCATCCACGCGGCCACGGCGCGAGTTGAGGTCGCCGAGTACCGCGCCGAGGAAATCCTCGGGGGTGGTCGTCTCAACCTTCATGATCGGCTCCAGGAGCTGCGGGCGGCCCTTGCGGACGCCGTCCTTGAGGCTCATGGATGCGGCGATCTTAAACGCCATCTCGGACGAGTCCACCTCGTGGAAGGAGCCATCGTAGAGCGTCGCCTTCAGGTCGACCACCGGGTAGCCGGCCATCACGCCCGACGACATGGCCTCTTTGATGCCCTGCTCGACAGGGTTGATATACTCACGCGGGATCGAGCCGCCGATGACCCCGTTGACGAACTCAAAGCCAGCGCCGGGCGTCTGGGGCTCGAAGCGGATCTTGACTTCCGCGAACTGGCCCTTGCCGCCGGTCTGCCGTACGAAGCGGGTATGAATCTCGGTAGCCTGGGTGATCGTCTCGCGGTAGGAGACCTGCGGCTTGCCCTGGTTGGCCTCGACCTTATACTCGCGGCGCATGCGGTCGACGATGACCTCAAGATGCAACTCGCCCATGCCCTTGATGATCGTCTGGCCCGTCTCCTGGTCGGTGTAGACCCGGAAAGTCGGGTCTTCCTCGCTGAGTCGGTTCAAGGCGATTGCCATCTTATCCTGGTCAGACTTGGTCTTCGGCTCAATCGCCAACTCGACCACTGGCTCGGGGAAGCGGATGCTCTCCAGCACAATCGGGTTGTCGGGGTCGCAGATCGTATCGCCGGTGAAACTCTGCTTCGGGCCGACCATCGCGGCGATATCGCCGGCGTAGACCGAGTCGATATCCTCACGGTGGTTGGCGTGCATCTGCAGGATGCGTCCGAGCCGCTCGCGCTGGCCACGGGTCGAGTTGAGGACGTAGTTGCCCTTCTCGATCTTGCCCGAGTAGACCCGGAAATAGGCCAACTTGCCGACGTAGGGGTCGGCGACGATCTTGAAGACCAGGCCGGTGAAGGGCGCGTCATCGCTGGTGGCGCGGGCGATCAACTCGGCCCCCTCATCGCCGAGTACGTGTCCGGGCTGGACGCCCTGAATCGCGGGGCGGTCGATGGGCGAGGGCAGGTACTCGATGACGGCATCGAGCAACTTCTGGACGCCCTTATTCTTCAGGGCGGCGCCGCAGAGGACGGGCACGAGCTTACCGCTGATCGTGGCGTTGCGCAGGCCGCGCTTCAGCTCCTCGATGCCAAGCTCCTCGCCCTCAAGGAAGAGGAGGGTGAGCTCATCATCGGTCTCAGCAATCAACTCGACCAAGTCGGCGTGAGCCTTCTGCGCGGCGGGGAGCAGATCGGCGGGGATCTCCTCCTGGCTGGTCTCTTTGCCCAAGTCGTCAAGGAAGATGGTCGCCTGCATCGTAAAGATGTCGATCATGCCCTTGAAGCGATCTTCAGAACCGATCGGCAGCTGGATGACCGCCGGCTTGGCACCGAGGCGGTCGACGATCATGCTGACGCAGCGCTCGAAGTTGGCACCGATGCGATCCATCTTGTTGACGAAGCAGATGCGCGGCACGCTGTACTTATCGGCCTGACGCCACACCGTCTCGGACTGGGGCTCGACGCCGGCGACGCCATCGAACACGACCACGCCGCCATCGAGGACGCGCAGCGAGCGCTCGACCTCGACGGTGAAGTCCACGTGGCCGGGGGTATCGATGATATTCACCCGGTAGTCAACATCCTTAAAGCGCCAAGCGGCGGTGGTGGCGGCCGAGGTGATGGTGATACCGCGCTCCTGCTCCTGCGGCATCCAGTCCATCGTCGCGGTACCCTCGTGAACCTCGCCGATCTTATAGGTGCGCCCGGTATAGAACAGGATGCGCTCCGTCGTCGTGGTTTTGCCCGCGTCGATGTGGGCGATGATTCCGATATTTCGGATTTTTTCGAGCTCAATCTGGCGTGGCATACCCGTC
>CAISPW010000474.1 GCA_903887465.1 uncultured Oscillochloris sp. | reverse complement strand
GATAGCCGATAGCCGATAGCCGATAGCCGATAGCCGATAGCCGATAGCCGATAGCCGATAGCCGATAGCCGATAGCCGATAGCCGATAGCCGATAGCCGATAGCCGATAGCCCGACGCAGGCGACCACGTTTACGCGGCGGCGCTCGTCGGCCCCAGCCAAAAGGCCGCCCTATTGTAGCATGGAACAACCCGCGTATAATTACAGGGCCACGTAGCATCAGGGCTGAAGCAACGCAGCCGTTCGCGTCCTTCGCCCGGCTTCGCGCCCTTCGCGTTCGTGTCCTTCGCCCGGCTTCGCGCCCTTCGCGATCCAAACGCCCGCCTTCGCGATCCAAACGCCCGTCCTTCGCGATCCAAACGCCCGCCTTCGCGATCCAAACGCCCTATGCACATCCTCCAGGTCTACAAAGATTACTACCCCGTCCTCGGCGGGATCGAGGGCCACCTACGGCTGCTGTCCGAGGGCCTGGCGGCACGCGGCCACACGGTCACCGTGCTCACCAGCGGGCGTGGCCGCCGCGACGATCTGCGCGAACTGGGCGGTGTGCGGGTGATCGCCGCCGGACGCCTGGCCACCATCGCTTCGGCCCCGATCAGCCCGGCCCTGCTGACCCACGCCGCCCGCCAGCGCCCCGACCTCGTCCACCTACACATGCCCGACCCGACCGGCGACCTAGCCCTGGCCCTGGCCGGCCCGCGTGCCCCGCTGGTGGTGAGCTATCACAGCGACATCGTGCGCCAGCGCCGCCTGCTCACGCTCTACGCGCCCCTGCTGCGGCGCACCCTGCGCCGGGCCGCCCGGATCATCGCCGCCAGCCCGGCCTACGTACATAGCTCGCCCTTCCTCGCGCCCCTCGCCGGGCGCTGCACCGTGCTGCCCTACGGGATCGACCTCGACCGATTCGCCCGCCCCGACCCGGCTAGGATCACCGCCATCCAGGCCCGCTACCCCGGCCCGCTGGCCCTCTTCGTCGGGCGGCTGCGCTACTACAAGGGCGTAGATCAGCTCGTGCGGGCCATGGCCATGGCCCCCGGTCGCGCCCTGATCATCGGCGCGGACGCCACTGTGCGCCGGGCCGACCTGGAGCAACTGGCCCAGGATCTCGGCGTGGCCGAGCGCGTCCACTTCCTGTCGGTCGAGGACGATGCCGACCTGCCGGCCTACTACCACGCCGCCGACCTGCTCGTGCTGCCTTCGGTCGAGCGCAGCGAGGCGTTCGGTATTGTGCAGATCGAGGCCCAGGCCGCCGGGCTGCCAGTGGTCGCCACCGAGCTCGGCACCGGCACCAGCTACGTCACGCTCCACGGGCAGACTGGGATCATCGTGTCGCCCGCCGACCCGCAAGCCCTGGCGCAGGCGATCCGGGCGCTGATGGAGAGCGAGACCCTAGCCCGCGCGCTCGGCGCGGCCGGGCGGCGTCGCGCCGAGGCCGAGTTCAGCCTGGCCCGTATGCTCGACCGGGCCGAGGCGGTCTACGCCGAGGCTTTGGGGCGGGAGAAACCATGAGCATCCGATCCCGTCTCCTTATCGCCCTCACCATCGGTCTGCTCAGCGGCGTGATCTGCGGGGTCTACCAACAACAGTTCAGGCGTGGCGCGGGTGACATCTCCATGCCCCTCTGTATGGGATCGGCCCTGCTGCGCCACGCCGATCCCTACGTGGCATGCCGGGGTTTCCAAAGTGACGGGGTGACGCCAAGTACCGCCAACCCGATCACCACCGTCCTGCTGACGCTTCCGCTGCTTCCCCTGCCGCGCCCCGTCGCCGCCGGGGTCTTCTTCGGCATCGCCTCGGCCATCCTGAGTTGGGGGCTGACCCGCTCCGGTCAGCCCTGGCAACTGCTCACCTTCGCCGCCTACCCCTACTGGCAAGCCCTCCAGACCGTGCAGTGGTCACCGCTGCTCCTGGCGGCATTCTACATCCCCGAGCTGATCGCCGTGACCCTGGCCAAGCCGCACGTGGGCGCGCCAGTGGCGTTGAGCGTGCCCTGGCGACGCTGGCCGGTGGCCGCCGGCGTGGCCCTGCTGCTGCTCAGCCTGGTCGTAATGCCGACCTGGCCGATCCAGATGCTTAGCGGCGTCGGTGCGCCCGGCGACTACCGCTCGCCCGTGATGATCCTTCCTGGGGCGCTGCTGCTGCTCGCCGGCATACGCTGGCGCGACCGCCGTGCGCGCTACCTGCTGCTGCTCAGTCTGGTGCCACAGCGCGCCTTCTACGACCAACTGCTAGTCTTCGGCGTCCCGCGCTCCCGACGCGCCCTGCTGGCTCTCGTGGCCGCCAGTTGGTTCTGCTACCTCGGCTGGTTCATGTTCTCAAGCCCCGCCATCCCCTGGCACATCCTGCTGATCTACCTGCCCGCTCTGGGGATCGTGCTCATCGAGACGCACGGTAAAATCGAAGGGAAGGCTGAACCTCTCCCTCTAAAGGAGCTTCTATGACCGACATGATCAACCGCCTGCGTACCAACCTGCGCGCCGCCGGTATTCCCGCCACCGAGAGCGACTTTGCCGGTATTGTCGAGAAAGGTTTCCTTAACCGCGTCGCCGATGTGGAGCGAGTGATCGCCAGCCTGCCCAGCGATAATCTGCCCGACTACCTTGATTCGGGGTCGCTGCCCGTCCCCGTAGAGACGCCCCGGTGGGGCGGATCTTCACAGACGCCCCACCGGGGCGTCTCTACCATCGCCGACATCGCGGCCCAGATCCGCGCCCGTACTGTCTCGCCTGTTGAACTGGTCGAACACGCACTGGCCCGTATCGCCGAGCGTAGCGCGCAACTCAATGCCTTTCAGCTCGTGCTGATCGAACAGGCCCGTGCCGATGCCCGCGCCGCTGAGGTTGCTATCGCCGCCGGTGCGTATCTCGGCCCGCTCCACGGCGTGCCGGTGGCGGTGAAGGATCTGCTCGACCTGGCCGGTACGCCTACCACCGCCGGGTCAAAGATCCTGGCCACCAGCATCGCGTCTCAGGACGCCACGGGTGTGGCCCGGCTGCGCCAGGCGGGCGCGGTGATCATCGGCAAGACGCGCATGTCCGAGTTCGCCTACTCGCCTGGATCAAACAACGCCCACTACGGGCCGACGGCCAACCCGCACAATCTGGAGCGCGACAGCGGTGGATCCAGCAGCGGCTCGGCGGTCGCCGTCGCCGACGGCATGGTCTTCGCCGCCCTCGGCTCCGACACCGGCGGATCCATCCGTATTCCCGCAGCTCAGTGTGGCATCGTCGGCCTGAAGCCTACCCACGGGCGGGTCAGTCTGGCCGGTGCCGTCACCCTCTCCTGGTCGCTCGATCACCTTGGCCCGCTGACCCGCAGCGTGGCCGACGCCGCGATCATGCTGGAGGCTATCGCTGGGCCTGACCCCCGCGACGGGCGCACCCTGCGCCCGGCCCCGGCCTTCCGCGCCGCCACGCTGGACGGCTCGGCCCGTGGGTTGCGCGCGGGCCTGCTCGGCGACGACGGCACTGGCAAACCGCTGGCCGACGCCGAGACCCTGGCGGCGGTCAGGCGCGGCGCCGAGGCTCTGCGCGCCGCCGGGGCCACCCTGGTCGAGATCGACATCCCCGAGATCGCGATGCTCCAGGTGATCAACCCGGTGATCCTGGCGATAGAGGCGGCCGCCTTCCACACGCCCAACCTGCGCGCGCGCCTCGACGACTACGGCGAGTTCATGCGCCAGCGCATCCTGGCCGCCTTTGTCTACGGCCCGGCCACCTTCGTCGCGGCCCAGCAGGCCCGCGCGACCCTGCGCCGACGCATGGCGGCGATCTTCCAGCAGATCGACATCCTGGCCCTGCCCAGCGTGCCCGGCCTCGCGCCGCCCCTTGGCGTGCCCACGCCCACCACCTTCACCGGCCCCTTCAACTGCCTGGGCTGGCCCGCGATCAGCATCCCCGCTGGGAGCAGCGCCGACGGCATGCCGCTCTCGCTCCAGCTCGTCGCCCGCCCCTGGGAGGAGCCGGCGCTGCTGCGCGCCGCGTTTGCCACGTCGGCGTAGGGTCGAAGCATTTGGCCTGTGGCAAAGCGACAGGCCAAATGCTTCGGCCCTACGCCGGCGCGGCCACGGCCATCTCGATCAGGAAAAGTACCAGAAAGCCGAAGAAGAACCCCGCCGTCATCAGCGGGGTGTCCGGCAGCTTATGGGCCTCGACCAGCAACTCCTCCGTCACGAGGTAGAGCAGGGCGGCCGCCCCGAAGGCCAGCACCCCCTCCAGCCAGACACCGTGGAGCCCGGCCAGCAGGGTGGCCCCGAGTAGCGCGCCGACCATGATCATGAGTGCCAGCCCCACGTTCACCGCCAGCATCCGCCCGCGCGGTGCCCCAGCCTTGATCAGCACAGCGGCGGTCGACAGGCCCAGGAACATCACCTCAAGCGTCAGCGCCACCGTGAGCAGGACGCCCGTCGTCGGGCTGGCCGCAAACCCGATCCCCACCAGCAGCCCATCAATCAGAAAGTCGATGCCGACTGTGATCAGCAGCGCCAGGGGCAACTCACCCGTGCCCGTGCCCTCGCCGTGGCCGCCCATGCGCTCGGCAAACCACTTCACACTAAGCATCGCCACGACGCCAATCGAGAATCCGAGCAGCACCGGCAGCGGCTGGCCCTCGCGCATGATCTCCGGCATCACCTCGCCCGCCACCGCCGCAAATACCACCCCGGCCGCAAAGTGCTGGATGTAGCCCTGGACCCCCGGCCCCGGCGCGCGAAACGCCGCGATAATCCCCCCAAAAATCACAGCTATCGCCGGGATGAGCGCGTAGCCAAGTACAGATAGCACAGTCCCCACGTGGTTAGACTCCTGCAGATAAGGGTAATCGTTTGAACACCGTGCCCGCAGCGGGGGCGTGGGGGCCGCATGCCCCCGGAAGCAACCATTATATGCGGGTTTGAGGCTGTAGGGATGGTTCAAACCCACGTGACCGTTCTGCGAGGAGACGAGGACGCGATGCGGCGATAGGAGCGCGTCATCGCCTCATCGCCCAACTGGAAAGCTGGACGGATGCCAATCGGTGTGAAGTTGAGGTTTTCACGAATGTTTACCCTTCAGGGCGGGAAGCCCAGCAGCGGCTCGACTGAGCTCGCCGAAGTCTTTCGTGCTGGGAGGAACGCCCCATGCGTTAGCCCGCTTTAGCGCACTGGGTTGCGCCAAACTCCGATTTATGATACAATTGTTCGGTACGAGGCACCCTGTCGCGAAGGATTGCAGGGCCAACGGTTGGTACATGCACCACTGAACCTTGGCGGTTCCATCGGGGAAACCTCCGATGGGTAAAAGGTTGAAGGTGACGTGCCTTCGACGTACCATCGCGGTCGGGGCGTGCGCCGACCGGGCCTCGGTACGTAGGCCATACTCCTCGGATACCAGTCGCTTCTCGACTGGTAGCGCCAGGGTAAAGCCCACGTCCTTGAGGCTTGGGTAGCTTACGACAAGATGCACAGCATGCTTTGTACATCCTGGCCGTAGCCCGCCAGAACTGCACCCGCTATACTGATCCTACTCCAACCTGGCAGCACTGAAGCCCCCTAGCGTCGGCGACGGCGTCATGAGGGGCTTGTTTATTTGGGGGAGATCGATGGAGACTCGGATTTTAATTGCCGATGATGAGCCGCTGATTCGGATGAATTTGCGCGAGACGCTTCAGGAGCAGGGCTACCTGGTGGTCGGCGAGGCTAGCGACGGCCTGAGCGCCGTAAATATGGTCCGCCAGCTGCGGCCCGATCTGGCGCTGCTCGATATCAAGATGCCCACCATGGACGGCCTATCCGCCGCCAAGCTTATCCACGCGGAGGCGCTGGCCCCGGTACTCCTGCTCACCGCCTACAGCTCGCGTGAGTTGGTAGAACAAGCGCGCGATGTCGGCGTCCTCGGCTATCTGATCAAACCTGTGCGCGACGCTGAACTCATGCCGCTGATCGAGGTGACCCTGGCCCGCTGGGACGAGCAGACCGGGCGCAAGAAGGAACTCTCCCTCCTGCGCGACCGGCTGGAGTCCCGCAAGATGATCGAGCGGGCCAAGGGCCACCTGATGGATAGCCAGGGGATGAATGAGGCCGAGGCATTCCGCAGAATCCAGCAGTTGGCCATGAATAGCCGCAAGACAATGCGGGAAGTGGCCCAGGCGATCATGCTCGCGCAGCAGATCGCCATGTGACCATGCACCCGGACTTTAAGGCCAGTACGCACTACCGCAGAAGGATCGCGGTCAATGGTGTCATTCCGAGCGGAGCGAGGAATCTTCCCGTTAGGCATGGTTCAAACCCACGTGACCGTTCAGCGACGAGACGAGGACGCGAGGATGCGATAGGAGCGCGTCATCGCCTCGTCGCCTCATCGCAGGACGGTCAAGCTGGAATGGCCGATTTTGAAACATGCCTTAGGCCAAAAATGCAACGGGAACCAGGTGGCATCTCGCCACGGGCGCAAGGCATCTCGCCTTCACGGGCCGGGGGCCGGGCATCTCACCCGTCATCGGGGCCGTCGTCTCCGCATCGGTCACGTCGGGGGTCAGTTCGGGGGGCATACGACTCATCGTATCAAAAAAAGCACACCGCCGTGGTGGAGGGTGTAGGAAGTATTCTCCCGAACCCTGGCCCCCTGATTGTGCAGTTTTCTGGGTCCACTATCGTAACCCATCCCTGTACGGGTGATCGGCAGCGAATCCGCCAATCACCAGCAAAACAGATCCTCATCCGACCTGAGCGACAGCCATACATCGTCGCGTAGGCCGCATGCGACAGCCAGCGCGCTGATTATCAGCCGCGACACGAGTTCCTCCTGCTGCTCGCGCACGCGACCTTTGCTCATGGTCAGAGCGTAGCCCCGCGCCCCGTCCGGCCCGAAGATCGCCAGGCAGCAGCGGTCGGCCCCGCGCCGCTCGCGGTCGGTGGCCAGGGCCGCCGTGCAGCCCACCCCCAGCAGCGGCCCGCCCCGATCAGTGAGCAGGGCCGCCCGCGCGTACGCCCGCACCGCCATCTCGCGCGCCACCTCGGCGCTTACCGCCTGGGTCGGCGGGGTGCCCAGCAGCGCCTCCAGCGAGCGCGGCGCGTAGCAGTCGATTGCCTCCAGCAGCGTGCGCGACGACCCGGCCACGCCGTGCAGCCACCACAGGGCCAGGCTGCCCGCCCCCGCGAAGGCGTACACGATTCGCGGCGGCGCCGCATGGATTCGTCCGATCAGCGCGTGCAGGTTCTCTTCCATCGCACACCTCCTGAGGCGGCTTCGCCACTAATCCCTTGCCGATTATGTAAAATGAGTAAAATAGTGAGCTTGCTGGCCTGGTTCTGTATAAAAATTCACTGTACATTCTCATATGATCTGGCACAATAAAGGAACTTTCTCTATCGAACATGGGAACGGGACAGGCCATGTCAAGTATACTCATTGTGGAAGATGACTGGGTACACCGCGACATCCTCGTCCGGCTGCTTCAGATGAAAGGGTATCAGGTGCGTGCCGCCGCCAGCGGCGAGGCGGCGATCCACGAGGTACGTCTCCACCCGCCCGATGCGGTGGTACTCGATATGGGTCTGCCCGGCATTAGCAGCTACCAGGTGGCCCACACCATCCGCACCGACCCGGCCACGCGCCACATCCCGATCATCGCCCTCACCGCCTTCGTCCTTGGTGAAGACCACGACCGGGCTATCCAGTCCGGCTGCACTGCGTTTGAGATCAAGCCCGTTGATCTTGACGCGCTCCACCGCACGCTCCAGACTCTGATCACACGCTCCAGCCCAGGCATACGCTAATGCAGTATCAGTTTACGCCATATGCGCTCCTGCCGCTCTGCACGGCGGTGGTGGAGGCGATGCTCTCCTACGACACCTGGCGTCGCCGTGGCGACCCGGCCAGCATGCCGTTTCTCGTTCTCACTTTTCTGGTGAGCCTCTGGAGCTTCGGCAACGCCTTCGAACTGTCGAGCGCCACGGTGACCACGGCCTTCTTCTGGGTGCGTATCGAGTATTTCGCCATCGTCAGCGTGCCGGTGGTCTGGCTGGTGATGATGCTCGCCTTCAGCGAGCGGCGCAGCACCCTCTCGCGCACATGGATCGCCTCGCTCCTGTTCGTTCCGCTGATCACGACGGCGATCATCTGGTCGAGCGCGTCGACGTCACTCTTCTGGCGCGAGTTCACAATCGAGACCCTCGACCCGCTCACGGTCATCCACGTTCAGCGCGGCCCCTGGTTCTGGGTACACACCGCCTACTCCTATCTCATGCTCGCCGGCGGGACGTTTCTGCTCATCCGCAGTCTGATCAGCGCCCCCGACCTCTACCGCGACCAGAGCCTCGCCCTGCTGGTGGGAGTCACCGCCCCCTGGATGGTGAATGTGCTCTATGTGTTCGACCTGATCCCGAAGGCGTTCCCCGACCCTACCGCCCTCGCCTTTGTGATCACCGGGCTGGCCTTCAGTTGGGCCATGCGCAACGCAGGGCTCTTCGAGCTTGGCCCGATGGCGTACCGCGAGGTGATCCAGCAGATGGGCGATGGCGTGGTGGTACTCGACCCGCTCAACCGAATTGTGGATATCAACCCCTCGGCCGCCCGCGTCTTCGATGTGCCTGCGCACCAACTCGTCGGCCAGTCCTTCAAGCAGATGATGGCCGGCTGGCCCGACTTGGTTGACCGCTACAGCGATCTGCTCCACGTGGATCGACCTACAAATATGGAGATCGGCATCCGCAACGATGACGATCTGCTCGTCTACGATCTACAGGTGATGCCGCTCCGGGGGACGCGCGGCAAGCTCAGCGGGCGCATGCTGGTTTGGCGCAATATTACGGCGCTCAAGCAGGCCATAGCCCAGATCCAGCATCAGAACGAGCAACTGGAGAACCAGGCACTCATTCTTCAGGCGGCCAAGGTCGCCGCCGAAGCCGGGAGCCGTGCCAAGAGCGCCTTCCTCGCCGCCATGAGCCACGAGTTGCGCACGCCGCTCAGCGCGATGCTCGGCTACACCGACTTAATTCAGTACGACCTAGCCGCGCATGATACCGTCGCCCTAGATAAAGATCTCGCCCAGATCAAGATGGCCGGCGCGCACCTGCTGACGATGATCGGTGGCATCCTCGACTACGCCAAGATCGAGGCCGGCAAGATGCGGCTCGACCTGCAGACCTTCCCCATCCATGAGGTCGTCACCGAGGCCATGGCCTCGGTGCGCCCCCTGGTGGAGCGTAACGCGAACCGCATAGAACTCGATATCCCCGACGACGTTGGCACCATGTACGCCGACTCGATCAAGGTGCGCCAGGTGTTGATCAACCTGCTCTCGAATGCGGCCAAGTTCACCCAGTCCGGCGTGATTACGCTGCGCGTGTACGCGATCAACAATCAACACGCTGCCATCGTCTTCGAGGTGATCGACACCGGCGTGGGCATGAACGAATACCAGATCAACCAACTCTTCCAGGACTTCACGCAGGTTGTGGCCAGCCCGCTTGGCCATGTCGGCACCGGACTCGGCCTCGCCCTCAGCCAGAAACTCTGCAACCTCATGGGCGGTCGCATCACCGTTATGAGCCAGCCCGACTGCGGTACCACCTTCACCGTCACGCTCCCCGAGCGAGTCTCTGGGTAAGGCATGGTTCAATCCGGCTTACGTAGCACCGCCTTCCAGGCGGTCAGGAGTACCACCGCAGGCTGGAAGCCCGCGCTACAACGGTCAAGCTGAAATGCTCGATTTTGAAACATGCCTAAGGTTTGGATCGCGAACGATGCGCAGGCAGCCTTAATTTCCCAGCAGCGCCTGCCATGTCGCGCAGTCGAGCGAGTCACCCGGCGGGATACCCCGGCTGACCTGGAACTGGCGCAGGGCCGCGCGGGTCTGGTCGCCGAAAAAGCCATCGGGCGGGCCCACATTCTGCCCGCTGGCGTTCAGCCGACCCTGGAGGTCGGCCACGCTGGATGAGAAGGCCCGCGCCTCTGGCGGCTGCCAGGCGATGGGGAAGGCCCAGACCCCGGCGGGTGCGGTATCCTGGCCGACGATCAGCCCCGGCGCGGGGTTGTCGATGCGGGCGACCAGCGTCTGCCCGTCGGGGCTAATCCGGGGCGCGCTAACCTCACCGACAAATAGCTCGCGTCGCCCGCCGCCATCGAGGATGACCAGCGTGCGTCGCCGCTCGTCACCGGTCACGAATATTTACCCTTTGGGTAAAAGTAGGTCATAGCAAATTCACCTATTAATTATATTGATCAGTCCGAGTCGTGAGGGGGGTTGCCGCTGAAGTATAGCACGGGCGCTGCGGGGGCATGGCTGCGGTATCGTTTGCGTTCATAAGAACCATTGCGTTTTATTGCGTCCTATTGCGGAAAAGCGTCATTCATACTATACTATGCGTATACGCACATTTGTATGAAAGCCGTCCTCAATGCACCTCGTTGAGCAACACATCATCAACCAAACAGATAGCCGCTTTGCGATGATTGATGCGG
>CAISPW010000473.1 GCA_903887465.1 uncultured Oscillochloris sp. | reverse complement strand
TAGCCGCCCGAGTTGGCGCGCACGTCGATCACGAGGCCGGTCAGGGGACCGGCGGCGAGCAGCCCCTCGACGGCCTGGCGGACGTGGGTATCGACGGACTCGACGTAGAAGCTGGGGATGGTGATCAGGCCAACGCTGCTGCCGGCGAGGCGCTGCGCGCTCACGCGGTTGAAGGTGTCGAGGTCGATCACCTCGCGCACCAGCAGCACCTCGCGGGCATCCCGCCCAGGTGACTTCACCCTGAGCCACACGCGAGTGCCTGGCTTGCCACGCACCCGACCGACCGGCCCGTCGGGGCCGAAGGCCGCGTGGTCGCGGTAGGGGATGCCATCGATGGCCGTGATCAGGTCGCGGGGGTTGATCCCGGCCTTGGCGGCGGGGCCGCCCGGCACCACGCTGCTCACCATGCCACCCTCGGCCACATCGCGGATCTCCGCACCGATCCCGCCGTAGCGCAGCTTGCCCGCGAATTCGGCCTCCTGCTCGGCCACATCCTGCGGCGACTCGAAGCGCGAGTGATCGTCGCCAAGGCGGGCGATCATCTGGCGCATGAGGCCGTAGAACTCCTCGGGCGTAGTGGCAGCCATCGCCTTCGGCGCGAACTCCTCGCGGGTCACCTCCCAGTCCACCCCACGAAAATCCGGGTAGAGGTAGTGGTCGCGGACCGTCTCCCAGACATGCTCGAAGACGCGCTCGCGCATCTCGGCGTCCAGGGGGACCAGCGTGGGCGTGGGAGCGAGGGGCGCGGACGTAGGTTCGGGGGTGGGCGGGCGGGTGGGGCGCGCTATCGACGGACGCCCGGACGGCGGCGCGGGGACAGCGGTGGGGGAAACCTGGCGGATGGTGGTCGGCGCATGGGCCAACAATGTCGGTGGGGCACCCGGCGCGGGCGTGGCGGGGGGCACGGCAGACACAGGGAAAGAGAAGCCGCAGGCGACAAGGGCCAGTGCGACGATAGCGACAACGATGGCGCGCGGCAGAGGGTGCATATAATCACCATAATACCATGGGGATCGGGGGCCGGTGCCAGGGAGCGGGGTGCAGACGGTGGAACGCGCTATACTGTAGCTATTCCAGAGACTGCCAGCACAGAGGGGGTGCCATGCAAATTCTTCCTGACATCCAGCTTGCCCAGCGGCCCGGGATCGCCGAATTCGGCTGGGGGCACCCCCACCCGGCGCTGCTGCCCGCCGAGGCTCTGGCCCAGGCGGCCGCCCTGGTCCTCAGCCGCGACTGGCGCTCCGCCCTGGCCTACGGGGCCGGCCAGGGGCCAGGCAGCCTGATCGAGCTGGTGCGTCGGAGGCTCGGGCGGCTAGAGGGGAACACGCCGGCCGCCGAGCAGGTGATGATCACCGGCGGTATCTCGCAGGCGCTCGACATGGTCTGCGCACAGATCAGCCGCCCCGGTGACGTGGCCCTCGTGGAGGCACCCACCTACCACCTTGCCCTGCGCATCTTCCGTGACCGTGGCCTGCGCGTCGTGGCGGTGCCGTGCGACTCGCATGGCCTGCACGTGGACGCCGCCGAGGCCATGTTGCGCATGTTGCGGAGCAGCGGTGATCAGGTGGCCTTCCTCTACAGCGTGGCCACCTTCGGCAACCCCACCGGCGCGACCCTCGCCGCCGACCGGCGCTACGCCCTGGCGGCTATGGCGCGGCGCGAGGGTCTGCTGGTGATCGAGGACGACGCCTACGGCGAGTTGTGGTACGACACGCCGCCCCCGCCGCCGATCTTCAACCTGGCACCCGCCGGCCCGATCATCCGCCTCGGCTCCTACGCCAAGGTGCTGGCCCCCGGGCTGCGCCTCGGCTGGATGCTGGCCTCGCCCGACCTTGTGCGCCGCTGTGTCGGCGCTGGCGTGATCGATAGCGGCGGCGGTGTGAGCCACTTCAGCGCCCACGTCGTCGCCGCCCTTATCGAGCTCGGCCTGCTCGACACCCACGTCGAGCGGCTGCGCGACGCCCTGCGCAGCCACCGCGACGCCCTGCTGTTCGCCCTGTCCCGCCACCTGCCATCCGGCTGCACGTGGAACCCGACTCTAGGCGGGTTCTTCGTCTGGGTGCGCCTGCCCGCAGGCATGGATAGCGCGGCCATCCTGCCCGCCGCCGAGTCCGCCGGGGTAAGCTACATGCCCGGCGAGCGCTTCTTCGCCGAGGGTGGCGGCCAGAACTACCTGCGCCTCTCATTCAGCCTGCTGCCGCCTGACGAACTGACCGAGGGCGTGTCCCGCCTGGGTTCCGTGCTGCGCAGGGCGTGATCTGCCTGCGGCGGAGGTGACGGATTCGCCGCCAAAAACCAACAAGAAGCAAGGTCTGGGGCACCGCCACGGGGATGTTGCGCTCGCCCTACCCAGGGACATCGCAGCCTGTCCTCTGTTCCCTGGTATACTAGGTTGGGCGCACACGTGGCGAGCCGCCGCTGGAGCGAACCTCTAGAGGAACTTCCCGACTCCTCGCCCACCTTCGGGTGGAAGGCCGCCCCGCGAAACAGTAAGCGGGGGCGCGCGTGGGGCAACCTGCGCGTGACGCAAGACGGCAACAGAGAGCAGACCCGCCGGGGCAACTCGGTGAGGGGTGAAAGGGTGCTGGTAAGAGCGCACCGGCGTCGGCAGCGATGTCGACGGCCAGGCGACTGCGCCGGCTGATGGGGAGCAAGGTGCGTGGGACGAGCTCATCGGTGGGAGCCGCAAGGCGTTTGTACTACCCCGCTCGTTCGCATCGCCGCCGCGACGGCAGACCGGGTAGCACCCGGCGCGCTAGGAGCGGCCTCCGCCGCGTGCGGAGAGAGAGATGGCGGCAGCAAACAGAATCGGGGGTACAGCCACGTGTGTGTTCCATCCCGGCCCGCAGCATATCGCTACGGGCCGGGATGTTTGCGTAATCGCGACAATCCGCAATCGGCAATTGGCAAATCGAGGTTCCCCATGTCTGTTACGTTATTCCTCGCTGAGATCGCGGGCTGCCTCACAAGCGGCATCGCCACCGAACATACCTACCGCCCCGCGTTGCAACAACTTTTTGAGACGGTGCTGAGTCCGGCGAAGGCGACCAACGAGCCGAAGCACGCGCAGTATGGTGCGCCTGATTTTGTGATTCAGCAGGGCAATACGCCAATCGGCCATGTTGAGGCTAAGGATATTGGGGTTAAGCTCGATCAGATTATTGGCGATAGCGAGCGCGAGAAGCCGCGCACTCGCGAGGGGACGCAGCTTCGACGCTACCGCGCAGCCCTGCCCAACCTGCTCTTTACCGATGGCCTGGAGTGGCATTGGTTTGTTAATGGCACGGCCCGACTCGAACATCCGCTCCGCGTTGCTGCTTGGGAGAAGGCCAAGCAGAAGCTCGTCCCCACGCCGACGGCAGCGGCGGATCTTGCCGGTCTGCTGACCCAGTTCGCTGCGCAGCAGATCCCGACCGTTAATACGCCCCGCGAACTGGCTGGTCGGCTGGCCCAGGCGGCGCGTTGGCTGCACGATGTGACACTGGCGGAACCGTACCGCGAGCGTCTTTCCCTCCCTGCGCACCCACGCTGACGGCCACGCGCCAGTCATCGTCGCGAGCCGCTTTGGCAAGCTGACCCTGCAGCGCCAGGTCTTTGCGCCGGTCGGTGACGGCAGCCATGTCATGCCTGGCAATGCCGTCTTGCCGCCCCATCAGGGGATCATCATCATGCGTGGCTTGCAAGAGTGGGCCTGTCTGTCGCCCCAAGAACTCTCGTTTGCGACGGCAAGCCGACTGCTGGGCGGGCAGCCCCTGCCCACGCCGCTGTTGAGCGACACCATGCTGCGTATCCTGGTGCGCCAGCACGGCGAGCAGGTGCGCCAGACCGAAATCGCGGCCGCCGAAGCGCTGTTGAAAGGACGTTGCATCAGCCCTGCGCTGCGACACCCTTACACATGCGCTACACGACGGGGTTGCGCAGCACCCCGATCCCGTCGATCTCGGCCTCCAGCAGATCGCCCGACTTCAGCCAGCGCTGCGGCGTCATGCCCATACCCACGCCCGCAGGCGTGCCGGTGGCGATGATATCACCCGGCGCGAGGGGCACGCCCCGCGTGAGCGTGGCGATAATCGTCGGGATGTCGAAGATCATATCGCTCGTGCGCGAGTCCTGCATTGTCTCGCCGTTCAGGCGCAGGCGCAGGCCGAGGGCGTGTGGGTCGGGGATCTCATCGGCAGTGACGATCCACGGCCCCATGGGCGCGGCACCCTCCAGGCTTTTGCTAAAGAAGAACTGCTGGTGCCTACTCTGTAGGTCGCGTGCCGATACATCGTTGAGAATGGTGTAGCCGAAGATCACGCCCAAGGCGGCCTCGCGGGACACGCTGCGCCCGCCGCTGCCGATCACGCAGGCCAGTTCGACCTCCCAGTCGCGCTGCGATGACAGCTCGGGCAGCAGGGGGATGGCGGCACCGGGGTGGTTGATCGCGCTGGGCGACTTGGTGAAGAAGACGGGATAGGCCGGCAACTTCTCAGGCAGACCCTTGGCCCGCAGCGACTCGATGGCGTGGGCGGCGTAGTTCATGCCCAGGCAGATGATATTCTGGCGCGGGCGCGGGATGGGGGCCAGCAGCGTGACATCGCCCAGGGGCGTGCCGCCATCGGCGGCGGCCACCCGGCGGCGGGCCGCATCCAGGGCCACCGGGCCGGCCGCGATCAGGGCTAGCATATCTGGGGCAATGTCGCTCAGGTCGATCACCAGATGATTCTGAATCGCGCCAACCCGCTCGACCGGGCCATCACGGTACGTGACCAGCCGCATAAGATAATCCTTTCTGTTTTGGAGCGACGCCCCGGCGGGGCGTCGCTACGGCATCCCAACCGTGATCGGCACCGGGGTAAAGACCAAGATAAAGACGATCATGCCAGCCACGGCCAGGATCCGCCATGGCCCATGCAGTGGCGTGACCTCGTTGCGTAGCGGCGCGCGGGCGCGGCCGAGGACGGCCACCAGCACCGCCCAGAGGAACCAGCCGCTCCACACAAAGCCCATGGCCAACAGCACGATGGCGATGATCATGCTGGCGATCTGCGCCGCGCGCGGCCCGAACAGGGCGAAGAAGATATGCCCGCCGTCGAGTTGCCCAGCCGGGATCAGGTTCAGCCCGGTCACGAGCAGCCCGGCCCAGCCAGCCATTGCCACCGGGTGCAGAAAGACATCCTGGCCGCCGCCGGGCAGCAACTTCCCAAAGATCAGCAGCTTCGCGGCAGCGTAGAGCAGCGAGTTGCCCTCCGTGAAGTATGCCTGGTCGGGCATAGCCTGGCGCATCTCGGCCACGCTGTGTACCGTCGAGAGGCTCAGGCCGATCAGCAGCACCGGCACCGTCACCGCCAAGCCGGCCAGCGGGCCGGCGATAGCGATGGCCAGCAGGGCGCGTCGGTTGGGCACCGGCTCCTTGATCGAGATAAAGGCACCCATGGTGCCGAGGATGCCAATCGGCGGCGGCAGCGGGATGAAGAAGGGGTAGCTCACCGCCACGCCGGCCCGCCGGGCCACGATGTAGTGGCCGAGCTCGTGGGCCAGCAGGATGCCGAGCAGGGCTGCGCTGTAGGCCAGCCCGTAGCCCAGGCTGAACCCGGCCAGATCCTGGCCGCCTACGGCGATGGTTGAGGCGACGGTGAGGCCGAACATGAGCAGCGCCACCCACAGCCGCGAGGGCGCGGGGCTAAATACGCCCGGCAGCGCCTCCAAGGCCACGCCGCCGCGCGCATCCTGAAGCAGCGCGGTGTAGCCCAGGGCCAGGAAGCGCGGTGCCACCGTATCGTGGGCGGCCTGGGCTTCCACCCGCAGTCGGCCGATGAATCGCGGTGCCGCCAGGCTTCCGCGTTGGCTGCGCTCGATTCGGTCAATTATGAGTACTTCGGCGGCGGCGGCCCGCAGAGCCTCCACCGTCATATCGGACATATCGGTCATGTGAACGTCCTCATCGCGCCGCGCCCTGCGCGGCTTCGTGTTCGCGTCGTTTGCGATCCAAACGCCCCCGCATCATACCATGCAGTGCCTCCCGCTGCGGCTTATGCTATACTACCTGCCGCGCCCCGCGTTCCGCACGGCAGCGGGCAGCAGCCGGTCGCAGGTGTCGAGATCGCCATCACCTGGACCTCCCCATGACTGAGCCAGCCCACATTTTGATCGTTGAGGACGACCCGCTGATCCGCCGCCTCTACCGCGATGCGCTCGCCGGCGGTGGCTATCGCGTCTCTCTCTCCGGCAGCGGCGAGGAGGCTCTGGCCTACCTCAATCTGATCACGCCCGATATCATTTTGCTTGACCTGGGCCTGCCCGGTATGGATGGCAACGAGGTGACCCGCCGGGTCAAGGCCGATCTGTCCAAGCCCTTCACCCCGGTGATGATCCTCTCTGCCCGGGCGACCCTCGCTGCCAGCGTGGCCAGCCTGGACGCCGGGGCCGACGATTTTCTGGTCAAGCCGGTGGAGATCGACGAGTTGCTGGCCCGCGTGCGGGCCATGCTGCGCCTCCAGCGCGCCCAGCGCGGTCTGAGCAACGAGCAGCGCAAAACCGAACTGCTGCTCCATCTTACCCGCGACCTCGGGGCGAGTATCGACCTCGATGTGCTGCTCACCGGATTCCTCGATCATCTGGCCGACGCGATGGGCGCGATCAGGGCCAGCATCATCCTCACCGACTTTGATGACGACCACGCCCTCTGCTACTCCAGCAGCCGCAACCCGGCCCCCCCCATGCTCACCGACATCCTGCGCCATGGCGTCGCTGGCTGGGTGCTACGCGAGCAGTCCCCCGCCGTGATCCAGGACACCCGCCTGGACCCGCGCTGGTTCTCGGCGATTGATGTTCACACCAACGTGCGCTCGGTGGCGGCTATGCCGGTGATGCGCGAACATAACTTGCTCGGCGTGATCACCCTGGTCCACCACACGCCCGGATTCTTCCGCGATGAGCATATCGATCTGCTCAGCTCGGTGGCCGCCCAGAGCGCCGTGGCCCTGGAGAGCGCCCAACTCTTCCGTGTGGCCCAGCGCCAGCGGGAGCTGCTCGCCCAGCGCGCCGAGGAACTGCGCAAGATTAACGAGATCAACGCCTTCCTCTCCGAGTTGATGCAGCCCGACCAAGTGACACGCCTGCTCGTCTATATGATCCAGCGCCAGTTCGGCTACCCCCTGGTGAGCCTGTTCATCCGCGACGGCGGCGATCTTGTCCTCCAGGCATCGACCGGCAGCCTCGGGGCCGAGTCGCCCGAGGGTCTGCGGCTGCCCGCCGACTGCGGCCTGAACGGCTGGGCGCTGACCAACCGCCAGATTGTCCGCGTGGATGATGTGCGCGCCGACCCGCGCTTTGCGGCGCTGCTGCCCGACGATGCGAAGGTACGCTCTGAGCTGGTGGTGCCGATCAACCTGCGCCGCGAGGTGCTGGGTACCCTCGATGTGCGCAGCCCTGAACTCGGTGCCTTCAGCCCCAGCGACGAGGCCGTGCTCAGCGCGGTCATGGGCCAGTTTAGCATCGCGATGGGCAACGCACGCCTCCTGGAGAACGAGCAGCAGCGCATCCAGCAACTCAGCCAGGTGAATCGGCTCTCGGTGGCGATCACCGCCCAGCTCGATGCGCCGCAGAACCTCCAACTGGCCGCCGAGGCGGTGGCGAAGATCTTTGGGGCGCGCCAGGCCGGCCTGCTGCTCTTCGGCGATGCCAACCCGCACGGCAACACCCTGGTGGCCCTCTATGGCGCGGCTAGCCCTTACGATGGCGACCTGACCCAGATAATCTTCGCCTTCCCCAGCGCCCAGCAGATGGTGGCCCAGTTGCGCGAGCCGCAACTCCTGCGCGGCTTGCCCGCTCGCCCCGACCTCGCCGTGGCCCAGCGTTTCCTTGAGTCCCGCCAGATCCTCGATGTGCTGGTGGTGCCGCTCTTGGCCGGTCTGCGCACCCACGGCGTACTCTTTATCGACGCCACCGGTCGCGAGGACGGATTCGACCGGGCCGACCTGGAGTTGGCCACCACCGTCTCGAGTCTGATCGTCCAGGTGATCGAGAACGCCCGACTCTACCGCGTGGTCGCCGATGAGCGCTCGACCCTCAACGCGGTGCTGCGCGGTGCCGCCGACCCGATCTTGCTGATTGGCCCCGAGTGCGATCTGCTGCTGGCTAACCCCGCCGCCGAGGAGCGCCTGCGCCTGAACATCGAGACCGACCGTGGCAAGTCCCTCGATACCCTGGTCGGTACCACCGACCAGATCCTCGCCCGGCTGCTGCCCCTGCTACAGCGTGATCAGCCATCCGGCGAGTCAATCGAGATCAGCCTGCCTGATGACACTATCTACAGCGTGAGCCTGGCCCCCGTGCAGAGCGCCGATGGCCAACCCCTCGGCCAGGTGGCTGTGCTGCGCGATATCAGCGCGATCAAGCGCCTGGAGCGCCAGGAGCGCGAGCGGGTGCGCGACGTCTTCCGGCGCTATGTGTCGCCCCAGGTGGCCGAACAGTTGCTCAGCGCTGGCACCGAGTTTGGCGACCCGACCGAGCGCGAGGTGGTGGTACTCTTCGCCGACCTGCGCGGCTTCACCGCCCTCACCGAGCGTACCGACCCGCAGGTGCTGATCACGCAGATCCTCAACCGCTACTTTACGGCCATGACCGAGGTACTCTACGCCCACGATGGCACAATTGATAAATTTCTGGGCGATGGGCTGATCGGGGTTTTTGGCTCGCCGATTGCCCACCCCGACGACCCGCGCCGTGCGCTGGCCGCCGCCGTCGATATGCAGCGGGCCTTCGGCGACCTAGCCGCCACCTGGCGCGAGGATCTGGGCCTAGAGATTGGCATGGGCGTGGGCGTTAGCTACGGGCGGGCGGTCGTCGGCAACATCGGCTCAACCCAGCGCCAGGACTACACCCTGATCGGCGATGTGGTCAATACGGCCAGCCGGCTCTCCGGGTTGGCCCGCGCCGGCCAGGTCATCCTCTCCTACCACCTCTACGACGTCCTGCCCCGCACATCTCTGCCATGGCCTCTGCGCTCCCTCGGCCAAGTCGAACTCAAGGGCAAGCAGGAGCCACACCGGATCTACGAGATCGGGTATTGAGAACGGTGAACGGTGAATGCCGGACGCTCCCGCATTCACCATATCGGCCCCAAATCCCCTGACACCCCGCCCCCGCATACGATGGAAAAGCCGAGTGGCTTGACAATGCGCTGTAAAAATTTTATCATGCCCGCTAAATCGACCATTGGCATCTCGCAAACCTCCCGAGGATAAGGGTCTATGCTCCGACTGAACCGTGTGGCTCGCCCCCCGCGCGCTCCCCGGCGGCCTGGTGCCGCCTTCCTCTTACTGCTGCTCGCCGCCGCCTTGGCCGCATGTGCCGCATCCCCCCCCCCCTCACTGGCACGGTGAAGGACGCCTACACCGGCGTGCCCATCAGCGCGGCCAGCGTGCGGGTTGGCGAGACGACGGTGACGACCGATGCCAACGGGGTCTTCGAGGCATCGCGCTGGCGTAGGACGGACACCCTCGCCGTCACGGCACCGGACTACGAGCCGGTGGCCCTGCCGCTCCAGTCCCAGCCGCAGGTCGCCCAGAGCAATACCCTGACGATCACCCTCGATACCTCCCTGCGTCCTAACATTCTGCGCGGCGTGGTCAACGACGTCCTCACCGGCAAGCCCCTGGCCGGGGCCAGCCTAACACTCACCGTTGATATCAGCCATACCCTGCGCACGAATAGCGCCGCCGACGGTAGCTATAGCTTCACGGGTGTGCCCGAGCAATTCTCGCTTGAGGTCAGCGCCGCCGAGTATGCGTCAGTTACGCAGGATCTGCGCCGTGTTACCCGCCGCGACCTCGGCCTGCGCCCGAATGTACTCAGTGGCCAGGTGACTGACCGTTTCAGCGGCAAGCCCGTGCCCGGTGCCACGGTGAAGGTAGGCACGGCCCACACCACCACCGACACCGACGGGCGCTATAAGGTTCTCGCTATTGCCGAGGGCCAGAAGACCGTCGAGATCAGCGCCGCTGGCTATGCCCCGCTCTCGGAGGAGATCGGTCGCACCACGAGCCTGGAGTCGGTGCTGCGCCCCGACACTCTGCGCGGCCGCCTGACCGATAGGGGGACCGGTAAGCCCATCCCCAACGCAACCCTGATCGCCAGCGCCACGCTCCCCGGCAGCGATGTCGCCTACCTCCAGATGCAGGGCAGCGCCGACGGTAGCTTTACCCTCAAGGGTCTCCCCGAGCAAGGCTACCTTCAGGTACTCTCGCCCGGCTACACCAAGCAGGTGATCGAGATCAAGCCCGGCAACCTGCCCAGCGAGATCGCCCTCGACCGCTTCACCGTCAAGGCGCTCTACGTCACCGCCGCTGTGGCCAGTTCCTCAAAGGCGCTCCAGGAATATATCGACCTGATCGACACCACCGAGTTGAACACGCTCATCGTCGATCTCAAGAGCGACCTGCGCGATGATCTGGGCACCGTCTACTATGACTCGCAGGTGCCCCTGGCCAAGGAGCTTGGCCTCTCCAAAGACTACATCGACATGAAGGCTCTGGTGCAGAAGCTCAAGGCCAAGGGCATCTATACCATCGCCCGCGTCCAGCTCTTCTCGCACGATAACGTCCTGGCCGACGCCCGGCCCGCCTGGGCGATCCATAAGAAAGATACCGGCGAGGTCTTTGCCGACTACCCCGGCCCCGGCATTCGCTACGCCTATCTCGACCCGACCAACCGCAATGTCTGGGACTACAACATCCAGCTGGGCGTCGAGGCGGCCATGATGGGCTTTGACGAGATCAACTACGACTACATCCGCTTCCCCGACTGGTACGGCGATAAGGCCAGCTTCCGCGATGCGCTCCAGTTCTCCGAGCCAATCGACCCGGCGAAGAACCCGGATCACATGTTCGATGTGCTGACCGGCTTTATGCAGCAGGCCCACCGCGCAATCAACGGCGTTGGGGCGTATATGTCGGTCGATGTGTTCGGGCGCGTGGTACTCGGCCCCTCGATGACCATCGCCCAGGACATCAAGCGCATGGGGGCCTACGCCGACTACATCGCCCCGATGGTCTACCCCTCGCTCTGGTGGCCCGGTGCCTTCGACCTGCCCTCGCCAGTGGACGAGCCGGCCGCCGTGATTAAGGCCGCCTGCGCCGCCGGCATGGAGCAGATTCAGGGTCAGTACGCCCGCCTGCGTCCCTGGCTCCAGGATCACACCGATCCTTGGGCCTACAAGGTGGTGAAGTACGGCCCCACACAGGTGCGCGCCCAGATCGACGCCACCGAGTCCTTCGCGCAGGTGGACGGCTGGATGCTCTACGACTCGTCAAATTCCTACCGCGGGGCCTTTAACGGCGCGGTGAAGCCTGAGAAGTGAGGAAGCCCATGAGCCGACGCGCCGCCCTCCCCCACGCTCTCGCCCTCGTGCTCGTTGCCGTCCTGCTCTCCGCCACTCTGCCCGCCCGCGCACAGCAGCCGCCGCAGGCGCAGGTGGATTCCTGGCAGATCAGCGATGTCGCCCAGTGGGAGGCCGGTGCCTCTAGCGGCCTGCTGATCACCAATAACGCCGGGGGCGAACTGCGCCTCGCCGAGGATCAGGTGGCCGGAGCCTTCCTGTCACGGCCCTTCGCCGCCAAGTTTCCCTTCAACACCGCCGGGGCCGTCTGGGACGCAGAGCAGATCACCGGCACCCGCATGGCGCTGGAGTTGCGCGCGCGGGCTACCCCGCCGCCCACCGAGGGCAACCCCGATGATGGCTGGGGCGCTTGGCAGCCCCTTGATAGCGGCGACGCCCGCTCGCAGGCCGACGACGGTGCCTTCGCCACTGCCAATGTCCTCGCCTTCCCCGCCGATAGCCGCTACCTCCAGATCCGGGTCAGCCTCACCAGCAAGGTTGCCCGCGCCTCGGCCACGCTTAACGCGGTGACGGTGAGCTACCTCCAGACTGCGCAGGATCCGCCGACCTTGGCCGCCGGCCTGCCGCGCCGCCCCATCCTCTTTGGCCAGGAGACGCTCTCCCTCCGCCCGGTGCTGATCGGTCGCAGCGACTGGAGCGGTCGTGTGGAGTCTGCCCGCCCGAGTCGCCGCGACCCGCGTGGTGTGATCATCCACCAGATCGCCGCCGATCCGACCGTGGGCAGTAGCATCGACCTGATGCGTGCCCTCTTGGCCTATCAGACCGGCATCCTCGGCTGGGACGATCTCGCCTACCACTATGTTATCGACGCTGACGGCAATCTTTTCGAGGGCCGCCTGGGCGGGCCGACCTCCGATGTGGGCCGACTCGCCGGTGGCGATACGGCCATCCACGTCGCGCTGATTGCCCCCCTGAACGCGGCCCCCAGCGATGTGGCCCAGGAATCTCTGATCGGCCTGCTGGCCTGGCTCGGCCAGGCGTATGATATCGCGCCTACCGGCCAGCACCCCGTGCGGACTGACGACAAGCTCGCCCAGCGCCCCAATATCGCTGGCCACAGCGAGGCGGACCTGTCCGCCGCCGACCCCTACCCGGACACCAGCAGCCTACTGCCGCAGATCCGCAGCCGCGCCGACCAGTCTACCGTGCGGGCGCGCTGGTACTTCGCCGAAGGCAACGTGGCCGACTACAGCGAGCGCCTGAGCCTGTTCAACCCCACCGGTGCCCCCGCCGACGCCAAGGTGACGCTCATCCTCCCCGGCGAGTCGCCGCTGACCCAGATCGTTGGCGTGCCCGCAGGTGCCCGCAGCGACCTGATCCTCAACGATGTCATCTCCAGCACCGTGCTGGTCAGCACCACCTCGCTGCCGGCAATCGTCGAGTCGAGCGCGCCCATCCTGGCCGAGCGCAACATGGGTCTCACCACTGATATCGACGGTGGCCCCGGCATCAGTCGGCTCTCGCGGATCTGGTACTTCGCCGCAGGCTCGACCGAGAACACCAACCGCACCTTCCTGATCCTGCTCAACCCGCAGACCACCGCCGTGCCGGCCACGATTACCTACATGCGCAGCGACGGCACCCAGCTTGAGCAGAAGGTGCAGATCAACGCACGCGACCGGCTGGTGGTGGCGGTGAACGACTTCATCCCGTCCGCCAGCTTTGGCGCGCGGGTGATCGCCGCCCAGCCGATTGCCGTCGAGCGCACCATGCGCTTCGGCCTGCGCCAGACCGGGCTGAGCACCGGGCGCGGAATCGACACCCTCTCGCGGCGCTGGCTCTTCGCCGAGGGTACCACCCAGGATAGCTTCCAGATGCGGCTGCTGGTACTCAACCCCAACGACCAACTGGCCAAGGCCGAGGCCGTGTTTATGGGGCCGGACGGCCAGCGCCAAGTGCGGCGCTACGCCATCCCGCCGCGCACCCAGCAGGTAATCAACGTGAACGAGGTCGTCCTGGGCCTCGGCATTTCGTCGGAGGTGACGTCGGATCGACCAGTGGCCGTGGAGCGGGCGATCACCTTTAACGACGCCAATAGCGCCGCCGGGACGGTGGGTGCCGGGGCGCTGGCCCCGAGTTATGGTTGGGCCTTCGTGGATGGCCGTACCAGCGACTCGACCTACTATCTCTGCGTGAGCAACCCCAACCCAGTGCCCGCCACGGTTACGGTGAGCTTCGCCTTTGGCGACGGGGCCACGGCCAAGCAGCAGATCCGCGTGCCCGCCAACGCCCGCTACACCATGGCCGTCCACGAACTCTACCCTAACGAGGACTCAGTGGCGGCGGTCGTGCGCGGCACCCAGCCGATCATCGCCGAGCGCTCGGTCTATCCCGGCGGCGGCGCGCGCGGCGGGGCCACCACCCTCGGCTTCCCGTTGCCGTAGGGGCGCATCACAATCTGCCCCTACCGAGCGGGGGCGTGCTGCTTATGTTTTATGGGGCTGGTACACACCAGCCCCATACCCGTTACCGCCGAAGCTTGGCGGCCAACTGCGTGTAGAACTGGTTGCTGGGGCGCAGCCGCAGGAACGTGCAGACCTTGGAGCTGCGCCGGGTCACCACCTCGTCGTTCTCGCGCAGGGGCAGGTTGCCGCGTCCGTCAATGGCGATGCTGGCGTGGTGGCGGCTACGTAGGGCGAGCGTGACCACCGCGCCGCTGTGGAGTACCATCGACGGCACGTTGGTCAGGTGGGCGGCCACCGGCACCAGCACCAGGGTACGCGAGCGCGGGTCGATGATCGGGCCACCGGCGGCCAAGGCATAGGCCGTAGACCCGGTGGCGCTGGCGACGATCACGCCGTCGGCCATATAGTTGGTGAGCAGCGAGCCGTCGACCGACACCTCCACATTCACCACCCGGCTTACCTCGCTGCGCGACATCACCACCTCGTTCAGGGCCACAAAGTTCAGCACCTGCTCGCCATTACGCCAGAGGGCCGCCTCGATCATGGCCCGCTCGTCGTGCCAGCCCCCGCCGCTGAGTAGCAGTTCCATACTCGCGTACAGCTCCTCGGGACCCATCTCGGCCATAAAGCTGAGGTGCCCGAGGGCCACCGGCAGTACCGGTAAATTTGTGGGAAAGGCCAGCCGCGCCGCCCGCAGCACCGTGCCGTCGCCCCCCATAGCTACCATCAGGTCGGCGTCATCCAGCACCTCAGGCGTCTCGCGACACTCCTGCGAGATGCCTCGCCAGACGTCGACCCCGTGGTCGCGGAGCCAACTGGCGAGCTGGGTCGAGTGGGCAATCGACGACTCTGAGAAAGGGTTGTAAATAATGGCGATACGCCGCATGCGGTATCTCCGAGAATCGCTATCGTTATTTGGCGAACCATAAGGGTGCAGCACACTGCGCCCTTACTGGGATTCCCTGAAGGATACCACGGATCGCGCTAACCCGGCGGAGCAGGTCAGGGCTGATGCAGGGTCGATGGGGCCGTGCCCCAGACTTCGCTTTTTACGCATATTTGGCAGCTTCGCCGCCAAATATGCGTAGAAAAAGATCGCAATAGCGCAAAAGACGTTCATGCGCGGGGCGCACACCGCCGCGATGAACATGGTCGCTGATGCCCGGCTATCGGCTATCGGCTATCGGCTATCGGCTATTTTCACATCAGTCACGCTGCCAGCCCAAGCGCCCGGCCCGTAAACGGGCGGGCTAG
>CAISPW010000472.1 GCA_903887465.1 uncultured Oscillochloris sp. | reverse complement strand
TGGCAAGCTGGGCAAAGGTAGGCGGGCGCAACACCTCAAGCTGGAAGACGGCGCGGGCCTCGGCGCTCAGGCTCTTGAGCAGGCGACTGGCGACGGAGCGGAAGGGCACATCGTCGCCACCAGAAGGCCGACAAATCACCAACAGGATGCGAATGCTCGTCTGCGGCTCCAGCATCAGCGGTTTGCGCGACACTTTGGGCGCAGCGCGCACAAATGCCTGCGCGTGGAGCGTCAACACCGTGTCGGTGCGCGGGTCGCGCAGCAACTCCCAAGGTAGCGCGGTCGCACCCTCGGCATCGGTGACAATCTCAACGCGCACATCGTTCAGCCGACGGGCCGCTTCAGACCAAATGAACCGCGTGTCCTCGTTGGCCGCGAAGAGTTTATTGAACAGCTCAACGCCTACGTCGTGCAAGCGTGCCTCAATGCGGGCAGCGCGCTGCGGATGCGGCTCAAACGGGTATTCGGCGTACTCCTCGACATACCACGCGAGATCGCGCTGATCCTGTTCGCTCATCGTCAGTTCAACAATGGCACTAGCGGTCTGGCGTGGCCCCCCATCGAGCCACTCCAACTCAATGGTGTGGCGGTTATCCTGGCTGGCGGTTTGGGTGAGGCGCAAGATGGGGGGCGTAGGCATTAAATGAACCTCCAGGTGGGGTGAGCGTGCTTTTGTTGACGCGAAGGCGCGAAGATGCAAGGGCGCAAAAGTTTGTTTTCCTTTGCGTGAGCGTGCTTTTGCTAACGCAAAGGCGCGAAGATGCAAAGGTGCAAAAGTTTGTTTTCCTTTGCGGCTTTGCGGCTTTGCGGCTTTGCGTTAGCTTGTTTTTGCGAATCAGGCATTCAACAGCAAGTGGGCAAGCAGCGCCTCATCGGCATCCTTGACGGCTACGGGTGGGCTGCCGGGAACCGCGATAGTGATGTTGATGGTGCTGCCCGCCTCGGCCTGCGTTTGCTGCAATGAACGCAGAAAGGTCAAGATACCGGCGACGCCGCCCGCAATCTCGATGCCGGTCTTCACAATCTCCAGCACCAGCTTAACCGTCTCTGGGTCGGTGTAGGAAGGGCTCTGGCGAACATCGGCGTACTCCTCGACACCCTGCTCAATCTCGCGGCGCAGGTTCTTGTCGCTGGCTGGGATGGTGAGGATCAGTTGCTTGGTCATTGGGATACTCCTGTAACGAGGTAGATTCGGTATGTGAAGTTCTTTTGCATGGTTTAAACACCCTCACCTTACTCAACGCAGCGCACGCCCTTGCCCGCGTAGTACTGGCTGACATAGGTGTTGTTCAGGGCGGCGTCGAGCTTCGCCGGTGCCTTGAGGATGGCGAGATCCCTGAGTAGCTTCGCCTCAGATTCCCAGACCGCCAGGTTATTATAGCCTGGGCAGAGCTTTCCCACACCGTAGGTGATCAGCTTGATCGTCTCGTTAGCCTCGAAGGTAAGCTGGTCTGTGCTGAGATCCGGGTTGTAGGCAGCGATCAGATCAACCGTTTCTTTGGGGTTACTGATCGCATACGCCCAGCCGCGCAGGGTGGCGGAGACGAAGGCGCGTACCGTGTTCGGGTTCTCGCGGGCGAACGTCGCGCTGGTGAAGAGTACATCGCCCATGAGCTGAACGCCGTAGTCGCGGGCGACGATCAGGTTAATGCTGGCTCCCTCGCGGCGGGCGGTATTGGGCTGGTCGGTGGCGTAGACCGGCCAGATGTCGGCGCGGCGCTGGAGAAACGGTGCTAGGCTGAAGTCGCCAGGGATCTCGGTGATCGTCTCACGACTTACCCCGGTGGCGGCCAGCAGCGCCAGGTACTCCGTCTCGACGTTATCGCCGTAGAACATACCAATCGTGTGGCCGGGGAAATCCTGTGGCCCGTGAATGTTCGAGTCGCGATGCACCATAAAGGCCACCGGGCTGGTCTGAAACCATGTAGCCAGAGCGACAACGTCAATATCCTGCTCACGCGAGGTGAAGATAGTGTCGGCACCGGTGCTGCCAAAGGTATCTTTGCCGCTGGCGACCAGGGGCAGCGGCACCAGATCCGGCCCGCCGGGATTGAGGGCCACGTCGAGGCCAACATCAGCGTAGTAGCCCTTGACCTTGGCGACGATGTAGCCAGCGAACTGGTACTGCGGGAACCACTGGAGGCGCATAGAAACCTGGCGCACCTCGGGGCCAGTCGCAGGCGTAACGGCGGCGGGGGTACTCGCGCAGCCGACGCTAATGAGGGTCAGGATGATCATCAGGATCGGGACGTGGATGCGGCGCATAGACATTCTTTCCGTTTGACTCAGCGACACGGGGATGTGGCGATGGCGTTGATTCTACGCTAACGAGGTACGTATGCCCACTTTTTCTGACTACCCACGCTACGACGGACTTGGACTCGCGGATCTCGTGCGCGCCCGCCAGGTTACGCCGCTTGAACTGGTCGAAGCAGCTATCGCCCGCATCGCCGCGTACAACCCCGCGCTGAACGCCGTCGTCGTGCCCATGGTCGAGCAGGCCCGCGCCGCCGCCCGCAACCCCTTGCCCGACGGCCCCTTCGTCGGCGTGCCCATGCTGCTCAAAGATTTCTGGGCCACCTACGCGGGCATCCCGACCAGTAACGGCAACCGTCTGCTACGCCACATCCCCTGCGGGCGCGATAGCGAGATGGTGCGGCGCTGGAAGGCATCTGGCGCGATTATTGTCGGCAAAACCAACACACCCGAGTTCGCCTTGCAGCCCGCCACCGAGCCAGAGACCTTCGGCCCCACCCGCAACCCGTGGGATCTGCGCCGCTCACCGGCGGGATCAAGCGGGGGCTCGGCGGCGGCGGTGGCGGCGCGGATGGTGCCGATTGCCAGCGCGACGGACGGGGCCGGATCGATCCGCATGCCCGCCGCGTGCTGTGGCCTCTTTGGTCTGAAAGTCTCGCGCGGGCGCACCCCGTCCGGCCCCGACCTGGGCGAGATGTGGCGGGGCATGGGGGTTGAACACGTGATCACCCGCTCGGTGCGCGACAGCGCGGCGATGCTAGACGCGACCGCAGGACTCGACGTGGGGGCACCCTACGCGGCCCTCGCCCCGGCCCGGTCCTTCCTTGAGGAAATGACGGTTGAGCCGGGCCGACTGCGCATCGCCTTCACCGACGAACCATTTTTTGGCCACACCGTCCACGCGGAATGTCGGGCCGGCCTGCGGGCGACGGCGCGCATGCTTGAGGATCTTGGCCACGATGTTGTTGAGGATGCGCCGCCGGTTGATGGTGACGCCTGTGCGCAGGCGATGATGATGGTGGTGGCGGGCGAAGTGCGCGCCGACATTGTTGAGGCGGCGCGGCTCACCGGGCGACGCCCGCGCCCAGACGACTTCGAGGCGGCGAGCTACGCCCTGGGCTTGCTCAGTGCGACCTCCCGCACGGCGGTCTATGTCGCCGCGTGGCGGCTATTCCAGCGCACGGCGCGCGATGTCGGACGCTTCTTCACCCGTTATGACGTGCTGCTGACCCCAACCCTGGCCCAGCCGCCGCTGCCTATTGGCTCCTTCAAACCTACGCCGGTCGAGGCTCTGGCGCTCCACATTATCAACCGGCTGGGCGCAGGCTGGCTGGGCCAGGCGCTGAATCTCGCCGGGCCGATGGCCACGCGACTCTTCGACTTCATGCCCTACACGCCGCTCTTTAACCTCACCGGGCAGCCGGCGATGTCGGTGCCGCTCCACTGGAGCGCCGATGGGCTGCCGATCGGCATGCACTTTGTTGCACGCTATGGCGACGAGGCGACGCTCTTTCAGTTGGCGGGCCAACTGGAGCGCGCGCACCCCTGGGCCGACCAAGTGCCACCCATGATGCGCTAGCCCTATGCCGTCACCGATCATGCTGCCAGAAAACCACCTGGCGCTCGGCGGCGACGATGCCCACATAGAGCGAGAGGCTCAAGCCAGAGGCGAGGGTAATCGCGGCGAAGACCTGGTCGGTCTGGAGGTGGTAGGTGGCAATGCTGATCACATAGCCGAGGCCACTGCTCGACCCGGCCATCTCGCCGACGACGGCACCAACGACAGCGAGGGTCGAGGCGATCTTGAGGCTAGCGAAGAGGGTGGGCAGGCAGGCAGGCGCACGCAGCAGGCGGAAGATCTGGGCGGGCGAGGCGCCCCAGGCGCGCAGCAGGTCAAGCTGCTCGGCGCTGATACGGCGCAGCCCCTGAGCGGTGTTCACGAGTACCGGAAAAAAGGCGAAGAGGGCCGCCATCGCCACCCGTGGGGCCAGACCGTTGCCGAGCCAGATCGTGAGCAGGGGCGCCAGGGCGGCGGCCGGCAGAGTCTGCGAGACGATCACCCAAGGGTAGAGGGCGCGCTCGACGGGCCGGATGGCGACGAAGAGAGCGGCCAGGGCCACGCCAGCCACGGCCCCGATGATCAGCCCGCCGACGCCGGCAGCGGCGGTGACGGCGAGGTGCCTGAACAGGCCGCCAGAGGGATCGAGCAGACGGGCCAGCACGCGCGCGGGCGTGGGCAGGAGGTAGGGCGGCACGCCGAGGGCCGGCAGGGCCAACTGGAGCGCGCCAAGCAGGGCAATAAAGAGCAGGGCCGACGGGGTGTAGCCGCGCAGGAGCCGCCACGTCGGGCGGGCCTGGGGCGCGGCGCGGCGCTCGACCTGCGGCTGAAGGGCGGTGTTCGACATAATGGGAATATTATACGGCATGCCTGTGAACACTGAATGCTGAATGCCGCACCTTCCAGGGCTGATGCAACGTCGCCTCTGGCGGGGAGGCTCGGAGGGGCTTCGCCCCTCCGAAAGAAAAGGGTTTCTTCTCGGGGGCCTGCGGCCCCCAAACCCCCGCCAGGAATGGCGATGTTGGCAACTCCAACGGTAGTACTCTCGGCTATCGGCTATCGGCTATTTTCACCTGAGTATTCTCAATGTGCTGCCGGGATCGGCATGCTGATGGTGATGGCGGTGGCCTGGCGGGGGGCGCTGGAGACGCTCAGGGTGCCGCCCATGATCGCCAGGAGCGTGCTGTGGATGGCCATGCCGTGGCCGCCGTCGCTGCGGGTCGGCGCGGCACCCATCCCCACCCCGTCGTCGGCGACGGTGATGGTGAGCTGCGGCTGCCCGCCCTGGGGGGCCGCGCTGCTGGCGCGCACGGTGAGCGTGAGCGGGCGGGACGGGGTATCCCCGCGACCGTGGCGGGCGGCGTTGCGCACGGCCTCGCGGGCGGCGTAGTAGAGCGCCTCGGCACCCAGCGGGTCAAGCTGGCGGGCGGCGGCCTCGGCCTCGACGGGTACCTCCCAGCACACCGTATCAAAGGCGGCACCCAGATCGGACTCGACGGTGCGGCGCAGGGCACCTAGCGCCCCGAGGCGGGCCAGGTCGAGGCTAACGACCGGGGGCAGGTCGTGGAGCAGATCAGAGATCTGACGGTGGACGGATTGCAGATTGGTAATTGCCGATTGCCGATTGCTGCCCGAGTCGCTCTGCGGATCAATCTGCAACCGACCATCGGCAATCTGCAATAGGGTTGCGTGGATCTGCGGCAGCACCTCGTCGTGGAGTACGCGGCGGGTGCGCCGGTCGATCACTTGGCTCTCGGCGATGCGGCGGCGCTGGAGGGCGGCCAGGCGGCGGGCCATCTCGGTGGCGGCGCGGGCGTCGATCAGGCGCTCGCCAGCGGCGCGGGCGACCTCGATCTCCTCCTGGGTGTAGACTCCCGCGTCGGATTTGGCCCCGAGCAGGAGCAGGCCGATCAGCCCACGGCGGTTGCGCAGGGGCACGGCCCAGCCAGCCCCGCCGTGGCGGGCGGGGTCGATCGGCAGGCAGAGCGGCGGCGGTTGCCCGTGCGCGGGCGGCGGCGCGGCCTGGATCGCGGCGATCAGCGCGGCGGCGTCCGGCGGGGTGGCGGCGGCGGGGTGGGCCAGGGCCGGCCCGGCCAGGTCGGCCAGCGAGCCAAGGGGCAGCAGGTAGGCCATCTGCGCGCCGAGCAGTTCGCCGCAGAGCGCGTGGAAGGCCGCCTCCGGCTCGTCGTCGCCCGGCCCCGCTGGCCCGAGCAGCCGGTCGTAGAGGTTCTGGCTGGCGATGAAGGGCCGCAGCCGGGATAAGCCGCTGGTCGACTCGCGGGCCGAGCGCCAGCCGACCAAGGCCAAGAAAGTGGTCATCAGCACGGTAGCGATCAGCAGGTGGTAGATTGGCTTCTCGGGGATACCGGCCCCGCTGAGGCTCCAGCCGACGGCGAGGGCGTAGATCCCGCCTAGGATCAGCGTCCTGCGCCACTGGCGGGCCAGCTCGCCACGGGGCAGGGCCGCGCCGGTGAAGATCTCGTAGGAGACCACGGCTTGGCCGATCAGCACCACCGTGACGGCGATCATCATGCCGACGAGGAAATCAAAGCCGATGATCATGCCGACGCCGCGCGCGGTCAGGCCGGGAAAGAGTCCGGCGCGGGCCTGATCGAGGAACCAGACCGAGGCGGCACCAATGGCCAGGGCAATCGCCAGGAGCATGGCCGAGGCGGCCAAGAGCCAGGGCCGCGCCCGCTGGCGGGCCAGGTCGCCCATAAAGCGCCCCGACGCCGTTGGGGCGCGCAGGCTCAGCAGGGCCAGTACGATGCAGAGAGCGGCGAAGCCAGGGTAGATCATGCGGGTGAGGGTGGTGCCGCTAAGGATGGATGTCGGCCCAAACACCGGCTGGGCCAGGTCGGCGTAGCTGGGCAGCGGGTCGACGAAGAGGGCCAGCAGCACGGCCAGCACGCCCAGCGCGCCCACCCCGGCCAGACGCAGGCGCTCGGGGCGGGCGCGCAGCCCGCCGCAGTACCATGCCATCACCGCGTACCACAGGTAGGGGGCGATGATCAGCACCAGCCAGCCCAGCCGCCAGTAGAGCGACATCTCGTCGTCGAAGGCTCCGATTACCCGGCCGACCACGGCGGTGTGGCCCACAAAGAAGAGCCCGCCGAAGAGCAGCCCGCCGCCCGCCAGCCAGGTGCCCCAACTGCGCCGCTCGGCGCTGAGCAGCACCGTCAGCCCCAGCCAGAGCAGGGTGATCGTGTTGAAGAGCGACCCGGCGATCAGCGCCCAGTCGACCAGGGTCAGCAATTGGTAAGCCATAGGGTCATCGTAGGGGCAAAGCATTCGGTCTTGTCGCTATGCGACAAGACCGAATGCTTCGCCCCTACCCATCGAACGGTACCCATTGTCCCCGATCATCCTCGGCCAGGGGCGTGCCGTCGTCGGCCCAGCGCAGGAGCCGGCCGGTGTGGACGATGATCGCGGCGCGGGTGCGGGCAACCTTCTCGTCGGTGGCGCTGTCGCTCAGACCCCAGGCGGCGTAGATCTGGCCGTTGGTGCGGCTGATCGTGCGCTTGTCGCGGAAGCCCATGCGCGCGGCGATCTGCTCGTTGCTCAGGCCGTGGGCGAGCATGCGCGCCACCTGCTGCTCGTTTGGCTCAAGCAGAGCCATCGGCGAGCGCTCGTCCTTGCGGCTGACCTCCTGCACCCGCGACTCGATCTCCGGGTCGATGTAGCTGCGCCCGGACACGGCATCGCGCAGCAGGGGCACGATCATCTGCGGCAGCAGGTAATTCGACTTGCGCACGTAGGCGTAGTGGCTGAGGATGCCCGAGCGGCGGAAGGAGCGGTAGTAGGCGTCGTCATCCTGGATCGAGTAGAAGACCACCGGCAGGCGCGGGTGCTCGCGGCGGATGGCCACGGCGGCCTCGACGCCGTTCCAGTCGCCAGCCAGTTGCACGTCCATCAGGATGGCTTGCGGCGGGGACTCGACGCAGCGGGCCAGCGCCTCCTCGCCGCTGCCGCAGTCGCCGGTGATCGTCACATCCCCGGTGGCAGCCAGCCCCGCGCAGAGCGCCGGCCGCAGCTTCTCGTTGTCCTCAACTATCAGCAGGCGGATCATCGCAGGGGCGCTCCTTCAGGCAATTGCAAATGGTTAATCGCAGATGGGGGTTCACAGGGCGGATGCGATTCATCATAGGTTGAGCGTCAAGCACCTGAGTGCGCCGGATGTGTGATCTGAGAGGTTGCGCACGGGCCGGGTGATCGGGCAGACTGGGGGCACGGCAAATCGACATGAAGCGCTGCGCCTGAAACCTCACACCTGAAACCTCATTTGAGAGGAGAATACCTACGATGACCAACCCGTTCAGCTCCCTCCACCGCCGTCTGGCCTCGACCCTGTTCTACCCGAGTGCGGCGGCGAGCGCCCTGGCCGTGGGGCTGCTGCTGGCCCGCTCGCTGATGCTAGGCGAACTGGCGGACAGCTTTCTGGTGTGGAACCTGTTTTTGGCCTGGATCCCCTACATCATGGCCTTCTGGGCCGAGTCAGTGATGTTGGGCAGCCCGCGCTTCCGCTGGCATGTGCTGATCCCCGGCGGCCTCTGGCTGCTCTTCCTGCCGAACGCGCCCTATATTATGACCGACTTTGTCCACCTCGAAGGGTTTGACTTCACCTGGTGGTACGACATCGGCCTGCTGCTAGCCTTCGCCTGGGCCGGCTGCCTGCTGGGGGTCTCCTCGCTCTACATGATGCAGCGGATGGTGCGCAAGCGGATGGGAGCAGCGTTGAGTTGGGCCTTTATGCTGGCCTGCTGCGGCCTGAGCGGCCTGGGGATCTACTTCGGGCGCTTCCTACGCTGGAATTCGTGGGATGTGCTGTTCAGCCCGCGCGGCCTGGCCCACGACCTGCGGCACGTGCTGGGCGATACCGCGCACTACCCGCAGATGATCGGGGTGAGCGGACTGTTTGCCTGCTTCCTGGCCCTCGGCGTGATCACCCTGGCGGCGGTGCGGCGGGCGTAGGCGTATACGTCCGTGCCAATCAAGAGAGCCTGCCAGCTTTGCTGGCAGGCTCTCTTGATTGGCATGGATCGACAGGCAGAGATCAAGGTTTCGCAGGCTTCTCTGGTGCCTCGATTTCGATCACCAGCCGGGCGGGGGCGGGGGCGAGGGCCGGGCGAGGCGTACCACTGCCCAGGACGGAGGTGACCACCCGCTTCGTGTCGTCCATGTAGCGGCTGAGGTCTCTGAAGGGCCAGCTGAGATCGTCCGGCTTGATTCGGCTGATCACGTTGATGATGTTAGAGGGGAAGAGCGCCATCTCGTCGGTGCCCATCTGCACGACGTACTGGATTAGCGGCACGAGCTGCACAACCGGGTTAGATCCGGCGGGCGGGCGGATCACCGCGAGCACACGACGGCGCAGATCTTCAGCCTTGGTACGCACCTCGACCGTGCCGGCCCCGCGTAGGGCCGTCTTACATGCTAGGCGGTGACCTTCCTTCAGCCGATCCTCCGTCAGCCACGCCTCCTCGAACGTGTTGACCGGGCTGAGGTTCTCGGCCCCGGACAGCACCTGGCACTGGCATGCTTGGCAGATCCCGGCCCCATTGCAGATAAAGCCGACGTGGGCACCGTTGCGCCGGGCCACATCGATCAGCCGCTCGCCAACCTTCCCCTCCATCGCGACGCCATTCATAACGACCGTAGGCATCTATCGGCTCCTTCTTCTGCGCTACAGAATCCTTGTGCAAAGGTATTGTAGCATACCGTCTCAGACGAGATTTTAATCTGCCGATTGCAGCCAGGGCTGATGCAACGTCCTTGGGGCTGCGCCCCAGCGATGTTGTAACCGCCCTGTACCCATCACATATCTGGGTCGTCCTCACCCTCACGCGCCCCGAAGAGGTGCAGCCACTCCGCGATCTCGGCGTCGTTCAGGGGCCGGTTGTTGCGCTTCTCGTGCCCCGCCGCGTTTGGCTTCGGCGTGTCGAGCGCCTCCAGGCGGCGGGCGAACTCCTGCGCGCTCACCACCGGCACCCCCTGGGCGCGGGCTGCCCCGGCCACCGCGTTATCCGAGCTGACCACCTGCCACTCGTCGCGCCGCCGCACCGCGCGGATGCGCCGGATCAGCTCGCTGTCGGCATCCGAGGGCGACTTGGCGAAGCGCGCCTCCACCCCGTAGCCGCTCAGGCTGTCCGGGTGCCCGTAGACCCCGCCGTCGAAGACGACCACCACCTTGCGGCCGCGCTTCTTCGTGGCGTAGCGGCGCAGCAGCATCACCAGTTGCGCCTCGTCGTCCGGGTCGGCCAGGCTGATGTTGCGCATCTGCCCGATCAGGTTATGGCCATCGATCAGAATTGGCATATCGTTATGTTAGCTCAACCCCGGTCGTCGCAATGATCTGCCGCAATACGGCAAAAGATGTTCATGCGCGGGGCGCACACCGCCGCGATGAACATGGTCGCTGATGCCCGGCTATCGGCTCTCGGCTCTCGGCTATTTTCTGCCCAGGCGCGCAGCCCCAAGTATACCGCACCGGGGTGCCCTGCAACACTCCCCGCGCCCCTCGCGTCACATCCCTAGCAGCGATAGCAGGAGTACAGAAATTATGATGCAGACGGAACCTTCCCCTCGCCCGACGACCCCGGACGAGGACAACGAGCGGCACGGCCAGATGCGGCGCTGGGGCGGGCTGCTGCTGCTGGTCGGCGTGGTCTGGCTGGTCTTCGAGTTGACTAGCCGTGGATCACTGTTTGGCCTCGGCCTTGGCTTTGTCGAGCGCAGCGCGGACGCCCCGGCCCAGCACTTCGCCGCCACCCGCCTGGTGGTGCGCGGCGCCAGCGACAACATCTCCCTGGAGCGCGCCGACACCGGCGACAAGATCACCGTCGCGGTGCTGCGCCATGGCTTTGGCTGGAACGCCGATGCGGCCGGCGCGGCGCTTGGCCGGCTCGATGTGAAGATGACCCAAAGCGGCGACACCCTGAGCGTCGAGGTGCAGCGCGCCGGCGGGCTTCCGGGATTCATCGGCCGCGCACCTTACGTCGACCTGCGCATCAGCCTGCCCGACGGCGTCGCCCTCGATGTGCAGACGGTCAGCGGCGACATCCGGGCCGCTGGTTTGCGCGCCGACGGCAGCCTCAGCACGACCAGCGGCGACATCGACCTGACCGATAGCTCCGGCGCGCTCCAGGTCTCTAGCACCAGCGGTGACGTGCAGATGTCCGGTACCTTCGCTGGCCCGCAGGTGCAGACGGTCAGCGGGGGGATCAGGCTGGACGGCGCGAGCGGCCTGCTACGCGCCCGCAGTATCTCGGGCAACATCGCCCTGCGCGACCTGCACGACGCCCAGCTCGATCTGGAGAGTACCAGCGGCGATATCGCGGTGAATGGCACCCTCGCCAATGGCCGAGAGAGTACGATCAGCAACATCTCCGGCGACGTGCAGGTGCGCCTGTCCCGTGCCGCCGACCTGCAGCTCGCCGTCTCCACCGTTAGCGGCAACCTGACCAGCGACCTGGATCTGCGCGACGCCCAGCGCGAGCGGCGCAGCCTGCGCGGCAGCGTCGGGCCTGGCCAGACCACGCTGACCATCTCGACCTCCAGCGGCGACGTGGAGGTAAGCGGGAAGTGATTCACAGAGTAGGGCCGTTGCAACCCTATCCCGCACGGGGGTGCGGGATCTCGGCCTCGATCGAGAGGCCGCCGCCGGGCCGGTTGTGGATGCGCAGCTTGCCCTGGAGCAGGGCCACCCGCTCGCTAATGCCGAGTAGCCCGTAGTGGCCGGCGTTCGCCAGGGCCGCCAGATCCAGCCCCGCGCCCATCCCGGCACCGTCGTCAGTGATCGAGATGCCCAGGGCGCGCGGCGATGTCGAGGTCAGGCGCACGGCCACGTGGCGGGCCTGGGCATGCTTGCGCACGGTCGAGGCTTTAGCCGGAGCGCGCCGGCTAAAGCCTTGACTCCTTCTTCACAACTGGAATAGGACTGCTATAACTCTGGTTGAAATTGCCAGCTTCGCTGGCAATTTCAACCAGAGATATAATCATCACGGCGGCGGCATTGGGTCATTCGCCGCAATACCGCAGAAGTCACGCTGTGGCGTCTTCGCGTTCGGCTCATTCGCCCGATTTCGCGTCACTCCGACAGCCGCCGCCGCCGGACGTTATCGATCAGCACCATCAGCATAATCATCATGCCGATTGCGCCGATCTGCAGGTAGGTCGGCAAGCCCAGCAGCACCATGCCCGTACGCACCACCTGCATCAGCAGCGCGCCCAGCACTACGCCGAACACGCTGCCCTCGCCGCCGAACAGGCTGGTGCCGCCGATCACCGCTGCGGCGATGATGTCCAGTTCGTAGTCATCGGCCGCCGTTGGCGCGGCCACCCCCAGCCACGCCGTCATGATCACGCCGCCGCAGGCCACCAGCAGCCCGCTGAGCGCGTACACCGCCACTTTGATCCGCGCAGTGCGTACCCCGGCCACCCGCAGCGCCCGCTCATCATCAGCAGCGGTACCGGCACCAGCAGCGGCCCGAGCCACACGGTGTTCTGCCCCAGCCCGCAAAATATCAGCGGCAGGTCGCGCACCGGACGCCCGCCCGAGAGGCCGAAGGTCAGCCCGCGCACCAGCCCCATCATCCCCAGGGTGACGATGAACGGCGGAGTGTTGAATCCGCCCACCAGCGCCCCGTTGCAGAACCCCACCAGCGCCCCGCTCAGCAGGCCCGCCGCCACCGCCAGCCAGATCGGCAGGCCGGACTGGATCAGCATCGCGCTCACCAGCCCCGCCAGGGCCATCACCGCGCCCGAGGAGAGGTCAGGTGCCATAAACCTACTTGCTCGCCCGCCGCGTCGCCACGTCGAAGATCACCGCCGCCGCCAGCACCGCGCCGCGCACGATGTACTGGTAGGAGATGTCTACGTTCATCAGGTTCATGCCGCTGGTCAGCGAGGTCATCACCAGCGCCCCGATGATCGAGCCGGCCACTCGGCCCACGCCGCCCGCCGCCGAGACGCCGCCCACGTAGGCGGCTGCAATCGCATCGAGTTCAAACAGCGTGCCGGCGGTGGTGGTGGCCGACTGGAGCCGCGAGGCGAACAGGATGCCCGAGAGCGCCGAGAGCATGCCCATCGATCCGAAAACCACGTAGATGATCCGCTTCACGCTGATGCCGCTCAACTCGGCCGCGTCCGGGTTGCCGCCCACCGCGTAGATGTGGCGGCCCAGCACCGTTTGCGTGGTGATGAAATGGTAGATCCCCACCACCGCCAGCATGATCACCACCGTCCACGAGATCCCGTTGTAGCTCGATAGCACCCAGGTGATCGCCCCAACCAGGGCCGAGATGAAGATCAGCTTGAGGATAAAAATATCCTTTGGCAGCACCTCGAAGCTGTACACCTCCTGCTTCTGGCGTCGGCTGATCTCGCTCAGCACGAAGAGGACAATCGCCGCCACCCCGACCAACAGCGTGAGGAAATGCATGTTGGGCAGAATTTTGATCGGGATATCGGGGATGAAATCGTTGCCGATGGCGTTGAACGCCTTGTCGGCGATGATGATCGTGCCGGTACCCGCCGTCACCAACTGGAGGAAACCTCGGTAGATCAGCCAGCCCGCCAGCGAGGCCACGAACGAGGGGATGCCCAGTTGGGCCACCGGGAAGGCCGTGATCAGCCCGGCGATAGCGCCGATCACCAGCACCAGCGGGATCACCACATAGACCGGCATGCCCCACTTCGCGAGCGCGATCGCCGCGACCGCGCCGATGAACCCGGCCAAGAATCCCACCGACAGATCAATATGCCGGACGACGATCACCAGCGTCATCCCGACCGCCAGCACCGCGATGTAGCCGGTCTGGTTCAGCAGGTTGCTCAGGTTGCGCGCCGAGACGAAGGTGCCTTTGGTGGTGATGGCGAAGATCAGCATGATCACGAACAGGGCGATGTACATGCCGTACTCGCGGATATTTTGCCGCAGTACTTTTTGAAGATTCTGGAAAAACATCCCCGAGTCTCCTAGTTAGTCGCGAGTCGCATCACTTTTTCTGGGGTCGCTTCGGCAATCGGCAGTTCACCCGTGATCCGGCCAGAGGAGACGATGTAGACCCGGTCGCTCATGCCCAGCACCTCGGGCAATTCCGACGAGATCATAATGATGCTCATGCCCTGATCAACCAGCCGGTTCATCAGCGTGTAGATCTCAAACTTCGCGCCGACATCAATACCGCGCGTGGGTTCGTCGAGGATGAGCAGGTCGGGCTTGACAAATAGCCACTTGCCCAGGCAGACCTTCTGCTGGTTGCCGCCACTCAAATTCGAGACGCGCTGCTCGACGCTGGGCGTCTTAATGTTCAGCGAGACCTTGTACTCGTTGGCGATCTTGATCTCGGCGTTGCTGTCGATCACGCCGCGATGTGCGATCGCGTGCAGGTTCGCCAGAGTGATGTTCTCCTTGACATCCTGGATCAAGATCAGACCGTTGCCCTTGCGGTCCTCGGTCACATAGGCCACCCCGGCGCGGATCGCGTCCTGCGGCTCGCGGAATGTCTGCGGCTTGCCCTTCATCAGCAGCTCGCCCTTGATCTGGTAGCCCAGCGGGTTGCCGAAGATGCTCATGGCCAGCTCGGTGCGCCCCGATCCCATCAGCCCGGCCACCCCGACAATCTCGCCCCGCCGCACATACATGCTCACGTCGCGCAGGATCGTCCGGCCCAGCCCCGGATCGTAGGCGTTCCAGCCCCGCACCTCCAGCACCACCTCGCCCGGTTCCTTATGCTCGCGCTTCGGGTAGATGTTGTCGATCTCGCGCCCAACCATGTGCTTGATCAGCGCGCCCTCGAAAACCTCGCCCTTGTGCGCGTCCAGCGTGCAGATCGTCTGCCCGTCACGCAGCACCGTGACCGAGTCGGCAATCTCGATCACCTCCTTTAGCTTGTGCGAGATCAGGATGCAGGTCACGCCATTCTCGCGCAGCTCGCGCAGCAAGTTGAGCAGGTTGGCGCTATCATCCTCGTTCAGCGCCGCCGTCGGCTCATCGAGGATCAGCAGCTTGATGTCGCGGCTCAGCGCCTTGGCGATCTCTACCAACTGCTGCTTACCGACGCCCAGATCTTTGATCTTTGCCGCCGGGTTCACCTTGAGCCGCACCTTGTCGAGCATCTCGCCCGCCCGCTTGATCGTCTCGTTCCAGTTCACCAGCGGCCCGTTGCGGATCTCATTCCCTAGGAAGATATTCTCGTAGACCGTCAGCTCGGGGATGAGCGCCAGCTCCTGGTAGATGATCGCGACCCCCGCATGCTCGCTATCGCGGATGCCCCGATAGCGCTGCACCGCCCCGCCCAGCAGAATATCCCCGCTATAGGTGCCATACGGGTAGACCCCGCTCAGCACCTTCATCAGCGTCGATTTGCCTGCGCCATTCTCGCCGACCAGGCAGTGGATCTCGCCCTGCGCGACGCGAAAGCTGACGTTATTCAGGGCTTTCACGCCGGGGAATTCCTTGGTGATGTTTTTCATCTCCAAGATAGGTGTGCTCATGGCAACTCTCGTCTTTTTGAACCGAATACGACAGGTAGGAAAAGGGGCGGCTTTGCCGCCCCCACAATACTTTTTTCGCAAGGCTTGGGCGACCTCGCCGCCCAAGCCTCGCAAAACGCAGAAGTTGCCTACAGCCCGGTGAAGTCGCTGGCCTGGTAGTAACCCGAGTCAATCAGGCTCGCCTTGAGGTTGGCCTTGTCCACCGTCACCACAGCGGACTGCACGGCAGGCACGTCCACCTTGCCATTGTTGTACACGCCCGAGGCGGTCGGGGTCTTGCCCTGGAGCAGAGACACGGCAGCGGTAATCGCGTCCTTGACCAGCGTGCGTACGTCCTTGAACACGGTCATAGACTGCTTGCCGTCGATGATGTACTGCACCGACGCCTTCTCGGCGTCCTGGCCAGTCACCAGATAGCTCTTCACGTCCTTGTCGGCCTTGAAGGTGTCAGCAATCGAGCGGGCCGTGCCATCGTTCGGGGCCAGGATAAAGACGTTGCCCTTATCCGCCGCCGTGGCCGAGGTCAGATTCGACTCGGCCAGCGTCTTGGCGACGTTGAAGTCCCAGTTCGTGGTGATCTGGCCGATGATCTTGGCCTGCTCGTCACGGGTCAGATCCGCCTTGGCCTGGAGCGCCACGGCCTCACTGGAGTTCTTGATCACGAAGGTACCATCGGCGATCTTGGGCTGAAGCACCTTCCAGGCACCCTGGAAGAAGACGAAGGCGTTGTTGTCGCTCGACGCGCCCGCGTAGAGGTAGAGCGGGTTGCCCGTGCCCTTGGCGTTGTCAACCAGGTACTTGGCCTGATTCGCACCCACGGCCAGGCTGTCGAAGGTCACGTAGTAATCGACCGCGTCGGTCTCGCGGATCAGGCGGTCGTAGGAAATCACCTTGACCCCGGCCTTGCGGGCCGCATCGGCGGCGGCAGCGGCGGCGGTGCCGTCCTGCGGGCAGATGATCAGCACCTTAATGCCCTTGGTCAGCAGCGCCTCGACGTTGGCCTTCTCCTTGGCCGAATCGCCCTGGCTAAACAGGATCTCGACCTGGTAGCCAGCTGCCGTCAGGGCCTCCTTGAAGCGGGTCTCATCCTGGATCCAGCGCGGCTCATCCTTGGTCGGCAGCACAATGCCGACGGCCAGCGTAGAGTTTGTGGGGGCAGCCGTAGCGGGGGCGGTGGTGGCCCCGGTGGGGGCGGTGGTGGCCCCGGTGGAGGCGGTAGTGGGGGCCGCAGTGGGGGCTGCGGGGGCACCACCACAGGCGGCGAGAACGGACGAGGTTACCAATGCCAGCAGCATGAGTACGAAGCCTTTGAACCGCATGGTCTGTCCTCCTAGACGATAGAATAATTCAGCAGTGAATCGATCAGGTTGTGGGCAGAATCTGGCGGGGATCGACCTCCTTCCGTGCCGACGCCACGGGTGCGTACGACCATATGCGCGTCAGATGTGGTGATGGGGTGTTAGGACAGTATAGAAGACAGTTGCGCTTAAGACAAGCCCTCTCCCCCCTGTCTTGCTAGGGGAAATCCCCTAGTACCCCTCATTAGGCATGATTCAAACCCAGCTTGACCGTTTGCAGTGAACGTAGCATCGCCTTCCAGGCGGTCAGGAGTACCATCGCAAGCTGGAAGCCCGCGCTACAACGGTCAAGCTGAAATGCCCGATTCTGAACCATGCCTTTACTGAAAAAGCCTACCGGGCGGTGAGGCCAGCGCGCCCTCGCCGTATCGCTCAACGGTCAAGCTGATCTGACCCATGCCTCAGCATCGGAACCTTCTCCCCGCCTAAGCCGTCTCTGACACAGGCTGTCAGATTTCCGCTCCGAGGAGGCTCCCGATGACACGATACTTCGCCCGCCGCCGCGCCGCCCTAGCCCTGCTGCTCGCCATGGCCCTGGCCCTGCTGGCCGCGTGCGGTGGTGCGCCCGCCGCTGCCCCTACCGCCGCCCCTACCGCCGCCACCGCCCGTGAGAACACCGCCGCTCAGGCGCTCAAAGCCACCGCCGCGCCTGCCGCGCCCGCCATGCCTGCCGCCACCGGTGTCGCCGCCGCTGAGGCGGCCGTCGTCGGCGACGCGGCCGCCCCGCCGCCCGCCGCCAGCGGTGCCGCCGATGGAGTCGCCGCCGCCGCCCCGATCTCTGCCGCTACCAGCACCAACGCCTCAGCCGTGCGCCCGCTCGGCCAGGAGGCTGGACTCAAGGCCGGTGAGATCAACGACAACGACCGCTTTGCCGCATACCTCGACTACCTCCAGGCATACCAGGGCGGCGGCGTGCGCCTCGCCGATGTCGGCGAGCGCTACCTCATCCGCGTCATCGGCGACGGCCAGCGCCCCGTCATCGACGCCCGTGTCACCATCTACGCCGATGACCAGGAGATCTTTCACGGCCGCACCTACGCCGGCGGGCAGACGATCTTCCTGCCCCGCGCCCTTGGTGTCAGCCCCAACATCACCCGCTTCCGCGCCGTGGCGACCTACGCCAGCGCCAGCGCCGAGGTCAGCTTCGACCGCAGCCCCGGCGCGAGCGTTGAGATCGGCCTGCGCGGCGTGCAGCCCGACAGCGCCCTGCGCCTCGACCTGCTCTTCCTGCTCGACACCACCGGCAGCATGGGCGACGAACTCGGGCGCATCCAGCAGACCATCGACAGCATCGCCCAGCGCATCGACGCCTTCACCCCGCGCCCGCAGATCCGCTACGGCCTGGTCGCCTACCGTGATCGCGGCGACGACTACGTGACCCGCCCAGTCGACTTCACCACCGACCTGGGCCAGTTCCGCAGCGCCCTCACCCAGCTCGCGGCCGCCGGCGGCGGCGACACCCCCGAGGCCGTGGACGAGGCCATGTACGATGCGATTATGCGCGCCAGCTGGAGCGACCAGCCCGCTGTGCGCCTGGTCTTCCTGGTGGCCGACGCCGGGCCGCACACCGACGCCCAATCGCAGTTCACCTACCTGGACGGTGCCCGTGAGGCGACGGCCCGTGGCGTAAAGATCTACCCGATTGCCGCCAGCAACAGCGACGCCCCCGCCGAGTACGTCTTCCGCCAGCTCGCCCAGCAGACCATGGGAGGCTTCGTCTTCCTCACCTACCAGCCCGGCCAGAGCGCCGGTGCCCCCGGCGAGAGTACCACCCTAGAGGCAGGCGACCAGCCCTACAGCGTCGAGCGCCTCGACGACCTGATTGTCAGCATCGTCGAGCGTGAACTCGCCGCCGCCGTCGGCGCACGCTAGGGATCTCTTTTTGATGGTGGTTGATGGCAAAGCCATCAACCACCATCAAAAGGCAGGGCCGTTACGCTACAGGGCGCGGCCATCCCAGCCCCAGGGGCGTTGCAACCGCCCTGGCGTTCTACACAGGGCGGTTGCAACGTCGCCTCCGGCGGGGGTTTGGGGGTGGCAAAGCCACCCCCGAAAGATCTTTTTTTGGTTGG
>CAISPW010000471.1 GCA_903887465.1 uncultured Oscillochloris sp. | reverse complement strand
TCGTGAACCTCGCCGATCTTATAGGTGCGCCCGGTATAGAACAGGATGCGCTCCGTCGTCGTGGTTTTGCCCGCGTCGATGTGGGCGATGATTCCGATATTTCGGATTTTTTCGAGCTCAATCTGGCGTGGCATACCCGTCACTACTCCTCTGGATGGTGTCGCTTCTCGCTCTGAGCTGGGGCGCAGCGTGCTGCGCCGACCTTAGAGCCGGCCGTAGTGCGCGAAGGCGCGGTTGGCCTCGGCCATCTTATGCACGTCCTCGCGGCGCTTGATCGTGCTGCCGGTATTGTTGTAGGCATCCATCATCTCGGTGGCAAGGCGCTCGGCCATGGGGCGACCGCTGCGGGCGCGGGCCGAGATCAGCAGCCAGCGCATCGCCAGGGCGTAGCGCCGCTCGCTCTTCACCTCGATCGGCACCTGGTAGGTGGCACCGCCGACGCGCTTGGGCTTGACCTCAATCGAGGGGCTGGCATTGCGCAGCGCCTGCTCAAAGATCTCAAGGGGCGACTTCTTGAGCTTATCGGCGGCAATGTCCATCGCGTTATAGACGATGCGCTCGGCAGTACTCTTCTTGCCACGCTCCATCACCTTATTGATGAACTTCTGCACCAGCAGGCTCTCGTAGCGAGCGTCGGCGATGATGACGCGCTTAACAGTGTTGCTTCGGCGGGACATAGCTTTCCTCTGTGGGCGGTAGGCAACAGGCAACAGGCAACAGGACGCTCCTCTGCCGTCTGGCACCACCTGCCGTTACTAGCGCTTCTTGCCGACCGGCTGCACGTTCTTCTTCGTGCCGTACTTCGAGCGGCCCTGCTTGCGGCCGTTGACGCCCTGCGTGTCGAGGGTGCCGCGCACGATGTGGTAGCGCACGCCCGGCAAATCCTTCACGCGGCCGCCACGGATCAGCACCACCGAGTGTTCCTGGAGGTTGTGGCCCTCGCCGGGGATGTACGCCGTGACCTCAAGCCCGTTGGAGAGCCGCACGCGGGCGATCTTGCGCAGGGCCGAGTTCGGCTTCTTCGGCGTGACGGTGGCGACCTTGGTGCAGACGCCGCGCTTTTGCGGTGAGCCTTTGCCACGGGTCAGCTTCCCCTTGAGCGAGTTGTAGGTGAACCGCAGCGCGGGAGCCTTCGTCTTCTTCACGACCGGCTTACGCGGCTTGCGAACGAGCTGGTTAATGGTCGGCATCAAGAACTCCTGTGTCAGACGCCCTGGGCAGCTATTCGAGACAAAATAATAACCTGGCCCACGTCTGGTCGTAGTCTCGACTACGCCTTAGAGTAGACCGGTGTAACACACAAAGAGACGTACTTGCGCGTCTGCGCAGCGATAAAAAAGTATAACATCCACCCCGGTCTTTGTCAAACGCAAACGGGATGCTGACGCCCCAGGGCCGTGGCAACGTCGCCTCCAGCGGGGGTTTGGAGGTGGCAAAGCCACCCCCGAACGATCTTTTTTGGTTGGTTTTTGGCGGCGAATCCGCCAAAAACCAACCAAAAGCGCGGTCTGGGGCGCAGCCCCAGCAACGTTGCAGCAGCCCTGGCTGACGCCCTGGCCGCATTGTCCCGACACAAGCGGCTATGGTAGAATAAAGCGTGATATCTCTACTTTGGAACCGCGTGTGAGTGAGGTGCTGTGATGGAAAAATCGACCTGGACGACGAAAGTCGGCCTGGCGCAGATGCTCAAAGGCGGCGTGATCATGGATGTGGTCACCGTCGAGCAGGCGCGGATCGCCGAGGAGGCGGGCGCGGTGGCGGTGATGGCGCTTGAGCGCGTGCCCGCCGACATCCGCGCCCAAGGCGGCGTCGCGCGGATGAGCGACCCTGAACTGATCTCGGCGATCAAGGCTGCGGTGACCATCCCGGTGATGGCGAAGGCCCGGATCGGCCATTTTGTCGAGGCCCAGGTGATCGAGGCGCTGGGCATCGACTATATTGATGAGAGCGAGGTGCTCACCCCGGCGGATGAGGAACACCACATCAATAAGCACAAGTTTACGATCCCCTTTGTCTGCGGCTGCCGCAATCTGGGTGAGGCGCTGCGCCGCCTCGCCGAGGGCGCGGCGATGCTGCGCACCAAGGGCGAGGCCGGTACGGGCAATGTGGTAGAGGCCGTGCGCCACTTCCGCGCCGTGCAGGGCGACATCCGCCGCCTCCAAAGCATGGATGCGGACGAGCTGTTCACGGCGGCCAAAAACCTGCAGGCACCCTACGAACTGGTGAAGCAGGTGGCTGCGGCGGGCCGACTGCCGGTGGTGAACTTCGCCGCTGGCGGGATCGCCACCCCCGCCGACGCCGCCCTGATGATGCAACTGGGCGTCGATGGCGTCTTTGTCGGCTCGGGGATCTTCAAGAGCGGCAACCCGATGCAGCGGGCGCGGGCGATCGTTGCGGCAACCACCCACTATCGCGACCCGGCGATTATCGCCGAGGTGAGCAAGGGTCTGGGCGAGGCGATGGTCGGCATCAACATTGATCAGATCCCGACCGAGCAGTTGATGGCGAAGCGCGGCTGGTAGGCTTTTTGTTGGGGCAGCGTCGCGGCGGAGTCGCGACGCTGCCCCAACGGATGTTTTTTTATGAATGTTGGCGTACTGGCGCTTCAGGGCGACGTTCGCGAGCATATCGAGATGCTGCGGCAGATCGGTGTGCGGCCCGTGGAGGTGCGCCTGCCGCGCCACCTGGATGTTGTTGACCGCCTGATCATCCCTGGTGGGGAGAGTACCGTGATCGGTCGGTTGCTGACAATCTACAATTTTGTCGCCCCGCTGCGCGCGCGGGCCGGGCGCGACCTCGCGATCTGGGGTACGTGCGCGGGGGCGATTCTGCTGGCGCGCACGCTGATGGGGACCAAACAGGGCGGGCAGCCGAGCCTTGAGATGATGGATATCACGGTGCGGCGCAACGCATACGGCAGTCAGCTCGACAGCTTTGAGCTGCCCCTGGATATGCCCGTCCTCGGCGAGACCCCGCTGCCGGGGGTGTTCATCCGCGCACCGCAGATCGAGTCGGTTGGCCCGACGGTGCAGGTGCTGGCGCGCCTGCCCGACGGGGCGGTGGTGGCGGCACAGCAGGGCCGGATGCTGGCGACGACCTTTCACCCTGAGCTTACCGGCGATGACCGGGTACACCGCTATTTTCTGGAGCTGTAGACGATTATCGTATCGGCATCGGAGCCTGCGAAACAAGCTCCAGCGGAAGCGCACCCACGGGAGCCGCCGCCGCGTGAAGAAGCTGGCGGGGCAAGAGCGCCGGTTCGCCACATGGACGAATCATAACCTGAGCAAAAAGATGGTCGTGACGGCCAAACGCACGAAGCGAGCGATAGCGTTGGAGGATCTGACGCACATTCGGTCGCGGGTGAGGGCTAGATGGTCGCAGCGCACGACACTCCATAGTTGGGCCTTTCTCCAGTTGCGGCTCTTCATCGTCTACAAAGCCGCACGGGCGGGCGTTCCTGTCCATTTCGTAGACCCTCGGAATACCTCGCGTACCTGTCCAAACTGCGGTTGTATCGACAAGGCCAACCGCAAGACCCAGGCGTCGTTTGTGTGCACACGCTGCGGACTCGCTGGTCATGCAGATGTGATCGCGGCTGGCAATATCGCCAGTCGGGCGGCGGTAAGTCCGCCATACTACCCGGAGGCGAGTCAACCTCGTCGCGCCAGGGTAAAGCCCACCAGCTTTAGCGGTGGGTAGCTTACACTATGATACGCTCTGTGACCCCCGGCGATCTCTGGTCGCTACGGCGCAAGCCGCGTAACCAGATCGTACTCTACACCGATGGGCTGCTCGCACAGGCCCACCGGCCCGCTTGGTGTGCGCTGCGGTGCATGCTACAGGGCAACGGGCGTGATCGGGTCACGCTGATTGCACAGGAGCGCGGCACGAGCGCGGTCGTCCAGGCGCTTGGGCGCGGCGACCGCCCCGAGCTGGATGTGGTCTATCTCGGCACCTCCGGGGCGCGGGCGGCGCGCCTGCCGAGCGACTACGATGTCTGGTTTCGGCTGCTGGAACAGCTCTGCATCCACGCCGGGCACGCCCAGGTTCAGCGGATCTACGCGGCAGCCCCTAGCCAGCACACCGAGGTGCGCGAGATCTTCCGCCAGCTGGGCTTTCACGCCTACGCCCATGCGACGATCATGCAGCTCTCTGGCCCCGACTGGGATCAGGGGACGGCCCTGGCCCCCATGCGGATGCAGGCCCGCCGCGATCACTGGGCCGTGCATAAACTCTACGGCGCGGTGACGCCGCACCTCGTGCAGCACGCCGAGGTGCGCAACGCCCGCCACTGGTCGCTGTCGCGGTCGCCGCACTTTGGCAGGCCGCGCCAAGTAGCCTGGGTACTCGGCCCCGACGACGATCTGATCGCCTACCTGCGACTGACGAGCGGGGTTTCAGGGCATGTCTTCAGCCTGATGATGCGGCCTGATGTGCGCGATCAGGTGGTTGATGTGCTACGCTTTGGGCTAGCACAACTCAGCGACCCGCTCCCGGCCTACCTGATGCTACGCGAGTACCAGGAGGAGTTGCGGGGGCCATGCCAGGCGCTAGGCTTCCAGGCGATTGGGGCGCAAGCCCTGCTGGTGAAGAGCATGGTCGTCGCGGTGCGTCGACCGTTGCTTGTGCCGTCCTTCGAGCCGGGGCTGGAACCCCGGGTGACCGCTCCACGTATCTCTGCGGCGAGGGAGGATCCATAACCCTATGTCCGAGCGACCTGATGTGACCAACAACATTGATCTCCTGCTCGATGCGCTGCCGGCCCATATTACGGATGCTATCCAGGATATCGATGATGACCCGGCGGACCTGCTTGAGGTTGTGATGGATCTGGGGCGGCTGCCGGAGGCGCGCTACCGGGATGAGGAGCGATTCCTGAGCGACCGCGAGGTGACTCAGGATGACATTGATTACGTGATCGGGCGGATCGGCGAGTTTGGCGAGGACAACCGGGCCGGCATTCCGCGCACGCTGCACCGGATCTCGGCGATGCGCAACCGCCGGGGCATGGTGGTTGGCCTGACCTGCCGGGTGGGCCGGGCGGTGTTTGGGACGGTGGTGATCATCCGCGACCTGGTGGAGACCGGGAAGAGCATTCTGCTGCTCGGTAAGCCAGGCACGGGCAAGACGACCCTGCTGCGCGAGACGGCCCGCGTGCTGGCGGAGGAGTTTCGCAAGCGGGTGGTGATTGTGGACACCTCGAATGAGATCGCTGGCGACGGCGACATCCCGCATCCGGGGATTGGCCGGGCGCGGCGCATGCAGGTGCCCCGACCGGCCGAGCAGCACGGGGTGATGATCGAGGCGGTGGAGAACCACATGCCTGAGGTGATCGTCATCGACGAGATCGGCACGGAGCTTGAGGCGATGGCTGCGCGCACGATCGCGGAGCGCGGCGTGCAACTGGTGGGCACGGCCCACGGCAACACCCTCGACAACCTGATGATCAACCCGACGCTCTCGGATCTGGTCGGCGGTATCCAGCCGGTGACGCTCGGCGATGAGGAGGCGCGGCGGCGCGGCACGCAGAAGACGGTGCTGGAGCGCAAGGCCCCGCCAACCTTTGAGGTGCTGGTCGAGATCGAGAGTTGGGACAGCGTGACGGTCTATGATGATGTGGCGACGGCGGTGGATGCGATCCTGCGCGGTGAAAACCCGCCGGCCGAGCTGCGCTCACGCGATGCGGACGGGAAGGTGCAGGTGGAGACGGTGCATCGCGAGCTGATCGACGCGCCGGCCCTGGGTCGGCGGATGGCCCCAGGGCGGGGCAGCAGCGAGCGGGGCGGCGGCGAGCGCTTTGGTGGTGGCGGCGAGCGCTTTGGTGGGCCGCGCCCGCGTGATCGCAGCAGTTCGGGCGGCGGATCAAATGGCGCGGTTGGCCCGGCGGTGCCGACCCAGCGCATCTTTCCGTTTGGCGTGAGCCGCAACCGGCTGGAGACGGCCATCGAGCGGCTGCGGGTGCCGGCGGTGATCGTCCGCGAGATGAAGGACGCCTCGCTGGTGATGACGTTGAAGAACTACTATCGCCAGAGCGCCCAGCGGCTCAAGCAGGCCGAGGAACACGGCGTGCCGGTGTACGTGCTGCGGAATAACACGATCACGCAGATGGAGCGCCAGTTGGCTCAGGTATTCAACCTGCGCGAGGCCGAGGGCGACGAGGGCGGGCAGCCCGATGGCGAGAGCGGGAAGCGCAGCAACGGCTCCGAGGTGATTGAGGACGCCATGGTTGAACTGGAGGCCGCGATCAGCCAACTGATGAACGGCGAGCGCAGCGGGATCGAGCTGACGCCGCGCAGCAGCTATATCCGTCGGCTCCAGCACCAGATGGCCGGCCGCTATAACCTGCGCTCGGAGAGCCGTGGCGATGACCCGAACCGGCGGGTGAAGATTTACCGGTAGGTGATGATCATCTATATTGGGTGAAATGGCCAGCTTTGCTGGCCATTTCACCCAATTGGCATGCAAATGCTTGGGTGGCAGCCCTGCCCGCCGACAGGCGAGCTATGCGAGATCGGCGCAGACAGGCTATAATGTGCCTATGGGCATATTTATCACATTTGAGGGGCCGGAAGGCTGCGGTAAGAGTACCCAGGCACGTCTGCTCTACGAGCGGCTCCAGGGCCAGGGCTACCCGGTCATCCTGACCCGTGAGCCTGGCGGCACGCGGATCAGCGAGTTGATCCGGCGGATCGTGGTGGATCTGCGGCACACCGAGATGACGCCGACGACGGAGACTCTGCTCTTCTCGGCGGCGCGGGCGCAGTTGGTGAGCGAGTTGATCCGGCCCTACCTGAATACGGGCGGGATCGTCCTTTGTGATCGCTATGCCGACTCTACCTTCGCCTACCAGGGCTATGGGCTCGGGCGCGATCTGGATGAACTCCAGGCGATTACGACGGTGGCGACGGGCGGGCTGATGCCTGACCTGACCTTCTATCTGGATCTGCCGGTGGAGGATGGCCTGCGGCGTAAGCAGGTGGCGAAGGAGCGGGCGGAACAGAGCGCGCCCGGCACGACGTTTAGCACGCCGCCTGAGTGGAACCGCCTGGATGCCCGCGACTTGGCCTATCACCAGCGGGTGGCCGCCGGGTTTGCGGAACTGATCCGCCAGGATCCCCGCCGCTGGCGCTCGCTCCCGGCCGACCAGACTCTTGTCGCACTGGCGGATCAGATCGTCTACGAGGTTGAGCCCTTACTGAAGCGGGTTGCGCGTCTGGGGGCAGTTCGATGAAGCTGATACTTGCGGTGGTGCAGCACCAGGACTCGGGCAACCTTGTGGACGCCCTGACTGAGCAGAGCTTTCGGGTGACGAGGCTGAGTAGCCAGGGCGGGTTCCTGCGCGAGGGGAATGTCACGCTGCTGTTGAGCGTCGATGATGCACAGGTGAACGCGGTGATCAAGACGGTGCGCGAACACTGCTCGACCCGCACGCGCTATGTCTCGCCAATGCCGCCGATCGCCGAGTCCGGCGAGTTCTACCCACCGGCTCCCCTGGAGGTGCAGGTGGGCGGGGCCACAGTGTTTGTGCTGAAGGCTGAGACGACGCGGCTCTAAAGGCTGGCCCGCATAACTGGGATAACGATTATTCATTTGTCAGGGATGGCAGGCCCTCTCTGAGAACCTCCGCTATGGAAGCGATACAAAACTTTCTCTCGAATCTGGTGCCGATCCTCCAAGTTTTGGGCGTATTTCTTGGGGCTTACCTGGTGTTGCTCTGGGCAGCGTCAGTGCTGTGGGCGTATCGCGACATCCGCCGCCGCAGCGAGGATGTGTCGGTGCAGGTGCTGGCGGTTAGCTTGGTGTTGCTGCTGCCTTTCATGGGCATCCCGCTGCACCTGATCCTGCGCCCGCCGCAGACCCTGGCCGAGAAGTATGAGCGATCCCTTGAGGATGAGTACCTGCGCAATGATATTGAGGAAAAGTACGTCTGCCCGGAGTGCCAGCGACCGATTGAGCCGGACTACATCCTCTGCCCGCACTGCAATACCTCCCTGCGCCGCCGCTGCGATACCTGTGCGCGGGTGGTTGATCTGACTTGGAGCATCTGCCCCTATTGCGGGGATGACGGCACGATGACTTCGCGCCAAGCACCTACGGTTCAGGCGAGCAACTACAGGCCGCCGGTTGAGAAGGTGACGAGGTAGGGGCGGATCTCGATCTGCGCGATGTTATGGGTAGGGGCGGCTTACGAGCCGCCCCTACGGTATTTGAGGGCAGCATACACCGGCGAGGTCTACGAAGGTCGCTGAAGCGACCT
>CAISPW010000470.1 GCA_903887465.1 uncultured Oscillochloris sp. | reverse complement strand
CTAGCCCCCCCGCAAGCGGGGGGGAACAACGCATTGATTCCCCCTCGCAAGCGGGGGGGCTAGGGGGGGTAAATATGCCAAGAGTGTAAAGTAAACTCGGTCCCTCTAAAACCATGCTTTACCGTTTGGCGATGAGGCGAAGATGCGACGAGGCGATGCTAGCGCATCCTCGCCTCATCGCGTCCCCGCCAAACGGTAAAGCTGTTCTGAACCATGTCTTACGTTAGCACTCAACCCTCCGCACTAAAAACTATGGCTTATACCATCCTCATGCTGGCCTCGACGAGCTTCTTCTCGGACTACGGCAATCACGTGCGGATCTGGGAGGAGGCGCGGGCCATCCAGAAGCTCGGCCACCGCTTGGTGCTGGCGACCTACCACAACGGCGATAATATGCCGGGCATCGACATCCGCCGCTCCTGGGACGTGCCCTGGATCAAGCGTGCCGTGGTCGGATCCTCGCGCCACAAGCTCTACCTAGACGTGGGCCTGGGCTGGCGCGCTCTGCGGGTGGCCCTGCGCGAGCGCCCGACGATCATCCACGCCCATACCCACGAGGCGGCGGCCATCGGGCTGCCGCTCAAGCATCTGCTCGGCGCTCCCCTTATCCTCGATTACCAGGGCAGCATGACTAGCGAGATGCTCGACCACGGCTTTATGACCGCATCTAACCCGCTCTACATGCCTCTGGCTCGCCTGGAGCGATTCCTGAACCACCAGGCTGACGCGGTGATGACGAGTACCCATAACGCGGCCGAGTTGCTGCGCCGCGACGGTGCCGCTCACCCCGACCGGCTTCACATCGTCACCGACAGTGTGGATACCGACCGCTTCCGTCCCTTCGACGGTTCGCTCGCGTGGGCGGCCCAGCGTGCCGAGTTGCGCGCCCAGCTCGGTATCCCCGAGGGGCGGCGGATCGTGGCCTATATCGGCCTGCTCGCCCCTTACCAGGGCACCAACGTGCTGATTGAGGCCGCCCAGATCCTCACCCGCCGCCATCCAGATGTACACTTTCTGATCATGGGCCACCCCGACCCCCACAGTTACCGCGCCTACGCTGCCTCGCTTGGCATCGATGACCACGTAACCCTGCCGGGCCGGATCATCTACCGCGACCTGCACAGCTACCTGGCCCTCGGCGATGTGGCCGTGGCCCCGAAGATGAGCCTCACCGAGGGCAACGGCAAGATCAGCAACTATATGGCCATGGGCCTGCCGGTGGTGGTTTTTGAGACGCCGGTGAGCCGCGAGATCTTGGGCGACGGTGGGATCTACGCCCGCCTCGGCAGCGCCGAGGATCTGGCCGAGAAGCTGGAGTTGGCCCTGGAGGATCGCGCCCTGGCTGCGCGACTCGGTGCCGAGGGGCGCGCCCGTGCGGTGGCCGAACTCTCCTGGGAGCTGTCGGCCCGCAAGATCGAGGCGATCTACGCTGAAGTAGGGGCGAAGCAGTAGGGGTGCATCGTGATGCGCCCCTACCGTTTCGCCCCTACTCGTCGATATTCGCCATCGCCTCGGCGTGTTCCTCGGCGGCGCGACGGCGCAGGGATGCGTCGAAGAGGATATCGAGGGCGGTCATCGCGAGGCTCTTGGCCCCGTCCACAATCGCGGCGTGGCCGGCCGCGCTGCGCGTCGCGGCGGCGACCTCGCGGGTGTGCCAGCCCGCGTCAGGGCCGCAGATTTTGAGGTAGGCGCAGGAGACCGGGATGCGGTGGCTCACGTTGCCGAGGTCGGTGGAGCCGACCCCGCTGCGCTCATTACGCTCGGTGATCGGGCGTCCGAGAGTCTCCAGGTTGGCCTTGAATGCCTCGCCGAGGCTGTGGCTCGGCACCATATTCAGGTAGGGCGGCATATACGCACGCCACTCCATATGCGCCCCGCTGGCCGTGGCCCCGGCCTCGGCGCAGGCCACCACCCGCCGCACTAGGTCGCGGGCGTAGGCCGGGTCGGCGGCGCGCACGCGGAAGCGGCAGGCGGTGTAGCTGGGGATCACGTTGGGTGCCGTGCCTCCGTGGGTGATCACACCGTGGATGCGGGCGTCGGAGCGAACCTGCTGGCGCAGCAAGCCAATGCTGTTGAACATCACGATCACCGCGTCCAGGGCGTTGATACCCTCGTGAGGGCTGGCCGCCGCGTGGGCCGGGTGCCCGTGAAAGCTGAAGTCGAGTCCGTGCGCCACCAGCGAGCTCTCGGACGCCACCGCGTCCTCGGCGAGCGGGTGGATCATGATCGCCGCGTCCATCCCCTGAAAGTAGCCGTGGCTGAGGATGGGAATCTTCCCGCCCGCGTTCGGCACCGTCGACTCCTCGGCCGGCGTGCCGATCATCGTCACGGAGCCGGGCAGGTGTGCGCCAATCCGGGCCAGGGCCAGGCTGGCACCCAGGGCCGCCGTGGCGATAATGTTGTGCCCGCAGCCGTGGCCAACCTCAGGCAGGGCGTCGTACTCAGCGATAATGGCGACCTTGGGGCCGGGCTGAGCGCCGGGGAGGTGCGCGACAAAGGCCGTGGGCATGCCCGCGATGCCGCGCTCAACGCTGGCCCCGAACTCGCCCAGGATGTCGCACAGGCGCGCCGACGCCTGGTACTCCTGAAGGCCGATCTCCGGGTTATCCGCCATCCAGTCACTCACCTCGACCAGCATACCGGCCAGTTGGTCGATCTCTCGCTGCGCCGCCGCCTTTAGCTCGCTCAACTCCATGCGCTCTCCTCGTTATATAGCAGTCCTATTCCAGTTGTGAAGAAGGAGTCAAGGCTTTAGCCGGCCTTATCCGGCTAAAGCCTCGACTCCACGCAACAACCCCAAGAGGATTGCTATATGCCCTCCTGGGCCTGGGATTGTGGGCCAGTATAGCACGCCGCTGGCAGGCAGATGGCTTGGCGGAGCTATTCCTCAGGGCGGTTGCAATGTCGCTGGGGCTGCGCCCCAGACCTCGTTTTTGTAGATTTTCGGCGGCGAAGCTGCCAAAAATCTACAAAAAAAGATCTTTCGGGGCTGGCGAATTCTCCCCCCAACCCCCGCCAGAGGCGACGTTGCAGCAGCCCTGGCCATTCCTCGCGGGGTCCATTACTTCTACTTCCAGCCACGGGCGCGGACAAGCTCGTTGCCGAGGAGGCCAAGCAGCACGCGCCCGGCACCGTGATCCTCGAAGCGTGCGCGCTCGAACCACTGCACGGTCACGAATACCCCCGGCGCAACCTCCTCGCGCTGTGGCGGCGAGATCGGCTGCCCGAAGAGGGCCAGGCTCTCGGCGTAGCTCTTGCCCGCCCGTCCGTCAAACTCTAGGCCGCTGCTGCGCCAGTAGCGCAGGAAGGGCGCGCAGATCGACTGGCCGGTCGGCTCGAAGAAGAGACAGCCGGGCTGCGGGCCGGTCTTGGGAAAGGTAAACCAGTCGCGGCCCTGGGCACGCAGGATGTCGTCGCCGATGCGGGCAAGTTGCACGTTGTAGGGCGGCGGGTTCTCGGGGTGGAACTCGAAGCGGTGGCGCTCGAAATACTGCACCGTATAGGTCTGCCCGTTGCTGCCCGCCTCGCTGAATTCCTCGCTGATGGGGAAGCCGAAGATCGCCAGGCCGCCGTGACGCGCCCAGAAGCGGCGAAACTCGCCGCCCAGGCTGTGGCCGGTCTCGGGGAAATACGCCTTGTCGGCACCGACGCTCTCGGCGGGGACGGCGGCGAGGGCCGGGGGTGCCCCCGCGCCGCCGGGGGTGGGGGTCGGCGCGGGGGCCGGTGTATTCAGCGGGCAGCCCGCGTAGGACTGGGCCAACTGAAGCGACCTGAGCACATTCAGGCGGCCCCAGCCATACTCGTCATCGCGACCGGGCGCGCCCTTGTCATCGGCACCAGCCTCTAGGATGCAGGCGATGTCCTGGGCCGACAGGTCGGGCCGCAGGGTGAAGGCCAGGGCCGCCGCGCCCGCGACGTAGGGGCTAGAGAACGAGGTGCCGTTCGGCGGGCCGTAGTCGCCGCCCGGCAGGGTCGTCCACAGGCCGACGCCGGGGGCCGCGAGATCGACATAGGGGCCGGTGTTCGAAAAGCCGGTGATCACATCGCTGTTGCCGGTGGCACCGACGCCGACGACATTGTCGTAGGCGGCGGGGTAGCTGATGGCGTTGCCGGTCTCGCGCTCGTTGCCCGAGGCCGCGATCAGCAGCACGCCCTTGCTCGCCGCGTAGTCCACCGCATCGTGCAGGGTCTGGCTGTCCTTATCGCCGCCGAGGCTCATATTGATGATCCTGGCACCATTATCGGCGGCCCAGCGGATGCCCGCCGACACGGTGGCGTCGTCACCGCCGCCAACGCGGCTGAGCACCTTCACCGGCAGAATCTTGCAGCCCCAGCAAAGGCCGGCGACGCCCTTGCCGTTATTGGTGTTCGCGGCAATCAGGCCGGACACCGCCGTGCCGTGGCCGTTATCATCGCTCGTGTCGGCATCCCCGGTGAAGGCGTTGAAGCCCGGCAACACCTTGCCGCGCAGGTCGGGGTGGTTCTTGTCTACACCGGTGTCCACCACGGCGACGATGATCGGCCCGCCGGTGGTGATATCCCAGGCGTCAAACGCCTGCACATTGCGCAGTCCCCACTGCTGGCCGATCACGCTGTCGTCGGGGGTGCGCCGGGCGCTGCGGCGGTAGTTTGGCTCGGCGTAGACCACGGCGCGATAGCCCGCCAGGGCGGTGGCGGCGGCGGCGGGACTCACATCCTGCCGAATGGCCACGCGGTAGATGTCGCTTCCGGCGCTAATCGGCGTGGCAGCGCTGACGCCGAGTGCGGCCAGTTGGCGGTTGAGCGGCCCGAGGGCGAGGTCTGCGCCACCGACGATTTGTATGCGAGCGCCGCTCAGGGTCGGCTGCGCACCCGGCCGCAGGCGGAGCAACAGTTCGCCGGGGATGGCAGACGAGGCGGCGGATGCGGCCGGGGATTGGGCCATGGCAGAGAGGGCGAGCAAGAGGGCGAGCAGGGCAAAGATAGTGCGTTTCATGGCGTTCCGATAGGGCGCATACGCGATGGTGCCGGCAGGTGCCCGGTGGCGCACATGTTGCGCCACCGGCATTATACCGTCGGCGCAATGGCTTTTGGGCAGCGCCCCAGATCGGCCTTTTGTTAAGTCTGGGCGGCTTTGCCGTCCAAACTCAACAAAAAAAGCACGCGGGGGCGGCGAATTCGCCCCCACATCCGCGCCGGTAGGTGACTTTGACGCGTCCCTAAGGGGCGGGTATAATCGCAGCAGCGGGAAGCCAACCACAGGCGTGCCTCATCATGTCACTCAGAACACTCCAGGGCAAGATTTTTGCCTCGCTCTTGCTCGGTCTGGCCGTGCTGGTGGTGATCAGCTTGGCCAGCGACCTGCGCGCGGTCGGTCGCGATCTGGGAGCCTTCCGCTGGGCGCTGCTGCCCGCTATCCTCGGTTTCACCCTGCTGAACTACCTCCTGCGCGGCCTCAAATGGGACTACTACCTGCGCCGGCTCAGGCTTGGCGACGGCGTGGGCCACCTCGACAGCGGCCTGATCTTCATCGCCGGCATGGTCATGGCGGTCACGCCGGGGAAGCTGGGCGAGGTGTTTAAGTCGTACTTGCTGCGGCGGGTCAACGGCGCGGCGATCAGCCTCTCGGCACCGATTGTCCTGGCGGAGCGGCTCACCGACGGCCTGGCGATGCTCCTGCTGATGGCCTTTGGCCTGACGCTCTACCCGCCGGCGCGCATCCTCTTCGCCGTGCTGTTGGCCGCCACCGTGGCGGGCATCCTGGTGGCCCAGAGCCAGCCGCTCTCGCTGGGGATCATCGGCATGGTCGAGCGGCTGCCCCTCGGACGGCGGATCGCCCCGCCGCTGCGCAACCTCTACACGAGTACCGCCCAGTTGCTGGACTGGCGCATCCTCCTGATCTCCACCGTGATCAGCGTGATCTCGTGGGGCTGCGAGTGTGTGGCCTTCTACTATGTGCTGGCCGGCCTCGGCGTAAACGGCACGCCCCTGCTGTTGCTCCAGGCCACCTTCATCTTTGCGGCCAGCACCCTGTTTGGCTTGGTCTCGTTCCTACCCGGAGGGCTCGGTGCCTCCGAGGTGAGCAGCGTCGGTTTACTGGTGGCCCTGGTCGGCCAAAGCGTCAGCGCCGCCACCACCGCCACGATCATCATCCGCTTCTGCACCCTCTGGTTTGGTGTGCTGCTTGGTGCCGTTGCCCTGGCCTGGTTCGGCAGGCGTCATGCCGAGCGCGGGGATCTCAGGGAGGGCCAAGGCGGCGGGGGCTTGGGGGCCGCAGGTTCTCAGAAATAGGCATGGCTGTAGGTTTTTACGCCTAAGGAGGAGTCATGGCTTCGATCTTCACACGCATCGTCAACGGCGAGATCCCGGCGGCCAAGCTGTACGAAGATGCGCAGACTCTGGCCTTCCTCGATGTCAGCCCGGCGTCGCACGGGCATACGCTGGTGATCTGCAAGCAGGAACTGCCCACGCTGCTCGATCTGCCGCCCGACCTGCTCTTCGCCGTGGCCCGCACGGTACAGTTGGTGGCCCGCGCAATCACGGCTGCCCTCCAGCCGGACGGGCTGAACATTCTGCAAAACAATGGGGCGGCATCAGGACAGACGGTGGCGCACTACCACGTCCATATCATCCCGCGCTGGAAGGGCGACCACGCGCTGAATCATTGGAAGCCCGGCACGATAACGCCCGACGAGCTGCGCGATCTGGCTACCACTATCAGCGCCCGCATGGGCGTGGAGGATGCCGCATGAGCAACCGGAAGCAGCGTGAGAAGCCACAGTATGTGGGGGGAAGCCGTAACCCGATCGCCCGATCGGGCGCTGATGCGCCGGCAGATCCTGATGCGCCGCCACCCGACTCTGATGCCCCGGCCAAGGCTAGCCCGGCCCACCGTATGGGCCACCAGGTACGCCAGCCGCTGCTGGGTTGGATCCTGGCCCTTGTGGGTTTCCTGAGTATGCTGATGGTGATCGTGCAGCTCTGGGCTAATGGCGGGCAGCGCCAGTCGGCCCCACAAGCGGTTGCCGCGCCGACCCGCGCGCCGGTGTTTGCGCCCACGCCGACGGCTGAGGCCAGCCAGATGCTGCTGGGCGAGGCGATGCCGGCCGACCAGCAGGCCCAACAGACCCCGCAAGCCGCGCCTACCGCTGCCATTCCGGCGGTTGGTAGCGTGCCCGACGCCCCAGGGGTGGGTGCGGGTTTTCACGACTACTACAACGCCCACGGTGGCTTGGACATCCTCGGTGTCCCGATCAGCGCGCCGCTCACGGTGAACGGACGCGAGATCCAGTGGTTCGAGCGCGCCCGCGTCGAGCGCTGGCCGGAGTACGTCGGTACCCCCTACGAGGTTCAGCTCGGTCGGCTGGGCGTCGAGTACACCGCCGGGCGTCAGTTCGCCAGCCAGCAGTTTTTTGTGAGCCAGCCCGACATGCGCTTCTTCGCTGAGACGGGCCACGCCCTGGGCGGAGCCTTCCTGACCTTCTGGGCGCAGAGCGGCGGCTTGGATGTCTTCGGCCTGCCGATTAGCGAGGAGTTCGACGAGGTGCTGCCCGACGGGAAGGCATACCGGGTGCAGTATTTCGAGCGGGCGCGGCTGGAGCTGCACTCCGAGGCGGCGGGCACGCCCTACGAGGTGCAGGCCGGCCTGCTGGGCACCGCCCTCTACCGCAACGAGAGTCGCCCCAAGACGATCCAGCCGGTGCCGACCGTGGTGCCACTGCCGTAGGGGCACCGTAGGGTAGGGGCGACTCGCGAGCCGCCCCTACGATCCAACGTATATGGACGACGCGCAGCTCTTCATTCATGCGGCATGCCAGTTTGGCTACGGCGCGGCGGCGGCATCCGCCGCCCTGGCCTGGGCGCGAAATCGTCTGGGCGATGGGGTGCCGCCCCCGGCCCGCCTCTATGTCTTCCGCAGCGCCAGCCACGGCGGCGATAGCTCCGCCGGGCAGGCACCCGCCCCCGCCGCCCGCCCGCGTGTGCTTGTCGCCTTCGCCAGCGCCGACGCGGCCCTGGGCTTCGCCCAGGCGTCTGGTCTCGGTGCCGCGCCGCGCCTCGTCGCCATGGGCCTGGGGCAACTCCTCACGGCACTCGTCCAGCGTCCGATGATCAGCGCGCTGCTGGTGGCCGCCGATGGCGACAGCCCGCCCCACGCCGGGCTGCCCGCCGGACTGCGCATCGAGCGCGCCGCGCTGCTTGACCAACTGCAAATTGCAGATTGCAGCTTGTAGATTGGTCGGTGTATCGCCAGTGACAATATCTGTTAGATCCTCTGCCGTAGGGCGCGACGTGCCGCCTCTACGGCCATTCGTGTTTGTATCTGCTATCTGCTATCTGGAGGGGTGCTATGGGGAGCCGATTCGATGAACTGCGGATCTTTACGGGGAACGGGAACATCGCCCTCGCCCAGGCGATTTGCGACCGTATCAACGTACCGCTTGGTGACGCGACCATTGTGAAGTTTAGTAATGAGAATATTTTTGTCAAACTGAATGAGAGCGTGCGCGAGAAAGATGTGTTTTTGGTGCAGTCGCTCTCGGCACCGAACTTGAGCGACCGGATCATGGAGTTGCTGATCCTGCTGGATGCCTGTAAGCGGGCCTCGGCCGGGCGGATCACGGCGGTGATCCCGTACTACGCCTACGGTCGCACCGACAAGCGAGATCAGCCGCGCGTGCCGATCACTGCGCGCTTGCTGGCCGATATGATTCAGGTTGCCGGTGCCCACCAGGTACTCACGATTGACCTGCACGCCGGCCAGATCCAGGGCTTCTTCAGCATCCCCACCGACGAGTTGACCGCGATGCACCTGCTGGTGCGCTATTTCGCCGATAAGGGTTGGGACGATATGATCATCGTCTCGCCCGATGTCGGCTTCGCCAAGCGGGCGCGCAATTTCGCCGAGGCGCTCGGCGCACCCCTCGCCATCGCCGAAAAGCGCCGCGTGCAGCATTTTGGCCGCAGCGATGGCGGCAACCTCACCTCGCCGGAGATCTTGAACTTGATCGGAGATGTGGCGGGCAAGCGCTGCATCCTGGTCGATGATGAGATTGCCACCGGCGGTTCGATGCTTGAGGTGATCGGGCTGCTTGAGCGCGAGGGTGCCCGCGAGATCTACGCCTGCTGTGTCCACGCTGTGCTGTCCGCCAATGCCTCCGAGCGCCTGCAGAACAGCTCCCTCAAGGAACTCGTCACTACCGACAGCCTGCCATTGCCGCCCGAGAAGCGCTGGCCCGGCCTGACGGTACTCAGCGTGAGCCACCTGATTGCCGAGGTGATCCAGCGCATCCACAGCGGTGTCTCGGTGGATACGATCTTCCAGCAGCGCAACCACCCGGCGCTGGGGTAAGCGCAGAATTCCCCGGCGCTTGTCTGTGAAGCCCGCCGTCGTGGCCACCTGAGTCCACGGCGGCGGGCTTTGTCCTATGTCGGGCGGGAGCCGAATTTCAGCAGCCCCCACGCCCCCACCGGGAGGTGGCGTTGCCGCAGCCCTGGCGGAACCCGGCTCCCGCTAGATGCAGGCAACGCCGCCTTGGCTCAGTTGCTGTGCAATTTGATCGGGCGAGTCGCCGACATCCGCTCGGGCTAAGTATATAATCGCATGTATCAGTGCCTTGGCCTTAAGCAATAGCTCATTGAATTCTGCTTCGGGATCGGAGAGTGCGACAATCGCGCCGCCAACGCCTATCGTGAGCGCGCCGGGTGTCATCACGATCGTGCGGATGATAATGTTCAAATCGGTCGTATGATTCAACCCCAGGCATCCGAGCGAGCCAGAATAGATCCCGCGCGCCTGTTGCTCCAATTCCTTGATGATCTCCATTGTGCGGATTTTGGGTGCGCCAGTCATCGATCCGCCGGGGAACGCTTTTTGGATGCAATCGATCGGGCGCATGTCTTGGCGGAGATGCCCGCGTATTGTCGAGACGAGCTGGTGAACGGTTGGGTATGTCTCCACATGCATGAGTTTCGAGACGTTGACACTGCCGATATCGCATACGATACCAAGATCATTACGCACAAGATCCACAATCATGAGGTTTTCGGCGCGATCTTTTTGGCTGGTCTGAAGGAGATCGTGAAATGCCTTATCTTCGTGGGCGGTCTTCCCACGCGGCAGGGTTCCCTTGATTGGCTTTGACTCAACCCAGCCATCACGATCAATGTGCAAAAACCGCTCCGGCGAGGAGCAGAGTACGGCGGTGTCACCAAACCGCAAGAATGCCGCATAGGGGGCTGGGTTTACACGCCGGAGTGAGCGGTAGAGCGCGAGGGGATCAAGGCTGAGATCGGCGCGAATCTGGTTGGTCAGGCACACTTCGTAGCTTTCGCCATCTCGGATATAGCTCTGGCACTGCTGAATGTCACGGAGGTAGGTCTGTTTTGATCGGGCGAGACGAAAGGTTATCGGCGGGAGGTGAACGCCACAGATCAGATCCTCCGGTGGCGGGAGATCCTTGAGTTGCTGTTCAACCGTAGCGAACCACGCCTCCGCATGCGTGCGGTGGCACTCTTCCACAAAACAGACCAGATACATTGTCTGTTCCTGATGGTCAAACGCGATGACGCGATCTGCAAACAAAAAGCACGCATCGGATGGGCTTGATAGATCTGCGATCTCAGAACTGTGATTAACTTGTACATCATATCCAAAATAGCCAACGAAACCGCAATTAAAATCAAATGGTAGATCGTCATTTTGAAGCGTGAACTCATCGATCTTTCGCTTCAGGTAGTCAAAAATATGTTCGGACAGACGCTGCGAGGTGTTTCCTGCGGTGAGTACCAACGCGCACTGCGCAGAATACGATTGAATGATCCTGCTGTGTGGCCCGCTCGCATCGCCCATAAAAGAGAAGCGTGAAAGGCCCGGCTCAATACGGCTGCTATCGAGCCAAAATGCGTAGGGCATGCGGCTAAACAAATGAATAAAGACCTGCTCGGGGTCATACAGAAATGCGATCTTGCGACTACAGACGTGCATACGGGTTGGCGCGGGGCGCGGCTGTTGGTCGGCTCCCGCAGGTATGGCGGAGAAACCCGCCCACGAGCGGCCGCCCTGCGTGGATCGACCGTATTGCGCCGTGATAGCGCGAAAATTGGTAAGGAGGCGATACCCATGCTCCGTACAGATAGATTCTGGGTGGAATTGCACTCCCCACAATGGACGTTCGCGATGGCGAAGGCCCATGATCAGCCCATCACTCGTCCATGCGGTCTTCTCCAAACACGCGGGAAGCGTAGCGGCAACCATTAGCGAATGATACCGGACCACCATAAACGGCTGTGGGATATGCGCAAAAAGTGGCGAGTTATTGTGATGGATCGCGCTTAGGCGGCCATGCATCGCTTCTGGCGCGTGGATAACCGCGCCACCATAGAAATGCCCTAGCCCTTGATGGCCCAGACACACGCCAAGAACAGGGGTTTGCGCATCGAGCAACGCCTCGGAACATATGCCGAAGTCGTGACGCTGCTCAGGTCGCCCAGGGCCAGGCGAGATAATAAGGTTATCGTGGTCGAGCGCCTTTACCTCAGACCACGGCATCTGATCATTGTGAATCACCAGCGGCTTTTCGCCATTGACCTGCGCGACCATCTGATAAAGGTTGAAGGTGAAGGAGTCGTAGTTATCGATGATGATCGTCTTCATACGGCCGATGGTCTCCTCTCCAAAACCGCTGGATCAGGTCGGGCGTCATCCGCGCAGGGCGGTGGCAACGTCGCATCCGGCGGGGGGCTGAGGGATGAATTCGCCACATCCTGGATCATCCGCGCCGCCTGCGTTTGGAGGCGAGCAGGTCGGAGATGGAATCGGCGGCAGGCTCGGGTTCCGACGGCGCAGACTCGGCGGGCGGCGGCGGCTCAGGGACGGCGGTGGTGGACTCGGTTGCGTGCTGAGGGTTGAGTCCGGGCGCAGCGACGGGCCGACGGGCGCGGCGACGGGCGGCCTGAAGCCGGGCCATCGCCACGTCCTCGGCGGCGGGCGCGGCGGCGGGCCGGGGCCGGCGGGCCGGCATGGCGAAGGCGGCGCGGCGCAGGAAGAGCCGACGCAGGGCGATGTCGAGGGGCAGCATGCCGAGGGCCAGCCAGAGCAGCGGCAAGCCCACCTCGCTCACCCGACCAACGTGCTGGCCCGCCGACTCGAACAGGCTGGCTGGCGGCGGGTCGCTGCGGCCACCGGTCAGGTCGGCTAGGCCCGCGAGCAGGGCCGGATCGACGTTGTGCGGGCCATACTCGGGCGAGTAGCTCACCACCAGGCCGCCGCTGGCCGAGCCAATGGGCAACCCATTGGCATCAGCCGCGACCACCTGGGCCAGGTAGGCACCGGGCAGATCGGTGGACACCACGGCGCGATAGCGGCCCGGCCCGACCTGGGCGAAGCGCAAGGCCGACGACACGCCGGTCGGGTCGAGTATGCGGCCCTGGATCGTCGCCGAGGTGAGCGGCGATCCATCGGCGGCGCTGGCGGTCAGGTCGAGCGTAGCCTGCGGCCCGTCGCCGCGCGTTTGCAGGGACAGCAGATCGCTGCTGGGCGGGGGCAGCAGCGTATCGACCATGCCTGCGGTCAGGCGCGGGAAACCCTGCCAGGCGATCAGATCTTTGGCCCACTGGCCCTTGAGATCGCTCGTCCAGGCCAGGCTGCGGCCCAGACCATACTGCCAGGTCGCCAGGATCGGCGTGCTATCGGGGGTAACCAGCAGGGTGCGGGCGGCGGCGCGGGCGACCGTGGCGTTGTAGCCGTAGAGTCGCGGCAAGCCGCCGAGGTCGCGCACCGGCGGCGCGGGCAGGGCCACGGCGGGGGTGAACGGCCCCTCAACAATATCGCGCTGGGCGACGCGCACCGTCTCGGCGAGGAAGATCTGCGGCACATCGGCGGCGCTATCCACGCGGTAGAAGGCTCCGCCGCCCCGGCGGGCGATCTCCGCCAAGTTTGGGTTGGCATCGGTACCAATCGAGACAATCGTGATCGTCACGCCCGAGGCGCGCATCTGATCGACGAGGTCGGCGTAGTTACGCTCGGCCTGCCCGTCGGTGAGCAGGATCACGTGCCTGACGCGGGCGTCCACCTGGGAGATCGCCCTGGCGGCCAGGTCGATCCCGGTGCGGATGTCGGTTCCGCCGCCCTCGCTGATATTGCCCAGGGCGTCCTCGATGGCCAGCAGATCGGGCAGGGGCTGCATCGGCACTATAGTCTGGGCCGCGTCGTCGAACACAAAGACGCCGATCTGGTCGCTGCGGGCGAGGCCGAGGGTGGCCTGGTAGACCGCCTCCTTGGCCAGGGCGAGTTTGGTGCGCCCGCTGCTCACCGGCGTGCCCATGCTGCCGCTGTGGTCGATCACCAGGGCCAGGCCGAGACCGGGCCGATCTTGCTTGGCCGGTGGGTCGAGATCGACGGGCAGAGCCTCGGCGAGCGGGGTGCGCCGCCAGCCGCCGGCCCCGAATGACTCGGCCCCGCCGATCATGGCCAGCCCGCCGCCCTGCTCGCGCACATAGGTGACGAGGGCGGCCTGGACGACCTCGGGCACGGCGGCGGCGCGCACATCGACAAGGATGACGGCGGCGTAATCGCGCAGGCGGGCTTGGTCGGCGGGGATTTGGGCGGGCGGGATCAGCTCGACGCGCATGCCGGCGGCGGACAGGGCGGCCTGGAGCGGCGTGGCGCGGTCGGCGGACGAGGCGACGAGCAGGATGCGCGGCGGGCCAGTGATCTGGGTGAAGGCGGCGGCACGGTTGTTGAGCGGCTGAGTGTCGGCGGCAGCCTCGACGCGGGCCTCGATGCGGCGGAATCCAGCCTGCCCGGCAGGCACGCTCAGGCTGAACTCGCTGGGGCCGACGGGGAGTTGCGTGTCCTGGGCGGCGACCCGCTGGCCATCGGCGAAGACCTCGATGCGGGCTGGGCCAGCGACACTGCTCTGGATGCGGACGCGGACGGACAACTGCTGGCCCTCGCGGGCATCGCCGGGGGCATCGAGGGCGGAGATCAGCACATCGTCGCCGGTCACGCCCGCGAGGGCCAGCACCTCAATCGGCACGCCGCGCAGGGCGGCCAGGCGGGCGGCCTCGGCGGCGCGGCCAGCGTTTTCGCCGCCATCCGAGAGCAGCACCAGGCGCTTCTGGGCGTCGGCGGGCAGTAGCGCTAGGCCGAGCTGGATGGCGTCGGCGATATTCGTGCGGCTGCCGACCACCGCCGAGCTGAGTCGGCGCAGGGGCGCGGCGGGGGCGGGCGCGCGCTCGACGGCGGCCGCGCCACCGAAGACCACGACGGCGGCATGATCGCGCGGACCGGCGGCGGCCATGGCCGCGTTCACATAGGCCAGGGCGCGCTCGCGCAGGGCCGGGGCCAGCGAGTCGCTGCCGTCGATCAGGAAGACCACGGCAGTGTCATCCACGGCGCGCACCAGTTGGGTACCGGCCAGGGCTAGGGCCAGGGCGATTAGGATCAAGCTGCGCAGTGCCAGCAGCGCAGCGTAGCGCGCCCGTCCGATGCGCCCGATATTGACCGCGCGGGTCAGCCAGGCCAGCAGCCAAAGCGGCGGCAGGATCAGCAGCGCCCAGAGGGCGACAGGGGAGATGAACGAGAGCGTCATGGGTCTACTCTAGCACCGATCCATGATCGGTGCTAGAGTTGCCGCTTAGGGCTGCAGGGCATGAGCAAAGTCCTCGGGGCTGCGCCCCAGACCGCGCTTTTTGTTGGT
>CAISPW010000469.1 GCA_903887465.1 uncultured Oscillochloris sp. | reverse complement strand
CTGGAACCTGCCCGGCCAGATTTGACAAACAGCTACTGCCGTAGTATTATACCCCCCGTTGAGTGACCACTTGCCGAAGTGGCGGAATTGGCAGACGCGCTACGTTCAGGGCGTAGTGGGGGTGACCCCGTGCGGGTTCGAGTCCCGCTTTCGGCACCACCGGGCATAGCTTCTATGCCCAGCGCTGGGGGATAGTTTAAGGGTAGAACACCTGATTCTGGATCAGGTAGTTGGGGTTCGAATCCCTGTCCCCCAGCCACATTTTTCGAAAGAGCCAGCTGTCACCATTGTGTGCAGCTGGCTCTTTTGGTGTCCCCCGTGCCTTATCACCAACGTGTAAAGCTGATCTGAAGCCGGTCTAACAGCCGGAAGGGGATAACCTGTGGAAAGTGTGGATGGTGGGTGTGCGAAAGAGGGCGCGGCATGAGAACCTGGAGGTAGGATTGACAAATAAAATAACTTAGACTATGCTAAACCGTCGTAAAGATCCGCCACTGAGCCTGTAAGGAACGCCGCTATGCCCCGACGGATTTTCATCGGTCTGCTGCTTGCCGGGTTCGCGCTGCTGCTCCTCCCCATCACAATCTTCGCCCAGGGTGGATCGCCTGCGGACGGACTCCGCGCCGCAAACAAAGCGGTGGAGGTCGCTGCACGCCAGCTTGCCGCAGGCGATCCCGCAGCCGCCCAGGCGGCGCTCGCCGAGTTCCACGATGGTTGGGAGAAGGTCGAGGACGCCGTGCGCGGGCAGTCGAGTCCCACCTACGCCGCAATTGAGGCAGCCTACGCCGAGGCGCGCAGCGCGCTGGCCGTCGGGGACGTGGCCGCCGCCAAGGTCGCGCTGGCGGAGCTAGGGCAGGCCGATATGGCATTCATCGAGGGTCGCGCCCCGGCCACATCGGCCGCGCCTGTGCCGGGCACAACCCTGGAGTCGCTGCTGCCGACTCTGGCCGAGGTGAGCGACGCGCTGGTCGCAGGTGAGGCCGCGCGGGCCGCCGCCGAGCTCGAGTCCTTCCGCGCCGCTTGGCCCGACGTTGAGGGCGATGTGAAGGCGCGCTCGCCAGGGATCTACCTTCGCAGCGAGAACGCGCTGGCGGCGGCGGCGGCGGCGATCACCGCCGGGGATCTGGCCGGCGCGAAGGCGCTGGTCGAGCAACTCCAGGCGGATCTGACGCCGATGCTAGTACTCCCGGAGCGCTACGGAGTCTTCGACGCCTTTAGCATCTTGCTGCGCGAGGGTCTGGAGGCGCTGTTGGTAATCACGGCGCTGCTGGCTTTTGTGGAGCGCACCGGCAACCACGACCGGCGGGGCTGGATCTGGGGCGGCGGCATCTTGGGCGTGGTGGCAAGCGTGGGTGCCGGTATGATCATCGCGGTGATCTTCCGTGGCGTGGCCACCGGCAGCAACCGCGAGTTGATCGAGGGTTGCTCCGGCCTGATCGCCGCCGCCATGCTGTTCGGCGTGAGCTTCTGGCTGCACGGCAAGTCGCATGCCGGAGCCTGGCAGAAGTACATCCACGAGCGCACCAGCGCGGCCCTGGCCACCGGCAGTCTGTTCTCCCTCGGCCTGCTCTCCTTCTTCGCGATATTCCGCGAGGGTGCCGAGACGGCCCTGTTCTACATCGGGATCGCGCCCGCGATCTCGACGAGCGATCTGATTCTGGGCATCGGCCTTGCTGTGGCGGTTCTGCTGATCGTGGGCCTCCTCGTGCTGTGGGTGGGCGTGCGCCTGCCGATGCGACCCTTCTTCCTCGTCACCAGCGCGCTGATCTTCTACCTGGGCTTTAAGTTTATCGGCACCGGCCTCCACGCCCTCCAGGTCGCGCGCGTGCTGCCGTCCAGCGGTGCCGATTTCCTGCCCGACCTGCCCGCCCTCGGGATCTTCCCCACTTGGCAGACCACGATCCCCCAACTGGTGCTGCTCGGCGCGGCGGTGGTGGTGGTGGTGCTGGAGCAGGTGGTACAGCGCCCGGCGGAGGCCCAGCAGGCGGCCTAAAAAAATGAGCAAGCGACGCACAAAACCGTCGGCATTGCCGGCGGTTTTGTGCGTCGCTTGCTCTGGAAGCGGCGCGGAGTGGGCGTATCCCTTACCTCAACCGGTGATCATCCGCCGAAGGCGAGCATCACCAGAATGGCGATGATGGCACCGCCGACCGAACTGCTCAGGTTGACGACATCGTTGTTCAGCCAGGTCCAGCCGCGCACAAAGGTGGTTGGCTTACCTCTGCGGTCGAAGCGCCGCTCGGTCTCGCGACCGTCGGAGTAGGCATAGATCGCCTGGTAGGTCGCCCCCAGCAGGCTGTCGAGCATCGCGCCGCCGAAACCGCCGGCGATGGCGGCGGGGATCACCCACCCAGGTGCAGACACCTTCGTGAGCATCAGCAGGATGAACAGGCAGACGCCGATCAGGGCGGCACCGAGGGCTGACGCGCTGCTGCCAAAGAGCGTAATCCCGCCCGATGTACCCGGCTCCACCTCGCGACCAGTGGTGATCAGGCGTGGCTTGTGCGGGCTGAGTACGCCCAGTTCGGTGGCCCAGGTATCGGCATTCACTGTGGCCATCAGGCCAACGAAGGCGGCCAGCAGGACGGTTGGCCTGCCCGCAGAGGCATAGGCCACCGCGCAGAGTGCGGACAGCCCGCCGTTCGCCATCGTCTGCGAAAAGTCGCGGCGACCGCCCTTCTCGAACTTTTCGGCGGCGCGTTTCTCTTTGATCTGCTCTTTATAGCGCGAGAGCAGACTGCTGCTGATAAAGAAGATGATCAGTGTGAGCCCCCACGCCCAGCCGCCGAAGCCGAGGGTGAGGGTGCCGACGAGGATGGCACCAAGCCAGCCACTAACAGAGAGAGACTTCCGCCAGTAAGCAAGGCCGCCGATCGCAGTACTAAGTACCAGCCCGGACCCGATAATAACGAGGTCGATCATACTGAGATGAGCGGGGCATGCTCCGCCCGGCAAACAAACGCGGGACACTGGATTGCCAATGCCCCGCGATTATACCAGAGTTGGCGGATCAGGCGGCAATGGCCTGCTCGCGCAACACGTTGTTTGCGCTGTCATCGCGGATCGCGTTGAGCGCCGCCTCAAGCTCGCCAGCCAGCAGATCGGAAACGATCTGCTTTGGGACAAAAGCGGCCATCGGCCCCAGCAGCGGCCTTAGATCCAGCGACATCGTCGCCTGGAGGTCGGTGCCGTACACCGCCGGGATGAGCGTCCAGCGCGTCTCAAGCGATACCGGCGTGTGTACCTTAAACAAGATATCGCCCGGCTCTGTCCAGGTCAGATCGCCCTCGCAGCGGATGATGCCGAATATGCCGCCGAGCGACATATAGGTTATCATGCGTGCGCTACATGTCTCCAGATTTCGGTCTAGCAGTTCCACTTTCTGCATACGCGGCAGCAGATTGCAGATGCGATTCGGGTCTGCGAGCGAGGCAAAGACCTCTTCGGGGCTGCTTGACTCAATGGAGGCCCGGCGGGTGACGATGATCATGCGCGTGGCTCCTCGCTATCGGCTGGTTCAGGTAGGAGGTGTACGGCTTGTGCGTAATTGCACAGATATTATTATCTTTTCGTCAATATTTTGCAAATTAAAGAGTACCACACCGGTTAAAACATGTCAATGGCGCGGATCAAGCGTACAGGACGGTTGCACCGCCACCCCCGGAAGATCTTTTTGGGTTAGTTTTTGGTGGTTTCGCCACCAAAAACTAACCCAAAGCTCGGTCTGGAGCACCGCAGCAAGGGCGTTGGATCAGCCCTGCTCAAGCGCAGTTGACATGCCTCAATCTGACTGCTACAATCGCGATTTGTGCTGGAGCTTACAAAACACGATGGGGGGAGATGCCGTGTCCACAGGGGGTCGCTCAACGCTTCGTCGCGTGCGCTCCGTCGGGGTTCTTGTGGCGCTCTGCCTTGGCCTGAGCGCATGTACGTCGCCCGAGCCGCCGCAGCGCACCCTGCCCACGCTCCCAGCGGTTCTCGATATTACTCCGGCGCCGCCCCTCGACATTGACGCGACGGCCACCGCCTACGCCAGCGTGGTGCGTCCCTCGCCGACGCCGGCGGCCCTCTACACGGTACAGGTCGGCGACACGCTCAGCAGCTTGGCCGAGCGGTTCAGCACCACCGTCGAGTCGCTCACTGCCGCCAATGGCATCACCGACCCGAATTCGCTCCAGCCTGGGCAAACTCTGATCATCCCCTCGCTCCTGCGCACCCCGGTGGCTGACACTCCGGCCCCCACCATCATCGTCACCCCCTCGCCCACCATATCGACGCCGTGATATTGAATATAGGCAATGCCGTGTGGGGTGTGGCCCTGGATCCGCCGGCAGGGCGGTTGCAGTGTCGTCTCCGGCGGGGGGTTGGGGGTGGCAACGCCACCCCCGAAAGATCTTTTTTTGTGGATTTTTGGCGACTTCGCCGCCAAAAATCCACAAAAAGCGCGGGCTGGGGCGCAGCCCCAGCGACTTTGCATCAGCCCTGGATCCGTCGGAAGATTCCCTTGACACTAGGGGCTAAATTCGGTATAGTAATGCTGTCGGCTAATCCGCATCAATGCCGTCCAGGCACGAAGGAGGTGATGCCCATGAGTATTAGTAAGCGTATGGGTGTCACCACTGGTGAGGCCCTCTAGGGTCGCCCCAGCGGTGACATCCGGATCCCCTTTGTTGAAGGCCCCTGCCAATGGCAGGGGCCTTCGCCGTCTATCAGCGCAACTCTTTCAGCATGGCCTCGGTGTCCTGCCAACTCGCTTGTCTGGTGTCGCGCAGAAAGCGCACAAAGTGCTTGAAGCTGGTCAGATTCACCGTGTCGCCCCTGCCGCCCAGGTAGGTCGCCAGATCCTCGGCGTTTGCCTCGATCAGCCCACGGGGCGGATCGCGCTGCAGCAGCTCGTCCTCGGCGAAGCGCTCGATGGCCTCCCGATGCGTCCGCAGCGTCTTCTGGCTTACGCTCCCCCGGCTGATGTGCTGTATAAAACCGGCCAGCAGCTTGGCGTTGCGCGCACGGATTCCCTCCACCCCGCCCTCGCTGGAATTCAGGCTGGTCAGCAGCATGCCGCGCTCCTGGGCGGCCTTGTAGGTCTCGTTCAGGCTGCTGCGGATGCCCGCGCCGAAGGATAGGCTGTAGCTGTGCAGCAGGCTGTCGTAGATGATCTTGCCCTCGAAGGGCAGCAGGGTCGTCGTTACCATGCATGGCAGTGGCAGTGGCAGTGTCTCCTCAATGGACGAACTCAGCCCGAGGACGCCGTAGGCCCGTGGCTCGCCACGATCAGGGACGAAGATCGCGTGCTTCTTCAGTTGGCGGAGGACGTAGAAGGTGCCGCTCACCCGCGCGCCCCAGTTCTTCACCTGGAACAGGTCGTCGGCGCTGAGACCGGCTGGGTTTTGGGCGATAAACGCCTCGCGCAGCGCGTCGTCGGCCCAAAGCGCGTGACGCAGAGCGATCGCGTCATCTGGCGCGACTCTGTCCACCATGCCGTATCGCGGGGGAAAGTGCGGCACCAGGCCGGTGTGTTGGCTCACGAAGTGCAGCAGTGGGAACCAGATCGTGTAGAAGCGCTGGGTACCGCGCGAGGTCAGCATCATAAGACGTCCTCACATCGACTCATACGGGATACGCCCCTATTGTAGCGCAGCCCGGCGGGGCAGTTGTAATGTCCCTGGCGCTGCGCCCCATGCACATCACGTTGCCCCGGAGCGGGAGGTTGGAGGTCGCATGCCCCCGGAATTTCTTGTTGTTTTGGGGAAATATGCCAGCGGTAGCGTGTATGGGCAACAGAGCGGGCTATTTCCACTGGCTAGAGAGTCCGACAGCCCGATAGCTGGTGGGCTGTCGGGCTGCCAGACTCACGAGGATGCAGGCTTGCGCTCTACCGTTGGATCAGCGGCAAGAACACGCTGTACTGCACCTTGGCGGCGCTTACGGACATGGCGCTCGGCGCGCCCAGCCGCACCAGGTAGCTGCCCTCGGTCGCCGTCTCGTTGTAGTGCATCACCGCGACGTAGAAGGTCTCCCCGGCCTTGGCCGGTAGGCTCATGGCCAGGATGTCGTCACTGGTGGCGACGTAGTCAAAGTAGCCCTCCTGCTCCCAGCTGCCGTCCTCGGCGTAGGCGTAGACGTAGGGATCCATGCCCAGGCCCAGCTGCGAGAGCGTCAGCCCGACCTGGCCGGTGTAGTTCGCCGGCACCGTCACCTTGAACATGTCCTGGTCGGCGGCCATGTCGATCCGCCCAGGCACGCCGGGGCTGCCGATGGTCAGGGCCGTCGCGCCGGCCTCGGCGTCGGCGTGGTCATCGGCCTGCGAGCCCTCCACCGTCACCACCGTCCAGGCCACCCGCTGGAATGCCTCGCCCACCGGGGTCAGCTTGGCCTGGCGCACCTCGCCATTGGGGCCGATGGCCGGCGAGACCGAGGTCTCGGTGTACTTGGCGCTGTTGGCCGTGTTGTCGGCCTTCACCGTGACCCAGTACTCGCCGTCGCCGGTGGAGTTGACGATAGCGGTGTAGCGCCCGTCACCGGCATGCGCGTCGGGGTTCTGGCCGTCGTCGCGGAAGATCAGCGGCAGGCTCGCGCCGTCGGGTGTGTCCAGCGTGGCGGTGATCACCAGCCCGGTGATCGGGAAGTCCTTGTAGACCGACGCCTCCAGCACCAGCGGGGCCGGGTAGGTCACGGTATCGCCGGCCAGCGATGTGACCACGGCGTCGAAGGTGACCGCGTCGGCCTTCGCGGTGCCGTCGACCCAGACGGTCAGGTCGACCGGGTCGCCGGACGCGCTGGCGCTGACCTGCCAGGTGCCGGCAGCCGGGCTGCCGATCAGTACGCGGCACCATGCCTCAGCATCGCGGCCGCTGCCGACCTTGGCGTCCTCACAGGGCACGGCGGTCTCGGTGCCGTCGGGGGCGACCGCCTTGAGCGTGGCGGCGGTGGGGGCACCGCTGAAGGAAGCCATCACATCGATCTGGCCCAGCGCCGCGTCGACGGTGAAGCTGATCGGGTCGGTGTCAGTGGTCAGGGGCGCCTCGACCAGCGAGACCACCGTGGCGGCCTTGCTCTGCTGGATGGCCGCGTCGATTGCCTGGCGGATCTGGGCCAGGGTGGCGGTGTCCTGGTAGCGACCCAGAGTGGTCTCGGCCAGGCTGCGCAGCTCGGCGGCGGCGGTGTCAACCAGGCCGAAGCCGAAGACCGGGATGTAGTCGGCCTGGTAACTAGGCGCGAGGGTGATCGGCGCGACACCGCTGGTGCTGGAACCGGCGGCGAAGAGGTAGACCTCGCGGTTCACGTCGGCGGGCTGGGCCTTGAGCGCGGTCAGGGCCGTCTGCAGCGCCGCGCCGGGATCGCGGGCGTCGGACGCGCTGATCGTCAGTGCGTCGATCGCGGCATTGATCGCGGTCTTGTCGCTGTCACCGGCGATGTGGGTGATCGCCAGGGAGGTGGTCACCGTGTCGGCGTAGGTGATCATGCCGACGCCATCACCGACGGCGGCGCGGTCAACCAGGCCACGCAGGGCGGCCTGCAGGACGGCCAACTGGCTAGCCGAGAGGGTGGTCGAGCGGTCAACGACCAGCTGGATGATGGTGTCGCCATCGCCAAAGGCGGCCAGGCGAGCCAGGCCGGGGACACCGCCGTCCCAGACGATGTTGAGCTTGCTGCGCGCGGCCGCCTGGTCGGCGGGCAACTGGATCGCGGGGGCCTGGCCGGCGGTCGGGGCGGCGGCGGCTAGTTCGGGGTAGTAGAGCCGTGGGCGGTTATTCACCACGCGGGCGGTATCCGGATCCTGCGCCGGCGGGCGTTTGATGGTCTCCCAGGCGCTGGCCCCGTACATGCGGCGCTGGGCCGTGTTGTTGGCCGGGGTGTTGTTCAGCGCGGTCGAGAAGTTGAGCCATTTTAGGTCGTTACCGTAGGCGGGGACGGCGTTCCACTGGCTGTTCATGACCGAGTTCTGCACCGGCGTATCGGTGGGGCAGGGCGAGTCGATCCTTGTGGTGCTTGTGCATGCGGTGCTGCCCTGATACTCGTCGAACACACCGTAGAAGTAGTGGCCCATCTCGTGGGCCATGGTGTACCCTCCCGCAATGTAGCCGGTCTCATTGAGGAGGTAGTTGTTGTTTTGGAATGTGTCGCAATGCTGGATGCGCATGCCCGGCACGCCGTAGCCGTTGATGTGGGCGTTCGGCCAGCAGTCCTTGATCCAGACAATGTTGGCCCGGTCGGCCAGTTGGGCGTCGGTGTAGATCGTCACCCGGCCAATCTGGTGCGCGCCGTTGCTCATCTCGTAGATCGCGTTGGCGAGATAGTTGATGTTCTCCTCGATCGCCACGCGCTTGGCGGCGGTGTTGGCGCGCGTGTCGTAATACGAGATGGTCAGGTCGATCACCCGCTGGTTGCGGCTGCCGGTGGTGACCGTTGCCGGGTCGCTGGCCGCCGAGTCGCCGCTGGCATTGATCGCGAACAGGCGGTAGCTGTAGCCGGTGCTGGAGGCGACCGCGCTGTCGATGTAGGTCGCCGCTGTGCCGGGCAGGGTGGCCACGCTGGCCCAGGTGCTGGTACCGACCGGGGCGCGCTCGATGCGGTACTGGCCCACCGTTGCGGCTTGCCAGCTCAGCAGCACGTTGCTGAGCTGGTCGAGGGTCGCGGCCAGGCCGACGGGCTTGGCCGGCGCAGGCAGCGCGATGATCGCGACGTCGTCGATCTGCCAGTACCAAGCGAAGTTTGCGCCGTAGTAGCGGAAGCGCACGATCACGGCGGGCTTACCGGCGGCCTGGGCCGAGATGTCTAGATTCACCGGGCCGGTGAAGTCGGCCTGCTTGCGCCAGACGTTGGCCCACGTCGTGCCGCCGTCGCTGCTCACGTCGATGTCGCCGGTGGATGTGGCGTAGGCACGGAAATGGGTCTTCAGACTCAGCTGCACCCCGCGCGCGTCGGCGAAGTTCATGATCGGCGTGCGCAACTCGCTGTCCATAGCTACCGGGCCGGCCTTGTCGCTGTCGGCGATGGCGAAGGTGGTGGCCCCGCCAGTCAGGTTGGTGCGCGCGCCGGGGTCGTTAAACGTCCAGCCGGGGCCGCCGGCGGGCAACACGCTCCAGTCGGTGGGGGTCGCTGCGGCGTCAAACGCCTCGCTGAGCGAGCTGACCGCCACGCAGGCGGCGGTGGTCGCCTGGGCCGAGGCGGCTGCGGGTGTCGCACCAGCCCCGTTGACCGCGCTGACCCGGTAGTGGTAGGTGGTCGCGCAGGTCAGTTGGGGGTCGCTGTGCTGGGTGGTGTTCGCACCAACGGTGGTGGTCGTCCAGGTTCGCGTCTCGGGAAGGCACCCGACACACGTAACACGCGTGGTGTTCGCACCAACGGTGGTCAGGGTCGTCCAGGGGTCGCTGCCATCGGGCGAGCGCTCGACCTTGAAGCCAGTCTCGTCGCCGCTGTTATCCTTCCATGTCAGGCCGATCTGGTTGCCGCTGGCCGTGGCGGCCAGGTCGCTGGGCGCGACCGGCGCGCTCGGTGATTCGACGGTGACGTTATCGATCTGCCAGTACCAGGCCCAGGTCGCATTGTAGTAGCGGAAGCGGATCTGCGCGTTGGCCTTGTTGGCCAGCTTTGACGAGAGGTCGATCTGCACCTTGCTGCTGATGTTCGCCGTGGTGCGCCAGACGTTCTCCCAGGTCGTGCCGCCGTCCGTACTCACATCGACGTCGCCAGTGGATTGCGCATAGGCGAGGAAGTAGGTCTGGAAGACCAGGCGCACCGTGGAGACGCCAGTGAAGTCGACCACCGGACTGCGCAGCTCGGTATCCATCAGAACTTGACCGGCATTGTCGCTGTCGGCGACGGCGAAGGTGGTGGCCCCGCCGGTCTTATTGGTGCGTGCGCCGGGGTCGTTGAACGTCCAGCCGGGGCCGCCGGCGGGCAGCACCGTCCAGCCGTCGGGCAAGCCGCTGTCGAAGTTCTGCGCCGGCATCCCGGCGGCGAGGGTGGCGGCGACGGCGGGCCGAACCAGCAGGCCGGGGGCGGCCAGGGTCGCGGCGAGCAGGATCAGGATGCCGAGGGCGGCGGCGGTGCGGCGTGGGCGGGATGGGCGTGTGGATGGATGCATGGACGTTCCTCTCCTCGGTTGAACGAGATCTCAGGGCGGCTAGTTTTGTGACCATCGCGGGCGGCCCTTGCCCCCAGACACTCTTGAGGAGAGGGCCGGGGCAAGGGCCGCCCATCTGCCTGGCCGCTACTTTATGATGACCGGCAGGTAGACTCGACTCGATGGGTCACTCACGCCGATCTTGTCGACGAGCGATGTGTACAGCCAGGATGCGGTCTGCGCCTGGGCCGTGACCGAGATGTCGGCGCGCGTGCCCAGCGTGGCTGCCACCGGCACCGTGACCTGCACGGTGTAGGCGAAGGCGGTACCGGGGGCGACGTTCTGGAGCGTCAGGCTGACATCGCCATCACCGCTGGCCTGCTGGCCGTTCGCCTTCAGCGTTAGCGGCCAGCCCTCCCACGACTTGACCGTGAACACAAAGGTGTCCGCCGTCGTCCCGGTGTGGGTGAAGGTGTGGGTGAAGGTAACCTGCCCGCCTGGCGCGGCCGGGTAGGGGTAATCCTTATAGGGCTGTGCGGCATTGCTGGTGAAGCCCACCCCCGTCTCCGGCTTCGGGTCGGCCAGCAGCCGTGGGCCGACGCTGACCTCGTAGGTGCCGGTGTCCGCCGCGTTCTGGTAGTACTGCACGCTCACATAGAACACCTCGCCCGAGGTGACCTTGGTCAGCGGGACGAAGAGGTGGGCGGTGCTGCCCGGGGTGTAGTCGAAGAATGCCTCGTCGACCTGGGTGCCGTCCTTGTCGTAGATGATGACCGAGGGGTCCATCTCGAGGCCCAGGTGGTCCACGCGCAGGAAGAGCGCCTTGGTGTCGGTGATCCCCAGGGTGACCGGGTCAACCTTGAAGAAGTCCACATCGCCCGCCCGGTCGATCCGCCCAGGGATGAAGGTGTTATCCGGGGGCAGCGTGGTCGGGGTGAGGGTTGCGGTACCGGTGATCGTGTCGGCGTGGTCGTCCGCCTTCCAGCCGGCGATCTTGACCGTAGCCTCGCCGTAGCGATGGAAGTTCTCGCCGACCAGGGTGACCTCTTTGGAGATCAAGTTGGTGGTACCGACGGTGGTGAAGGTGCCGGTGTTCGCGTCGTTGTCGAACTGCACATTGATCTCGTACTCGCCGTCGGTCCAGTAGTCCACGTAGGCGGCGTACTTGCCATCATCGGCCAGCGAGTCGGGTGCGATTCCGTCGTCGCGCATCGAGAAGTTCATGTAGCTGCCGTCGGAGGCCAGTACCTCACCGACCACGCCGGCCTTGGCGATGGGCAGCCGCCCCCCAACGGTGGCGCTGACCAGGATGGGCCGGGGGTACTGAACCACGTTGCCATCGGCGGGTTCCACGCTCGCGCTGTAGGAAGTCACGCCCGCCTGAGCCCAGCCATCAATGAAGTACCAAGCCCAAGATTCGGCGGCGCTGTTGTTGACCATGTGCAGCTTCCAACTGCCGGGCTTCGCGTCAATGCTGAGGTAGCAGGCGGCGAGCGGCTGACCGGGCGCGCTCCAGTCCTCGCAGTTGGCGGTATCGAAGGGGGTCGCCGTACCGTCAGGGGCGATCAGCTCAAGCGTGAAATCGCCCGGCGCGGCACCGTACCAGACGGTGGAGTCGAGCAGACTGAGGCCGGCATCAATACTGAAGCTGCCGTCGCTCGATCCACCCACGGGGGCTTTGTCGTAGTAGCCGGTCTTGACGCCGGTGAAGAGGGTCAGCGAGGTGGAGCGGTTGGCGGCCTGCATGCCATTGATCAGGGCCTGGCCGTCGGCGACCTCGGTGTAGAGGCCCGAGGTCTGCTCGGCCAGATCGCGTAGCGTGGTGCCGTCGTCGGCGCTGGCCCCGTAGGCGAAACTGTAGACAGGGAGATTGGCACTGGTCAGCGAGGCGGTTAGTGCCGCCGGCTGGCGCCCGGTGGTGCTGGCACCAGTGCCGATTAGGTAGATCGAGTTCGACGTAGTGATATAGCCGGTGGCGGTCAGGCGGGCGTGCGCCTCGTACAGCGCGTCGCCGGTGACGACGCCGGGGGTGCCGCTCAGGGTCAGCGCGTTGACCACCGCCTGGATGCTGGCCCGATTACTGGCGGTGAGCGCGGTGATGGCCTGTCGCTCGACGACGGTGCCGTCGAAGCTGAGAAGGCCCACGCTGTCGCCCTCGCGGGCGTTGGTGATCTCATCATTCAGGATCTGCTTGACGGTCGCCAGACGGTCGGCGGTCATGCTGGTCGAGGTGTCGACCAGGTACTCGCGCACTGCGCCGCCACCCACGGCCTGGAGGCCAGACGCGAGGTAGATCGGGATCAGCGAGCCTCCCCAGGTGATGACCACGCCGCTGTGCGCCTCAGAGCGCGCCGCAGGCATCTGGATCGGGGCCAGGGCGTTGAGGTCAATGCTGGAACCTACGAACTCTGGGTAGTTCGCCAGATACAGACGCTGCAGCGCATTGCTACGAGCGCCCTCGCGCGGATCGTTGGCCGGCGGGCGCACCAGGGTGCCCCAGCCGCTGGCGTTGTAAGTCCGGTACTGCGCCGTGTTGCGCGTATCGTTGGCCTGGGTCGAGAAGTTGAGCCAGCGGAAGTCGCCCTCGACACGGCGGAGCTCGATACGGGCGCAGCGGCCCCAGTTCCAGAACTGCCACCAGGGATACCACCCGACGCAGACCTCCTGCGTGCCGCCGCGAGCATTGAACTGATTGTGCATAATCGAGAACTGCACCGGCGTGTCGCCGTCGATGGGGGATGAAAGCCAGGATGAAGAGGCGAGTCCCACCTCGCGATACTCATCGAAGAGCCCATAGACATAGTGCCCCGCCTCGTGCGCCAGGACATACCCGGCCTCCTCCGGCGTGTATACGTACGAGTCCTGCTGGTTGTACATCTGTATCCGCCACCCGTAGTTCGCGTACGTGTAGCCGCCGGGGTTCGCATTGGCGCGGCCCGCTCCGCAGTCCCACCTGATATGGCTCTGGTTCCAACGCTCCGCATTGGTGTAGACCTGGATGTTCCCCACCCGGTTGATCCCGTTCGTCATCTCGTAGATGCCGTCGGCAAAGTAGCCGAGGGCGCTTATGTAGGCGTCGCGCTGTGCGTCGGTGGGGTTACAGTTGAGCGAGACCGTGAAGTTCAGGGAGCGCGCGGCGGCGGCGGTGCCGGGCTGGGTGGTCGCCATGAGCGCACCCGCATCACGCTGCTGCTGGATGAGCAACTCCGCGCCGGTCAGCGGGGCCGCGTAGATGCGCAGGTCGTCCACCACGGCGGCCACGCCGGCCCCCAGCAGCAGCTCGCCGCTGCGCTGGAGGGCCGGGCGCCCGGCGACGATCTTCTCGACCATGCTGTCTACCAGCACGGCCATCTCGCCAGTCTCGGCGTTGTAGCGCCAGCCCAGGTCGTACCACTTGTGCGGCAGCAACTGGGTCTGCCCGGTAATGCCGTTCTGTCCAAAGTTCATATAGAGGCGGCCATCAAGCAGTCCCAGGACGACATCGCCCGATCCCAGGATCGGCTGCACGCCCTGACCGACAGCGTCGATCTTCAGGCGCACCAGGACGGTAAAGCTCTGGTCGCGCAGGCCCAGGCTGTCGAGGCTGCCCACAGCCAACTGGCTGTCAGCCTGGAATTGCACCGCGTCCTGGAGTTGATACTTACCGGCCTGGCCGAAGGTCGGGCAGTGCGCGCCGACGCACGCGGCCTGCAGGCTCGCGGCGTCAGCGCCAAAGGTGAGATGAAGGACGGGCACTGCGGGCGCGGACTCTGTCCCTGCTAAGGTCTGCGTAGCCGGGGCTGCGCTCAGGGTTCCCGAGAGCATAACGACGGCGGTGATGATGGTGAGAAGAGTGATGACTCTGTTCATGGTGCGATGTTCCGTATTCCTGTGGCTGAACCGCCAGATGGAAATTGTTACGGTCGGCGACGGTGCGGCGTGGGCGCGATCTGGGTGTGGATGGATGCTTGGATGTCTCCTTGGATGTCTCCTTCTCGATTACTCGCCGTGTATTGGTGGGCGATGCGGCGTATGCCGTCGCATCCGCCCTGGTCGCTACTCAGGGTTGGTGCAACGTCTCCTCCCCATGGGGATGTGGGGGCAGATTCGCCGCCCCCACGTTCTTTCTTTGTTAGGTCTGGGGTGCAGCCCTAGAGACATTGCACGAGCCCTGGTCACCACTCCAGGGCTGATGCAACGTCGCTGGGGCTGCGCCCCAGACCGCGCTTTTGGTGGGTTTTTGGCGGATTCGCCGCCAAAAACCCACCAAAAAAGATCTTTCGGGGGTGGCTTTGCTACCCCCAAACCCCCGCCAGAGGCGACTTTGCACCAGCCCTGGTCACCACTCAGTGTAGCGGGGAGGTCTGGTAAAACCCTGGTATAATCGGCTCATTTGGCGCGGGCACCGGGCAGGAACACCAGGGCGGTTGCAAAGTCCGCAGATCGCCCGTGCCGTAGGCGTAAACGCCTCGGCTATTCAACGACGAAGGCCGATTCAGCGGCCTTCGTCGTTAAATGGCCCGCCCGTTTACGGGCCGGGTGCTTAGGATGACCGCGTGCCTTTTGCGGTAGGCCATGGTTCGCAGATACGTTACAGTTCAGGCCAGAATGTGGCATCTTGACGCGCTTGACCTGAAACCTGAAACCTGGCACCTGAAACCTTGTCTAGTGCGTAAAACTACATGATCTAGCGCATCTGAGCAAAACAGCCATCGCCGTATGACGCAGCTTTCGATCTCCCTCTTCGGCACGCCGCAGGGCAGCTACGACGGCGCACCGCTCGCCTTCGGCACCGACAAAGCCTGGGCGCTGCTGGTCTACCTGCTGGTCAAGGGCGACCGCCCGCACAGCCGGAACGCGCTGGCGGCGATGCTTTGGCCCGACAGTCAGGCCGCGAAGGCGCTCAATAACCTCAGTTCGACCCTGACCCGCCTGCGCGACATGGTCGCCCGCCCGGGTGTACCGCACCTGCCGATCATCACCACCCCGCAGACCTTGCAGCGCAACCCGCAGGCCGAGATCATGATCGACGTGGAACGCTTCGACGCCGCGATTGACGCCTGCGCGGCACACCGCCACCGCGACGCGGCGCGCTGCCTCGCCTGCGCCCGGCGGCTGGCCGAAGCGGTGGCCCTCGCCCATGGCGAGTTCTTAGAGGGGCTGATCCCGGATAACAGCCCGGCCTTCGAGGACTGGCTCATGGCCGAGCGCAACCGGCTGAGCGTGCGGCTCCAGGGTGCGCTGTGCAGCCTCGCGGCGCACCACGAGCAGCGCGGCGAGGCCCGCATGGCCCTGGAACACCTGCGCCGCATGCTGGCCGACAGCCCCTGGGATGAGGAGGCACACCGTCAGGTGATGCGCCTCCTTGGGCAGAGCGGGCAGCGCGCAGCGGCGCTGAAGCAGTACCGCAACTGTGTCGCTGCGCTACAGCGCGAACTGGGCGTCCCGCCCTCGTTCGAGACCGAAGTACTCGTCCGGCAGATCCGTGCGGGGGCGCTGCCCCCACTGACATACCCCGAGTTGCGCCTGCCGGTCGGGCTGCTGCCCTTCGTCGGTCGGCGCGACGATCTGCACGCCCTCGTCGACTCGCTGTCTGACGTGAGCCACCGGCTGGTGACGATCTGCGGGCCGGGCGGAATCGGCAAGACCCGGCTGGCGATTGAGGTCGTTGGCATGGTCGGCCCCAGCTACCGCAACGGCGCGCGCATGGTCGATCTGGCCGTCGCACGCTCGACCGACGACATCGCCGCCGCGATCAGCGCGGCGATTAGCCTGCCGTTCAGCAGTGCGCAACCGCTCTTCGACCAGTTGCTCATGGCACTTGCGGATATGGAAATCCTGCTGCTGCTGGATAACGCCGAGCACCTGCTGGCGCACACCGCGCCGCTGGCCGAGTTGCTGCGTCGTGCCCCAGGCGTAACCTTGCTGGTTACCTCGCGCGCACACCTGGGGCTGATGGCCGAATGGGTCTACACGCTGGGCAAACTGGCGACACCATCCGAGGTGGAAACCAACGCCCTGGCCTACGACGCGGTGCAACTCTTGTCCATACGCATGGCGCAGCACCACGCGCATGTCCAATTCACGGGCGCACAGCTCTCGACCGCCGCACAGCTCTGCCGCATGGCCGACGGGCTGCCGCTGGCTATCGAACTGGCTGCGGCGCTGACTGATACCCTGCCGCTTACCGAGATCGTGGCGCGCATGGCGCAGTCGCTCGATACGCTGGCCGTGGATGCCGCCGACCTCGCCACACGGCACCGCAGCCTGCGAGCGGTCTTTGAGACTTCGTGGGCGCTCTTGGCTCCCCACGACCGGCGCGCGCTGATGCACTGCACGGTGTTCGCGGTCGCGATCACGCCGGATGCGCTCGACGCGGTGATGGATACAACCGGCGGCGAGAGCGCACCTGCGCTCAGCGCGCTGGCGGGTCACTCGCTGCTGCGCCGACAGGGGCCAGACAGCTACGCATTGCACGCGCTCATCCGACAGTACGCCGCGCAACGCATGGCCGAGGACTCGGCGACGACGCATGCGGCGCAGGCCCGCCACAGCCGCTACTACCTGGGGCAGTTCTGCGCCCTGAATCTGGAGCGCATGGGTGCGGGCCAACCCAAGGCGCTGCGCCTGCTCGACGTACTCTTTCCCGAGGTACGTGTCGCCTGGGAGTGGGCCTGCGCCCATGGGGCGCACGCGCAGGCGGTGCCCGCGATGCATACCCTCTACCGCTACGCGCTGACCCGTGGGCTTGCGGCGCAGGCCGCTGTGCTGATCACGCAGCTTGAGACCGCGCTGCGTGGGGCAAAGGGGCCGACGGTGGAGCGTGACCGTGGGGTGGCACTGGCCCGGCTGGCCTTGCTCTGGTATGAGCAAGGCGACTACCAGCACAGCCGCGAGTCAGCCGAGGTCAGCCTCACAATCCTTGAGCGCTGCGCGGCACCGGAGGTCGCCCTGTCCTACAACGTCATCGCGGAGCTTGAGGCGACCAGCGGCGCGCAAGTGGAGGCGCGGGCATGGATCGACCGAGCCCTGCCCGGCACTGCCCTGCTCGCCAGCGACCGGGCTTGGCTCTTGGCCAGTTCCGCCGATATCGCCGGCGCGGTGGGCGACTTGCCGACCGCCCGCGCCGCCGCCGCCGCCGGCGTGGACGTTGCCCGCGAGGCCGACGACTGGCTCGCGCTCGCCACCAACATGGGAAAGCTGAGTACCATCCTCGTGATGATCGGCGATCTTCCTTCAGCCGTAGCGCTGGGTACCGAGGCGCTCGATTACATGCGCCGACTCGACGATCAGCACGGCCTAGCGATCATGCTGAATAACCTGGCGGCGGCGCGCATGCTTTTGGATGGTGCCTCGTCGCAGGTGATCGCGCTCATGGAGGAGAGTGTGGCGATTGACCGCGCCATCGGGCGGCCCGCCGGGATCGTCACCGGCATCCACTCGCTGGGCTACGTCCACACGCTGCTCGGTGAGTACGCGGTGGCGGCGAGTTACCTGCACGAGGGGCTGCGGCTCGCCCCGACAGTCGGCGTGCCCGCAGTGACTCTGGAGATGCTGGAGGGGGCCGGGAAGTTGCTTGCCGACACTGCGCACCACAAGGTCGCCGCCACGCTCTTGGCGCTGGTTGCGACCCACCCACAGTCCGACCAGTATGTGCGCGAGCGGGCCCAGGCGGCGATCTCCGTGGCCGGATATGCGCCAACGCCTGCGGCAACCGCGCCGCTCCAGTTCGACGCAGCTATCAGGTTGGCCATGGACTCGCTTGATGTACTGGTGGCCGCCCTGCCGCCGCCCGCGTCCTCAGAGCGATTCTCCGCCTGAGCAGATCGTGACGGCTGCATAGTATCCAAAAGCATAGCGTTTTATGACGCTTGCTTCCGGTTTGGCAGGGCAATCCTGACAGGCTGGACTACACAGCCCCTACGCCCTGGCCCGAAGGCATCAGGCGCTACGTTCGCAATTTGGTTATAGGCCGCGTT
>CAISPW010000468.1 GCA_903887465.1 uncultured Oscillochloris sp. | reverse complement strand
GACGCGGCCTGCCTGAGGCCGCGTCAGCGGCCGTCGTAGACCTCGCCCGCCCGTTTACGGGCCGGGCGCTCGATCTGACAGGGCAAGTTTTGCGGTATTGCGTTTTTGGCCTATCCTCGGTTCCCGATTAGCTACGCCCGGAACTGCGCCAGGTAGCCCAGCGTATCAAACGCCCTGAGCGCAACCGGGGCGGGCCGCACGGCGGGCGGAGCCTGGTAGAGCAGGCCGAGCGGCAAGCGCTCGGCATCCATCGCGTAGCGCATGGCCGCCGCACTATCGCGCGGGTCGTGATCCTCAGGGATCGGGTAGACCTTCTCCCTATAGAGCGTATAGGTGTCGTAGAAGGTCACACAGGGGCTCATGACGTGGATAAAGCTGAAGCCCTGGTGTTCCATCCCCTTGCGGATCAGCTCGGCGAGCGGCTTGGGCTGGCTGGAGAATCCACGGGCCACAAACGTCGCCCCACTCGCGAGGGCCAGCGCCAGCGGGCGCAGCGGGAAGGCCGGGTTGCCCAGCGGCGTCGACTTGGTGACGTGGCCGTGCGGCGAGGTCGGCGAGGTCTGGCCCTTGGTGAGGCCGTAGATCTCGTTATCCATCACAATACAGGTGATATTGAGGTCGCGCCGGAAGGCGTGGGACAGGTGCCCAGCGCCAATGCTGAAAAAATCACCGTCGCCGCCGACCGCCAGCACCGTCAGGTCGGGGCGGGCCAGCTTGATGCCCTGGGCGGCCGGCAAGCAGCGACCGTGAACCGTATGCAGGCCATACGCCTGGACGAACCCGGGCAGGCGCGAGCTACAGCCAATACCGGAGACAATCGCCAGATCCTTCGGGTCGATCTGCAAGGCGACCAGCGCCTGCTGCATGGCCGCGAGTACGGCGAAGTCGCCGCAGCCCGGACACCAAATCGGCTTGAGGTCGGTGCGATAGTCGGCCGACGTGCGGACGACCACAGTGGAGATGGGAATACTGCTCATTATCGCTATCTCCGATTGCAGACGAGCCGTGCGTCAATCTGCAATCTGCAATCTGCAATCAATGCCCCACCGGCTCGCCAATGCCCAAGAGCTCGTGAACCCTGCGCAGGATGGCGAGGCGCGAGAAGGGCATGCCGTTGTAGTTGACCAAGCTCTGCACCCGCACGCCCAACTCGGCCTGGATGAGCTTGGCGAACTGGCCCTGGTAATTCGCCTCGGGCACCAGCACGATCTCCACGCTGTCGATAAACTCCTGGATGGCGTCCACCGGCAGGGGCGAGAGCATGTCCACCTGGAGCATGGCCAGCGGAGTCTCCTCCTGCCGCGCCAAATGGATGGCCCCGCGACCGGGGCCGGCGGTGCTGCCCCAGCAGATGATGCCAATCCGCGCCTGCAGGTCGCCGAAGCGCTGCACATACGCGCGGCTCGACCTGAGCGGATCGAGCTTCCGCCAGCGCTTCTCACTCATCATCATGTGGGTCTCGGGCGTATAGTCCGGGTTGCCGTACTCGTTATGCTCCAGCCCGGTGGCGGTGTAGTTGGCGTTGCGCGTGCCGGGCAGCGCCATCGGCGAGATCCAGCTATCGTCAATGTGGTAGCGCTGGTACGCCTTAGGCGCAAGCTCGCCCACGGGCTGCACGCGGTTTCGCACCGGATACTGCCCCAGGTCGAAGGGGTCAACCGTCTCGGTGCGGAAGGCGAGCGAGTAGTCGGTGAGGATGATCGTCGGGATCTGGTACTCCTCGGCCAGGTTGAAGCCCTGGGCGGTAAGCTGGAAGCACTCGGCCACCGACGCCGGGGCCAGCACGATCCGTGGCGAATCGCCGTGGCCGCCATAGACCGCGATGTTCAGATCCGACTGCTCGGTTTTGGTGGGCAGGCCGGTGGATGGGCCACCGCGCTGCGCGTCCACAATCACCACCGGGATCTCGGCCATACTCGCGAAGCCGATGGCCTCGCCCATCAGCGACAGGCCCGGGCCGGAGGTGGCGGTCATCGCCTTCTTACCCGCGTAGGACGCGCCGACGCAGGCCATCAGCGAGGCGATCTCATCCTCGGCCTGCAGGTAGCCGCCGCCGATCATCGGCAAAATGTCGGCCAGACCCTCCATAATATCGGAGGCCGGGGTGATCGGATAGCCGCCAAAGAAGCCGACCCCGGCGTGCAGCGCCCCGGCCACAATCGCCTGGTTGCCGGTCATCACGTAGCGCTCGTGATCGCCGGTCGACTCGATCCAGAACCTGTCGGCCTTCACGAGGCTTTGGGCGTAGACCACGCCCGCCTGCGCGGCCGCCAAGTTCGACTCGAGATACTCGATCTTCTTGCCCAGCTTGGCGCGCACAATATCTTCGAGCCTGGTCAGGCCCAAGCCAAACAGCGCGGCCACCACACCCAGGGCGACCACGTTCTTGCCACGGCGGTTGCCGGCCGCGAGGGCGATCTTGCCAATCGGCACCGGGTAGGTCACGCCACGAAAGTCTGCGGGAGGCGTCCACGCCTCAGGGTCGAACAGCAGGACGGCGTTGTGGGCCAGGGACTGGCGGTTCAAATCCCATGCCTCTTGGTTAAAGGCGAACAGGACATCGGCGGCGTCGCCCATTGAGCGGACGGGGGCGTTGGAGGCCCGCACCTGAAACATCACCGGGCCGCCCTTGATCTCGGCGGGGGTGGTGCGAAAGGTGAAGACGTGCAAACCCGAGCGGGCGGCGGCCTGCGCCAGCATCTCGCCTGCGGCGTTACTCCCGTCGCCCGACTCGCCGGCGACGCGAATGATCAGATCTTCCTTTTGGATCATGGCCGTGCTTCCTTGCGCTGCTCCTACAGTGGAGGATGAAGATGGCATCGCGCTGCGGTATGATGGGCACATCATAGCACCGGGGCTGGCCGAATTCAATGTGAGAATAGACACTACCTCAATACCGCAAAAGTCACCCTGCCAGCCCAAGCGCCCGTAGGTCTGCGACGGCCGCTGACGCGGCCTGTCTGAGGCCG
>CAISPW010000467.1 GCA_903887465.1 uncultured Oscillochloris sp. | reverse complement strand
GCTTCAGCGGCCGTCGCAGACCTCGCCGGGGGCTTCAGCCCCCCGGCGGGCGGTGCCGGACCGCGTGCCTTTTGCGGTAGTGCGCTTATTCACTCAACACTCAGCCCAGCCAACTGCCCACAGGCGGCGGCGATCTCGGCCCCGCGCTCGACACGCACGGTGCAGGCCACGCCGTAGTCTACCAGCACCTGCTGGAAGGCGGCCACGCGCTGGTGCTCGGAGCGACCGAGGGGCGAGCCGGGTACCGGATTCCAGGGGATCAGGTTGACGTGACAGAGCAGCGGGACACCACGGTCGGCCCCCTCGGCGGTGTGGCCGCGCAGCAGCTTGGCCAGCGCCAGCGCCTGGTGTGGGTGATCATTGCGGCCCTGGAGCAGCACATACTCAAATGAGACCCGCCGCCCGGTCTGGGTGGTATACGCGCGGGTCGCGGCGAGCAACTCGGCGAGCGGGAAGCGGTCGTTGATCGGCAGCAGCGCGCTGCGCAGGGCGTCGTCGGGGGCGTGGAGCGAAATCGCCAAGTTGATCGGCAGCCCCTCGCCCGCCAGCCGCCGGATGCCGTTGGCTAGGCCCACCGTCGAGACCGTCATGCTGCGGGCACCCATGTTGAAGCCCTGCGGGTCGTGCAGGCGCTGCACAGCGGCCCACCAGCGATCATAGTTGGCCATCGCCTCGCCCATGCCCATGAAGACGATATTGCTCAGCCGACGGGATTGAGCATTGAGAACTGAGAACTGAGAATCGGGGAGCGAGTCAATACGATGCCCATCATCCTCGGCCTTCTGCAATCTCAGCTCTACGTTCGAAATTTGCAGCGCTCGCAGCTCGCGGCTGGCCCACAGCGCTTGCGCCACCATTTCGCCGGCGCTGAGATTGCGCAGCAGGCCCAGCGTGCCGGTGGCGCAGAAGATGCAGCCCATGGCACAGCCGGCCTGGGTCGAGACGCAGACCGTGGCCCGGTCGGGGTAGACCATCAGCACCGTCTCGACCACCGCCCCGTCGGGCAGGGCGAAGAGCGCCTTGCGGGTCGTACCGCCATCGGCCTCTTGGGTGCGGACGAGGCGCATGCCGCCGAGGGTGGTTTCGGCGGCCAGACGCCCGCGCAGGCGCGTCGACAGGTCGGTCATCAGCGCCGGGTCATCGGCGAGGTTCACGTAGAGCTGGCGGTAGATCTGGCGCGCGCGGAAGGCCGGCTGGCCCCAGTCGCGCATCAGCGCCTCCAGATCGGCCAGAGTCATATCATAGAGCGCAGGGTTTGGCATAGCGGGGAAATTATACCACTACAGAGGACAGGGGACAGGCCACAGGGGCAGCCAGCAAAGCCGGCTACCCCTGTGGCCTGTCCCCTGTCCCTTGTCCCCTGTGGCTTACCCCACCACCGGTCGAAACTTATACCCGTAAACCAGCACCCCGTCCTCGCCGGTATCGACAAGCTTGCGCGTAACCATCTCGACCGGTAGGCCAATCGTCAGGTCGGCCTCGGCGCAGTCGGTGAGTTGCGCAGTCACCAGCGGCCCCTCGGCAAGACGCACCATGCCTACGGGGTAAGGTGCCAGACCCTCGTAGCCATCGGGAACCTGGCGCAGCACGCTGAAGCTGTAGATCTCGCCGCGCCCGCTGAGCGCGGCCGGCTCCCATGTGTTGGCATCCTCGCCGAGCGCGGTCGGCTGAGGCGGGAAGCGCACCGCGCCGGTGCTGCGGTTGCGCTGGCCCTCAAGGCGGTAGCGTGCGGCGCGGCTGCGCCAATGTCGGGCGATCTCCATTGGTTACGCTCCTTTAGTTCCGCGCCGTATCGCCCGTGAAGAGGCGCGCTACCGGCCGGAGGAATTCATAATGGCGAATAACGCGGCACCGAAGATGATGGCAATGCAGCCGCCGATCACCAACCCGATCGCGATCTCGATCAGGATGACGTAGAGCGCCTTCTGGCTGGGCAGGTTCATCCCCGACTGGATCGCCAGATAGGCCAGATAGAAGTTGTAGATCCCCAGAATGATCATCGCGATCGGGCCAAGGATGGGGATCAGGCCAAGGATGCTGCTGGCCACCGTCAGCGGGGCGCTGAACAGAGAGAAACCCCACGCCAATTCGCCGAAGCTGCCGGTGCCGCCGAAGGCCCGGCCCAGCCCAAACGTAATGCCCCACGAGATCAGCAGACCAATGATCGTGCCGAAGATCGCGCTGCTGATCGTGGTGCCGATGCCCACGCCGGTGTGGCTGATCTGCGCCCCAATCGCCGCCAGCACCGCGTTAATCACGCCCGCGATCACCGAGTAGATCAGCGCCCAGGCCAGATTGTCCTTCTCATACTCCTCAAACGTAGCGACGGATGGCTTGGTCAGTACTGCAATACTGCCGTTGATCATTTCCTGGAACATGCTTACTCCTTCACTACCACGAGTGCGGATACGCAGAATCATTGTATCGGGTAAACCCTACGTCGTAAAGACCCTTTGGCATTGCAAAGAACACTTTATGCACCGGCTTACCAGCGTACAGGATTATATTCGCATGTTCCAGGGCAGTTGCCCGCGCCCTGCCCAGCTACGCCTCGCCCACCAGCACGCTGGTGGCGGCGGTGACGCCGACCCCGCCGAGGCACTGGGCCAGGGCCACGCGCGCGCCGGGAACCTGCGTCGGCCCGGCGGTGCCCTTGAGCTGGCGAACCAACTCGACCACCTGATAGACCCCGCTGGCCCCGGCGATGTCGCCACGGGCCTTGTAGCCACCGGCGGTGGCCAGGGGGGTGCGACCGGAAGGGGAGATCGCCCCATCTGCGGCGTGGCGCGGCGCGCTGCCGCGCTCGTAGAAGCCAATCGCCTCCAGGGCCAGCGCCGCCGCGATGCCGTGGGGGTCGCTCAACTCAAGCACCTGCACATCCCCCAGGCCCAGGTGGGCGCGGCCAAGCGCGACCTGTGCGCTGGCCCGTGCAGCCGCAAGATCAAGCGGATCGCGCCGCATGCCAAGAGCCGGGATGTCGCTACCAATCGCCGTACCGGCCAGGCGCACCCGTGGGCCGGGCAACTCGCGGGCCAGCCGCTCCGAGGCGATGATCAGCGCGGCCGCGCCGTCGGCCACGCTGGAGCAATCGAGCATATTCAGCGGCGAGGCGATCTGACCGGCCTTGCGGTACTTGTCCGCGCTGATCCCGAAGCGGTAGAGGGCCAGCGGATTCTTTGCCGCATTGGCGTGGGCGTTCACCGGGAAGGGCGCAAACACCTCAGCCGGGTAGCCGTGTTCAAACATATAACGCCGCATCAGCAGCGCCCACTGGGCGGTGAGGGTCACGCCGTGAATACCCTCGGCCTCGGCGTCGGTAGCCAAGGCCAGGGCGGCCTCCAGCGCGCCGTCGAGCCGATCCGTCACCTTCTCGGCACCAAGAACTACCGCCACCTCGCATGAGCCGCTAGCCACAGCCTGAGCAGCCTGATGCAGCGCAGCCCCGCCGCTGGCCCCGGCGGCCTCAATCCGCAGGGCAGGCACGCCTGCCAGACCAACCGCCGCCGCCAGGTACGGGCCAAGCTGGCTCTGCGAAGCCATAATCTCGCCAAGGGCGTTGGCGACATACACCGCACCGACGTATCCGGCGTCCAGACCAGGCACCTGAGCGAAGGCTGCCCGCACCGCCTCACTGGCCAGATCGGCCAGACTCCGTCCGTAATGCTCGGCCACCGGCGTGGCCCCCGCGCCAATAATATAGACGTTTGTCATGTTTACCTATCCCATCACCAGCTTGCCGCGCCACTTCGCGTAGATCGCGTAGTCCACGAACTCTGCACGCGCCAGGTATGCCGTCGTGAGTGGGGCGTGCGCGCGGCGCTCCAGGATCGCGTCCGTCACTGTCAGGGCGTAGGCGTCGGAGCCAGCGCCGCTGCCGTAGGAAGTCATAAAAATCGTATCGCCGGGCGAGGCCACGTCCAGGGTCGCGCAGAGACCGGCCAGGGCCGCGCCCGAGTAGGTGTTACCGATCTGCGGCGAGAGCAGGCCCGGAGCGATCTGTGCATCGCTGAAGCCGAGGCGCTTGGCGACGGCCTGGGGAAACTTGGCGTTGGGCTGATGAAACACGGCGTAGGTGAAGCTGGCGGGTGTGCGGCCAAGATCATCGAGCAGCCGCCGGGACGCGCGCTCGATGGTGTGGAAATAGGCCGGCTCGCCGGTAAAGCGGTTGCCGTGCATCGGGTAGGGCCGGTCGGCGCGGCGGTAGAAGTCGGGCGTGTCGGTGACATACGACACCGTCGCCTCGATGGTCGCGAGAGCCTGTTCAGCCGGGCCGATCAGCAGGGCCGCCGCGCCCGCCGAGGCGGTATATTCCAGGGCGTCGCCGGGGCGGCCCTGAGCCGTATCGGCCCCCACGGCCAGCACGTAGTCGGCCATGCCGCTGCCGACCATGGCCATGCCCGCCGTCAGCGCCTCGCTGCCGGCCTTGCAGGCAAACTCCCAGTCAGCCGCGCTCACCCAGGGCGTCGCCCCGAGCGCCTCGGCCACAATCGTGCCCGAGGGCTTGACGCTATAGGGGTGGCTCTCCGAGCCGATCCAGACCGCGCCGAGGCGCTCGGCAGGCAGTTCGGCGCGAGCCAGCGCGCTGCGGGCGGCCTCGATCGACATCGTGATCGTGTCCTCATCCGGCCCCGGCACGCTCTTCGAGTCCACCGGCACCCCGCCCTGGCCATCTGTCCAGACCCGCGCGATCTCCTTGGCGGCGATCCGATAGCGCGGCACGTACACCCCGTAGCCAACCAGGCCCACCGGGCGACTCGGCTTCATCATGCGAATGCTCCTTATGATTGTCATGAGCAGGGGCGAAGCCTTCGCCACACATTCAATCCATTAACTGCGGTGTGTGCTGGCGAAGGCTCCGCCCCTACGAGATGACCGTATCGCCCTACTTAGTGCTGCAGCTCGGCCACCAACTCCTCGGCGCGGGCGGGCTTAATATTGCGCTCCTCGACCATCCGGCGGGCGATCTCGTCCACAAGAATGCCGTGGGCCCCGGCGGCCATCGCGATCTGGCGGGCGTGCAGGCCCATGTGGCCCTGCTGGATGCCCTCGGTGGCCAGGGCACGCATTGCCGCCAAGTTCGAGGCTAGGCCGGCGCAGGCGCAGATGCCGGCCAGTTCGTCGGCTGATTTCACGTGGAGCAGCTTGAGCGCCACCTGAGCGGCCGGGTGAACCTTGGTGGCTCCGCCGACAATACCCACGGCCATGGGCATCTCCAGGGTGCCCACCAGGTTGCCTTCCTCGTCGCGCTCCCAGGTACTCAGCGAGGTGTACCGACCGCTGCGCGAGGCGTAGGCGTGGGCACCGGCCTCGATTGCCCGCCAATCGTTGCCCGTGGCCACAATCACCGGATCCACGCCGTTGAGGATACCCTTGTTGTGGGTGGTGGCCCGGTACGGATCCACGGCGGCGAAGGCGTAGGCCCACATAATCCCCTCGGCCACGTCCTCGCCCGAGAGGCCATCGCGCTCAAGCGCCGACACCGGCACCACGCAGCGGGCGCGGGCCAAGCGGCGGTCGCTCAGGTTCGAGAGGATACGCAGGTACGCCTTCCCGCCAGAGAGTCCCTCAAGCAGCGGGGCCACCGCCTCGCACATACTGTTGATCGCATTGGCACCCATCGCGTCGCGGCAGTCGACGATCAGGTGGACGACCATCATCGCGCCCATGGGGCTGGTGGGAAAGTAATGAACCTCCACATCGCGGGCCCCGCCGCCGAGGGTGATCAGCGAGCGACTCTGGGCATTGGCCATGCGCAGGATCTCGTCCTTGTGGGCCAAAATATCGACCCGGGCGCTGTTCGGCGCGGCCACATGCACCAACTGCACCTGGCCGATCATCAGCGGCTCGCTGGTGCTGGCCTCGAAGCCGCCGCCGGCCCGCACCATGCGCGCGGCGTAGCTGGCTCCGGCCACAATCGAGGGCTCCTCAACCACCATCGGGATCAGGTAGTCGCGCCCGTTGATCTGAAAGTTCGTCGCGATGCCCAGCGGCAGGTTGTAGGTGCCGATCACATTTTCAATCATCTTGTCGGCCCGCTCGATCGTGAGCACGCCGTGTCCGCCGTGAAGCGCCTTCAGGTCTTCTTCGACCAAGCCGTCAAACGACTTGACCATCTGGAGCCGCTCAAACGGGTTGAGTTGGTAAAACCCTTGCAGCCGAGAGTTATTTGTGCCCATAAAGTCTATATAACCTCCGCTCATGATTTGGATGTGAAGCATGAGTACTATTAGCGATTGTAACATGGGTTCGCCTTCCAGATGCCCTAAAAAAGCTCTCAAAACCTATCAGGCCGCTGTCTGAGGCTGTCAGATGGGTGGTAAAATGCGCTTTATGCGACTTCTGCTCACGCTGCTGCTCACCCTCGCCCTTGTCGGCTGCACGTCCGCCCAGGGCACCCCGGCGAAGCCACCGCCACCCCTGCCGACGATCCCCGCCGTCGCCGAGGGGCTATCCAGCCAGTCCGAGGGTCGCTTCGAGGCAATCGGCTATCTCTACCGTACGCCTGCGGGTGCCTGTCTGGTGGGCGGACTGAGCTTCAGCCAGGGCGAGGTTCCCACGCCCCTCTCGGCGACCGACGCGATCTGGCTACCCGACCCACCAAGCCTGCCCGCCGACGCCGTCCTCGATTCGGCGGGGGGCGTCAGCTACCTGATTGTCCGCACCAGAGGCCAGCTGAGTCCCAAGGGCAGCTACGGGCCGGGCGGCGGCTACGCCCATCAGCTTACTCAGGCGACCCTCGCGCCCCTGAGTGTGCGCGACCTGAGCATGAAGCTGCTGCTAGACAACTCCGCGATCTACGACAACCAGCCCGTTCGGCTATCAGGCCAGATCATGCTCGGCGTGTCGACCGCCCTGCTGGTCGATCAGCTTGGTGTCGGCGGCGTGCCTAGCTCAGACGCCCAGCAGATCAAGCTGGTTGGCATGATCGAGGGCGACGCCCTGCGCGTGCGGCTCACCGCCACCTCGGGCGGCATCGCCCACTTCGGCCCCGTGCAGGTCGTCGGTATCTGGCGGCGCAGCGCCCTCTACCTCCTGGCGATTATCCCCAATTGACATGGTTCAGAACAGCTTTACCGTTTGGCGGGGACGCGATGAGGCGAGGATGCGATAGCATCGCCTCGTCGCCTCGTCGCATCCTCGCCTCATCGCTAAACGGTAAAGCTGAAACCTGGCACCTGAAACCTTGTCTAGTGCGAAAAGGGTTTCTTCTCGGGGGCCTGCGGCCCCCAAACCCCCGCCAGTGATGGCGACGGAGGCAACTACAACTGTAGTCCTATCGGCTATCGGCTATCTTCATGTTAGTACTCCAAGCCTACCTACACGTGTATCCTGTGCCCCATACGAGCCGCCTTCAGTAGGACTATCATCTCTCTGTCTTGATCTCGCCTAGATGAATATACTGTCATCATAGCTTCGTAGCTTTGCGGTCGGTTCCAGCATCACACACCGCATCACACCAGGGAACGACCATGAGCATGCGCGTATTAGCCGCTGCCCTCGCGATCTGCATACTGCTGGCCCTGGCCCCCCACCGCGCAGGTGCGCAGATCCAGCCCCCCGCAATTGTTCAGCACGAGGACGCCCTCATTCCGCCGCCGCCCCCGCCGTCGCTCACCGACACCGGTAGCCGTGGCCCAAGCCAATATATGGCCGGTCGCGTGGCCGTGCGGGTTGTGCTGCCCGAGAGCGTCGGTCACAGTGAAGACTGGAGCGCGGAGCAGATTGATCAGGTTCGCACGCAGATTCAGGCCGGTCTAGACTGGTGGGCCGCACGCATGCCGCTCGCCCGCCTCAGCTTCACGCTGCGCCTAGAGGTCGTCCCCAGTGACTACGAGCCAATCGAGTACGGCGTAACGGATGAGGGCCGCTGGATCAGCGACACGCTCGGCCACCTAGGCTTCCCCGGCGCGAACTATTTTGATCAAGCCTACGCGGCCGACGCGGCCCTTCGCGACATGCTGGGCACCGACTGGGCCACGACGATCTTCGTGGTCAACAGCAGTGGCCGCAGCGGCGGGGTCTTCCCCGATGGGCATTTCGCCTACGCCTACATCAATGGGCCGTTTATGGTACTCACCTCAGACGTGGGTGGCTACGGTCACGATCAACTGGCCCCGGTGGCAGCCCACGAGTTCGCCCACATCTTCGGTGCCCTCGACCAGTACGCGGCCGCCCACGTCGATTGCGCGCAGACCAGCGGCTATCTGAACATGCCGACCCGCAACAGCGCGTACAACGGCTGCGGCACGCACCTGCCGAGCATTATGATCGAGATCCTCGACTCCTTCAGCCACGGCCAGATCGACCCCTCGGCCCTGGCCCAGATCGGCTATCTCGATAGCGATGCGGACGGGATCATCGACCCCCTCGATACGCTGCCCCAGCTTACCCTCGACCCAACGCGCATCAGCGAGTCTGACGGTCGGCCCATCCTGAGCGGGGCGAGCTATGATCTCGGCTTCCCCTCGCCCTATCAGCCGACCGTCAGCATCAACACGATCAGTATGGTGGAGTACCGGGTTGACGGCGGCGTGTGGCAGCCGATCACGATCAAGGGTACCGCTGCCGAGGTTGGTGCTAGCGCCTTCGCAGGCGAACTGCCCCTCTACGACGGCGACTACAGCGTCGAGGTGCGCGCCCGCAATAACGTCGGCAGCGAGTCGCGCATCAGCGGCCAGCATATCAGCGTGAGCCAGGTTGGCTCGCGCCCCGACTATCGCCCGAGCGTGCCCGCTATCACCGCTGACGCCGAGGTGCGCGTGCAGTTGGGCGCACCCGAGGGCACCCAGGCGGTCCAGATCAGCCGCGATCCGAGCTTCAGCGCCGCCACATGGGCGACGTACATGCCCGAGATGCCCGTGAGCCTAAGCGGTTGTGATGGCAAGCAAACGGTCTATGTGCGCTACCGCGACAGTGCGGGCCGCGAGTCGCTGGCCTTCGCCCTGAACATTCAGTTGGATACGACTCCGCCCACAGGATCGGCCAGCCGCGACCCGAATGATCCAGGCCGACTGATCATCCAGGCCCAGGATGTCGGCACCAGCGTTACGGAGATCGGCCTGATGATCGACGGCGCGATCCCTCTGTGGCTACCCTTCCAGACCAACCTGCAACTCGACACGATTAGCGGCATCGCCAGCAGCCTTAGCCTCGGGAACGCGACGCCGATGAGCATCCTCTTCCGCGATGCGGCTGGCAACACCTCCGCGCCACAGGCCGTCACCAGCGCGGCCTTCGCGGTCTACCTGCCCTTGGTTGTTCGCTAATTGTGCGGCAAGTCTAGCGGGAAGGCTTCGGGGAGCAAGGCGGTGGCAACGTCGCCTCCGGCGGGGGTTTGGGGGTGGCAAAACCACCCCAGACCTCGCTTTTGGTTGGTTTTTGGCGGCGAAGCCGCCTTCAACCAACCAAAAGCGAGGTCTGGGGCGCAGCCCAGCAACGTTGCATCAGCCCTGGCTTTGGGGAGCAGGGCGGTGGCAACGTCCTTGGGGCTGCGCCCTAAAACCCCGCCGGCGGCGACGTTGCAAGATACTGCTGCGGGGAGGAACAAGCCCGCCCCGCAATTCACGGTGATGAGCCACTAACCAGGCATCCGCAGGTATGTATAGGTACGGTCACGGCGAAATCCACACGACTCGTAGAGACCCTGGGCGGAGGCGTTCGTGGTCTCAACCTCGATGCGGATGCGGCACTGTCGGTTAGCGATCAGCACACCAACCGTGTGCATAAGCAGATATCGGCCCACGCCGCGCCCGTGAAGATCAGGCCGCACGCCGAAGGTGGTGATGTAGATCCAGCCCGCGTCTTCGATCAGGCGCAGGCTGCCCGCCAGCCGCCCGTCGAGCTCGCCGAGGATGAATCGGTTCGTCGGGTGGGCGAGCCGCCGGGTGACGAAGCTCTGCACCATCGCCAGCGGGTCGCCGAAGGCAGCAGCCAGCACGGCGGCCAGTTCATCGGCATCGGCCAAGCCGGCGAGGCGGATACGCAGGCCCGGTCGATGCGCGGGCGCCGGGGGCACGGCGGCAAGGTCGAGGCTGAGCCGGTGTTCGGCGTAGATAATTTGTGCGCCAAGGGCAGTGGCGAATGCCTGCCCCGACTCCGCCGCCGCGTCGGACACAAAGATCGGCTCCCCCGCGACGCGGCTGGCGACGTGGGTACGAACCGCCGCCGCCAGGCGTCTGCCGATCCCACGGCGGCGCCACGCAGGACTCACGCAGAGACACGCCTCGGCCTCAGGGCCAAAGTTGATCTGGGCGACCCCGACCAGGTCGCTGCCCTGGTGGGCCAGCAGCACGCGAGAGTCCGGATCTACCTGGGGGGTGATCGGCAGATCCAGAGCCTCGGCATGATTGCAGCAACTCAACAGGGCGCGGGCGGCGGCGGCGGCGGCGGCGTCAAGCGGCGTGGGGGCGGTGATGTTGATGATGAGCACGCGGTTCCTTGGACAGAATTCAGAAGGGTCGGGGCCACCGGGGTGTCGATCCGTACGCAACACTCACAGCGCAGCCACCGCCGGGATGATCTCGCGCCCGAAAGTCTTCAGCACATCGAGATCGGTAACATTGGGCATGTTAAAGATCGCGTGCTGGACGCCGAGGGATGCCAAGTTGCGGCAGTGCGCGATGATCTCGGCGGCGGTCTGGGTGCCGGGGACAAAGGCTGTGCTGAGGGTGGTGACCTCGATTTCCTCGAAGGGCCGACCGAGCCGCTCGCAGTGACCCTTGAGTACGTCGATCTTGTGGCGTAGAACCTCGTCGCCCAGGCGCGAGAACAGATTGCATGCATCGGCGTACTGCGCCACCATGCGCAGGGTCTTCTGCTCGCCGATGCCGCCAATCATGATCGGCGGGCGCGGTCTGCGGATGGGCTGCGGGCTATTGAGCGGGCGCTCCAACTGGTAGTGCTTGCCGATGTAGGGACTCTCGTCGCCGCGCCACATCTGGTGGGCGATCTGTAGAGCTTCCTCCAACTGCGCGAATCGCTCCTTCAGGGGCGGGAAAGGTAGGCCCAAACCCCGCGACTCCTCCTCGTTCCAGCCAGCGCCAATGCCCAGCCATGCCCGTCCGCCCGACAGCACATCCAAGGTCGTCACCGTCTTGACCAAGATGCCGGGGTGGCGATAGATTACCCCGGTGACGAGGGTGCCCAGGGTGGCCCGCTTAGTCACGCCGGCCAGGAAGCTCAGGGCACTGTAGCCCTCTAGCATCGGCTCCTCGGCCTTGCCAATATGCTGAATCTGGAAGAAGTGATCCATCATCCACAGGCTATCAAACCCGGCCTCGTCGGCGGTGTGCCCGATCTCAGCCAGCCGTGGGCCGATCTCGGCAGCGCCACCCGGCCAGGTGAAGCTCGGGATCTGTAGTCCGATTTTCATAAGGTATCCTTTATATGCTGATATGCTAGATAGTAGGCGACCTCATTGTAGCACGGGTGTATCCTCGTCAAAACGCGAGGTTTCGCGATCAACGTCACCTCCCGGTAGGGAGATGGGCGCACTGCCGCCGCCAGAAACTCACAACGCTGAGGTAGCCCTGGGCGTAGCCCCAGGGCTGATGCAACGTCGCCGGGGCTACGCCCCAGACCGCGCTTTTTGTTGGTTTTTGGCGGCTTCGCTGCCAAAAACCAACAAAAAAAAGATCTCTTGGGGGTGGGCCACCCCCAAACCCCATGCGCATCAAGCTTAAAAAATGACAAATGGGGAGCCTTCTGGGATGATAGAGGTATCACAACCGCCGATCATCAGGAGTCTCCCCATGACCACGATAGCACAGGTTAGCCAGG
>CAISPW010000466.1 GCA_903887465.1 uncultured Oscillochloris sp. | reverse complement strand
GGGCGCAGCCGTCGCGTGGTATGACGCGCTGGGCGCGTCATACCACGCGACGGCTGCGCCCCTTCAGGATCTGATATGAACTCTCTTGCCTCCCAAATCACCTCTATCGTCGGCGCACCATACTTGATCGACGACCCGACCGGCTACCCCGCCTACGCGGTGCAGGGCCGTGTCCCGGCCCTGGTGGTCGCCCCCGGCAGCGCCGAGGAGTTGGCCTGGGTGGTGTCCGCCGCCCACGCCGCCGACATGCCGGTGATCCCGCGCGGCGGCGGCACCATGCAGGCGTGGGGCCGCCCGCCCGCCCGCGACTTTATTATTGTGCAGACCACCCGGATCAACCGCGTGCGGATCTACGAGCCCGATGACCTGACGATCTCGGTGGATGCTGGCATGACCATGCAGGCGCTCGATGCACTGCTCGCCGCCAACGGCCAGATGCTGCCCCTCGATGTGCCCCTGCCCGCCCGCTCCACCGTCGGCGGGGTGCTGGCCACGGCGATGGACGGCCCGCGCCGCCTGGGCTACGGCTCCGCCCGCGATCTGCTAATCGGCGTGCAGGTGGTCGAGGCTACGGGGCGCATCAGCAAGGCCGGGGGCATGGTGGTGAAGAATGTCAGCGGCTTCGATATGATGAAGCTCTACACCGGCAGCCTGGGCAGCCTGGCGATCATCGTCTCGGCAAATTTTAAGCTGCTGCCGCGCCCGCGCGCGGCCGCCACTATCGCCTGCGCCTTCAGCTCGCAGGCCGCCGCCTACGCCCTCGCCGACGCTATCCACGCCAGCCAACTCGCGCCGGTGGCGGTGGAGTACCTGCAGAAGGATGAAGGCGGAGGGATGAAGGATGAAGCGCCGATGGATACGGTGTCTTCGCTTATCCCGCATCCTTCCGCCTTCATCCTTTGCGTTCGTGCCGAGGGTCTGCCCGCCGCCGTTGAACGCCACGTCCGCGATGTGGCCGCCATGGCCGAGCGAGCCGACTCCAGCGGCGTCACCGTCCTGCGCGATGAGGCTCACACGGCGGCCTGGGCGGCGATCAATGATCTGCCGCAGACCTTCAGCCTCGCCGAGGGCGAGTTGCTGCTGCGCCTGAGTTGCCTGCCGGGCGACCTCGCGCACGCCCTGGCGGATGCCTCTGCCCTGGCCACGCGCCACGGCATGGCGCTGACGGTGGCCGCCCGCGCCCTCAGCGGCATAGCCTACCTGCGGGCGCGTGGCGACGACGAGGCGGCACGGAGTCAGTTTCATACCAACCTGCTGGCCCGCTGGCCGCAACTGGCCATCTTGGCCGGCCCGCCCGCGATCATGGCCGAGGCTCCGATCTGGGGGGCCGACATCCCGAACCTGGCCCTGATGCGGCGGATCAAGCAGGAGTTCGACCCGGATAACCGCCTGAATCCTGAGCGGTATGTGGTTTGACGACGACCGTCGGGGCGACGCATTTGGCTTTGGCGTGTACCAAATGCGTCGCCCCGACCCGATACCGATGGATAGGGGAGAATACTCAGTGATCCCGTTTCACGACAAAGATCGGCCCAGTTCCGATGTTATCAACACCTGCGTCCACTGCGGGCTCTGCCTGTCGGCGTGCCCGACCTACCGCGAGACCGGGCTGGAGATGTCGTCGCCGCGCGGGCGGATCTACCTGATGAAGGCCGTTGATGAAGGCCGGATCGGCCTGGAGAGCGCGGTCTTTCAGGAGCAGATGAGCCAGTGCCTGAACTGTCGGGCCTGCGAGGCGGTCTGTCCCTCGGGCGTGCAGTACGGCACCATCCTGGAGGCCAGCCGGGCGCAGATCGAGCATGCCCGAGGTGCCGGCACGATAATGCGCCCGCAGTCCGCAGCCCTCCCCCCCCGCCCGATCTGGCAGCGCGCCCTGCGCAGCGTCGTCTTTGGGGCGCTGTTTAAGGATATGCGCCTCTTCCGCGCCTTGTCATCGAGCATGGCCCTCTACCAGAAGAGCGGCGTCCAGTGGCTGGCCCGCCGGAGCGGGGCGCTCAAGCTGATCGGCATGGCCGACGCCGAAGCGATGCTGCCGCCGCTAGGCGGCGTCGCCACCGTACCCCAGGGCCAGATCTATCCCGCTGAGGGCGACGGTCGCTACAGCGTGGCCATCCTCACCGGCTGCATCATGGGCACCGCCTTTGGCCCCGTCCACGCTGCCACCATCCGCGTGCTTCAGAAGAACGGCTGCGAGGTGATCTTGCCGCCCGAGCAGGGTTGCTGCGGCGCGCTCCACACCCACGGCGGCGACCTCGACGGCGGGCGTGCGCTGGCCCGCCAGAATATCGCCGCCTTCGAAGGTCTTGGCCTCGATGCGATTATCGTCAACGCCGCCGGCTGCGGCAGCACGATGAAGGAGTATGACCATTTGCTCCACGACGACCTGGAGTGGCGCGGGCGGGCCGAGGCGTTTGTGCGCAAGGTCAAGGATGTCCACGAGTTCCTGGCCAGCATCGAGCTGAATACCGCCGGCCTGGGCCGCCTGGAGTTGAGCGTCACCTACCAGGAGCCATGCCACCTCGCCCACGCTCAGCGCATCACGGCGCAGCCGCGCGCCCTGCTGATGGCCATCCCTGGCCTGGAGTTGCGCGAGATGCCCGAGAGCTCGCTCTGCTGCGGCAGCGCCGGGGTCTACAATGTGATCCAGCCCGAGATGGCCGCATCCCTGGGCGCACGCAAGGTCAGCAACGCCCTCTCCACCCGCGCACAGGTGATCGCCACCGCCAATCCTGGCTGCGCGCTGCAGCTGGCCGCCGAGTTGCGCCGCCAGGGCGAGGCCGCGCAGGTGCGCTATATCGTTGAACTGCTTGATCAGTCCTATGCGGCGGGGTGATCGTGTTGTTGATCTGCGGTGGAGAATTCGCTTCACTCCAACAACATCGCCTCCGGTGGGATTTTGGAAGTAGTTACGCCACCTCTAAACGATCTTTTTTTGTTGGTTTTCTGGCAGCTTTACCGCCAGAAACCAACAAGAGCGGAGACAGAGACGTAGTTGTATCAGCCCTGAAAGCGCTAGTACATCGCTTGCAATGGCACTAGCATGATGTTATCATAATCCCGCCAATCCCCCATTGTCACACACTATAGAGCAAGACGACGTATTATCGCGTATCTGTGGGTATTTTTGTGTCTTCGAACTCATTCCTGTCGTATAGGTTATTCAGTCCAAACAGGTATCCCATATTGCATTCAAAGCTGGTATAATCAGCCCCGCCGCTCGTGTCTGAATTCACAAAATAAGCGCCTGGCCAACTTGTCTGGTCTGGTCTAGTCTGGCTACTGCTCATGAGTGATATCACACCTCACGCACGTGCCTCCGAGCTTGATGCGGTACGCGACCACCTGAAAACCGCCCACGGCAAGCAGTTCTGGCGCTCACTCGATGCACTCGCCGATACGCCGGTGTTCCGTGCGTACCTTGAGCGCGAGTTTCCCCGTGGTGCCGCCGAGTTGAGCGAATCGCTATCGCGGCGCACCTTCCTGAAACTGATGGGCGCGTCCCTCGCGCTGGCCGGTCTCTCCGGCTGCACGACGGCGATCCGCCAACCCCAGGAGCAGGTCGCCCCGTTCACCCACATTCCCAAGGAGCAGACGCCCGGCATCCCGCTCTACTACGCCAGCGCCCTGTCCCTCGACGGCTTTGGCCTCGGCGTGGCGGTGCGCAACTACGACGGGCGTCCGGTGAAGGTGGAGGGCAACCCGCTGCACCCGGCCAGCCTCGGGGCCACCGATATCTACGCCCAGGCTGAGATCCTCGGCCTGTATGACCCGGATCGCCCCGAGACGGTGCTGCAGCAGGGGATCGTCAATACCTGGGAGAGCTTCCTGGCCGCCCTCGGCATGGTGATGCAGGCCCAGCGCAGCACGAACGGCGCGGGGCTGCGCGTCCTCACCCCCACCGTCACCTCGCCGACCTTCGCCGCCCAGATGGCGGAGTTGCTCACCACCTACGCTAGCGCGAGGTGGGTGCAGTACGACCCGGTGGGCCGCTCGAATACCTACGCGGGCACCAAACTGGCCTTCGGCGAGTATCTGGAGCCGCGCTATCGCTTCGACCAGGCCAGCTTGGTGATCGCCCTCGATGCGGATTTCCTCACCGAGGGGCCGGGCCGCGTGCGCTACGCCCGCGACGCGATGGGCCGCCGTAGCGTCCGCCAGGGCCAGGCCGAGATGAGCCGGATCTATGCGATTGAGCCGACCCTCACCAATACCGGCATGGTCGCCGACCACCGCCTGCCCGTGAAGGCCAGCCAGGTGGCCACGGTCGCCTTCGCAATTGCTCACGCCCTCGACATCCCCGGCGTCGCCGCCCCCGCCGATCTCCCCGAGACGGCCAAGGCATTCGTCACCGCTATCGCCGACGACCTGCGCGCCGCCGGGCGTACGGCCCTGGTGGTGGTCGGCGAGGGCCAGCCCCCCGTCGTCCACGCCCTGGCGCATATGATCAACACCCGGCTCGACGCCGTCGGCACCACTGTGGAGTTTACCGACCCGGTGGCCACCCGCCCCGGCGACCAGACCGCCGCCCTGCGCGATCTGGTACTCGACCTGAATGCTGGCAAGGTCGAGATCCTGCTGGTGATCGACGCCAACCCGGCCTTCGCCGCTCCCGCCGACCTGAGCTTCAGCGAGGCCATGGCCAAGGCGAAGTTTAAGGCGGTGCTTAGTCCCTACCCCGATGAGACCGCGAGCCTGGCCGACTGGCATATCCCTATGGCCCACACCCTGGAGACCTGGGGCGATGTGCGCGCCTTCGATGGTACGATCACGCTCATCCAGCCGCTCATCATGCCGCTCTACGGCGGCCACAGCCCCTACGAGTTGCTGGCCAACTTGCTCGGGCAGGCGGTCTCAAGCGATTATGAGATAATCGCTGCGGCGTGGAAGCAGCGCAGTGGCCTAGCCGACACCGCGTTCGACACCTTCTTCAAGACCAGCCTGAACAACGGGTTTGTGGCGAACACCGTCCTGCCCGCCCGCAGCGTCGGCCTCGCCGCCGGGCTGAGCCTCGCCGCTCCCGCCACCCCCGCCGCAGGCTACGAGCTGATCTTCCGCCCATCCCGGACGATCCACGACGGGCGCTACGCCAATAACGGCTGGCTCCAAGAACTGCCCGACCCGATCACCAAGCTCACCTGGGATAACGCGGCCCTCGTGGGTACCAAGACGGCGATCAAAATCCTCGGCCTCGACCCGGCCCTGCTGAGTTCCGCCGACGACCTCGACCGCCAGCATGCGCTGGAAAAGCTGACTGGTACCAACGGTACGCTGATCGAACTGACCGTCGGCGACCGCAGGCTGAAGCTGCCGATCTGGATCGTCCCCGGCCACGCCGAGGATACAATCACGATCCAGCTCGGCTATGGCCGCAGCACCGGCGGGCACGTCGCCGTCGGCCCCGGCGTTAATGCCTACGCCCTGCGCACGAGCGACGCCGCATGGTTTAGCCCCGCCCAGGTGCGTAAGCTGAACGAGACCTACCTCCTGGTGAGTACACAGGATCACTGGACGCTTGAGGGCCGCGATATTGTGCGCGTCGGCGCGTTCGCGACGTTTAGGGCCGATCCCGCCTCTATCGCCAACGAGGTCAGACTTGAAGAGTTCGGGGCCACAGCGGCACCGCCGCAGTCCTTGCTGCCCGGCAGCAGCGAGTTCGACTACTCCAAGGGCCACCAGTGGGCTATGACCATCGACCTGAGCGCCTGCACCGGCTGCAACGCCTGCACGCTGGCATGTCAGGCCGAGAATAATATCCCGGTGGTCGGCAAGGATGAGGTCGCCCGTGGGCGCGAGATGCACTGGATCCGCATCGACCGCTACTTTGCCGGGGCGAACTACGAGAACCCCGACACCTATGTGATGCCCATGACCTGCCAGCAGTGCGAGCAGGCTCCCTGCGAGTTGGTCTGCCCGGTGGTGGCCACCGTCCATGACGCCGAAGGCATCAACAACATGGTCTACAACCGCTGCGTGGGCACCAAGTACTGCTCGAACAACTGTCCCTACAAGGTGCGGCGCTTCAACTTCTTCCAGTACAACGACGTAAACGTCGCCAGCCTCAAGCTGATGCGCAACCCCGACGTGACGGTGCGCAACCGTGGTGTGATGGAGAAGTGTACCTTCTGTATCCAGCGCATCAGCCTGGCCCGGATTAAGGCCCAGGTCGAGGGCAATCGTGCGATTGCCGACGGCGAGATCCTCACCGCCTGCCAGCAGGTCTGCCCGACCCAGGCGATTGCCTTCGGCGATAAGAATAACCTACAGAGCAAGGTGGCCCTGCTCAAGCAGGAGCCGCACAACTACGCCCTGATGGATGCGCAGCTGAACACGAAGCCGCGCACGAGCTACCTAGCCCGCCTGCGCAATCCAAACCCGAAGCTTGGCGGCGAGGGGTGAGGTGTCAGGTGTCAGGTGTCAGGTGATAGATGTCACGGATCTCTCTCCAAGACAAGGTTCAAATCAGTTTTACAGCGTCCGCTGTTCATAGTAGCGGATTCAGCCGCTTGGCGCTGAAGCGCCCACTACGAACTGTAAACCTGAAACCCAAAACCTGAAATCTGATACCTAGAACCTAGCACCTGATACCTAGAACCTTGTCTGAGAAGCGAGTACCCTATGGCGAATGCTATCCCCAACCGAGTGCTGGTACGCCTCGTGTGGCTGCCGCTGCTGCTGCTCCTCTCGGCGTGCCACATCGACATGTACGACCAGGCGAAGTATAAGTCGAACCAGCCGAGCGACTTCTTCCAGGACGGACGCGCAATGCGCGCGCCGGTGCCGAATACGGTGGCCATGAATTCATTTAAGCCGGACTCGCCGCTCGCTACCGGCAAACTGAACGGCGAGCTGGTCACCAATCTGCCGCCCGAGATCACCCTTGACGCGAACCTGCTGGCCCGTGGGCGGGTGGTCTTCAACGCCTACTGCGCGCCTTGCCACGGCCTAGCCGGCGATGGCCAGGGCGTGATCGCCAACCGTGGCCCGCTGGTGGCACCCTCGTACCACACCGACCGCCTGCGCACGATGGCCATTGGCTACTTCTTCGACGTGGCGACCAACGGGGTCAACCGCATGTACGGCTACGGGGCGCGCATCACCGCCGAGGATCGCTGGGCCGTGGTGGCCTATATCCGCGCCCTGCAGCTAAGCCAAAACGCTGATGTGAAGGCGTTGCCGCCTGAGGATCAGGCCAAGGTCGAGGCGGGCAAGTAGAACCTGTAGATAGAGGGCGCACATGTCTGCACAGATCTTCTCGCGCACGGCGAACGCCTACCTCCGAATCAGCCTGATCGTGATTACGCTGCTGGTCTGCGGGATCATCGCGGCGCTGATCGGGCTTTACCTTTCGCCCTGGTACACCGATGCGGGTGTGGCCAAGGCTCAGCCGATCGCCTTCAGCCATAAGCACCACATCGCCGACCTGAAGATCGACTGCCGCTACTGCCACAATACGGTCGAGCGCGCCGCCACCGCCGGATTCCCGGCCACCGAGACGTGCATGTCTTGCCACTCGCAGGTCTGGACGACCAGCCCGCTGCTCCAGCCGGTGCGCGACAGCTACCAGAACAATACGCCGATCATCTGGAACCGGATCTACGATCTGCCGGCCTTTGTCTACTTCAACCACTCAATCCACATTGCCAAGGGCGTTGGTTGCACCACCTGCCACGGCCAGATCCAGACCATGGCCCTCACCGCGAAGGCCCAGCCGCTCTACATGGGCTGGTGCCTCGGCTGCCACCGCGACCCGGCCCAGAACATCCGCCCGCGTGATCAGGTTTTCAACGTGGACTACGATGTGCTGTCCATGCCGCTGGCCGAGCGCCAGCAGTTGGTAATTGACTATCAGATCCCGACCGACGGGCGGCTGACGAACTGCTACACGTGTCATCGGTAGAAAATCTGCTTTTGATAATATTTTGGACGGCTCCGCCGTCCAAATATTATCAAAAAAGTAGCTTGAGATATCAGGAACTATAGGTATGAGTACAACCGGCCACGGCCATAGCGAGCCAGGCGCAGACCCCGAGAGCATTGCGGTCGGCCACGAGTTGAAGGATGCCAACGTTGGCCCGCTGGTGTTTGCGGCGCTGGGCCTGGGCGTGCTGCTGCTGGTCTCCTTCATCGTCATGGGCGTGGTATTGCGCTCCACCGGCAACACACTGGCCGACACCAGCAGCGATCTCCCGACCACGACGGCGATGCAGATGCAGATTCCGCCGTCGCCGCGCCTTCAGCAGAACGCCGTCATCGATGGCAACCAGATCATTGCCGACGCCACCAAGAAACTGGCGGGCTACGGCTGGGTTGATCAGCAGGCTGGTATCACGCATATTCCGATTGAGCGGGCAATGGAACTGGTCGTCGAGCGCGGCGTGGCGGGGAAATAATATGAAACCTCGTTACAGTCTGCTCTGGTGCGTGATCATTCTGCTCACGCTGCTCGTTGTCCCCGCCGGGGCGCGGGCGCAGGGCGGCGCACCCGATCCGCTGCACGATGTCGCCTACGACCAGCGGCTCGACTCGCAGGTGCCCCTCAATCTGCCCTTCGTCGATGAGCAGGGCCGCACGGTTGCGCTGGGCGACTACTTCGGCAGGCAGCCGGTGGTACTACAACTCAGCTACTACGAGTGCCCGATGCTTTGTTCTCTGGTACGCCAGGGTATGCTCGATGCGCTCAAGGACGTGACTCTGAGCGCCGGCACGGATTTCCAGGTGGTGAATGTCAGCATTGATCCCCTGGAGACCTCGATGATGGCGGCGAACGCCAAGGCGGCGGCGGTATCTCGCTATGGCCGCGCCGACGCCGCCGCCGGGATGCACTTCCTCACCGGCACCCAGGACGCGATTGACCAACTGGCCAGGGCGGTCGGCTTCCGTTATGTGTACGATGCGAGCATTGACCAGTACGCCCACGCCGCCGGGATTGTCGTTCTCACACCGACCGGCCTGGTGTCGCGCTATTTCTTTGGCGTGGTCTTTAATCCCAGCGACCTGCGCCTGGGCGTGGTTGAGGCGTCCGGCAACAAGATTGGCAGCCTAACCGACCAGTTACTGCTGCTCTGCTACCACTACGACCCGCAGACGGGCAGTTACACCGGCCTGGTGATGACGATCACCCGCGTGGCCGGTGCCCTCACCGTCCTCGGGATCGTCGCGATGATCGTGATGCTCGCACGCGGGTCAGGCCCACGACACGGACCGACGCCTCAGGCTGGCTGACCCTATAGGATCGGGCATCCGCCGTAAGGGTACCGCAGCGGCTACGCCACTGCGGTGCCGCAACAGATACTTCTCGGAGACCGGCGTCGCTGGCGTCAGACTAGGAATCGCGTATGCAAGGATTTTCTTTCTTCCCCGATCAGGCATCAACCTTCGCCGGCCCGATCGATCTGCTCTACTTTGTGCTCGTGGTGTTGAGCCTGCTCTTCGCGGGCGTGCTGCCCTTCGTCGTCCTGTACCTCGTCGTGCGCTACCACCGCAGCCAGCAGGTTGATCGCACGAACCCGCCCGCCTCAGATCTGCGCCTGGAGCTGACCTGGACGATCATCCCGCTGATTCTGGCGATGATTGTTTTCTTCTGGGGTGCGTTTCTGTACGTGCAGATGCGGACCATTCCGCCGCAGGCGATTGACATTTATGTGATCGGCAAGCAGTGGATGTGGCACACCCAGCATTCCAACGGCAAGCGCGAGAATAACGAGCTGCATGTGCCGATTGGTCGCCCGGTGCGTCTGATTATGACCTCGCAGGATGTCATTCACAGCTTTTACGTCCCGGCCTTCCGCGTGAAGCAGGATGTGCTGCCCGGTCGCTACACGACCCTCTGGTTTGAGGCGACTCAGGCGGGCCAGTACCACCTTTTCTGCGCCGAGTACTGCGGCACTGAACACTCGCTCATGGGCGGCACGGTGACGGTGATGAGCTTGAGCGACTACCAGGCGTGGCTCAGCACTCCCGGCCAAGTGATTATGCCCGACGGCACGATTCAGGCGGGCACGGTGTTGCTGAACACGAACGCAATCCCAAGCAAGCCAACCACTAGCTCCAGCCTGAGCGACCCGATGGTGCTAGCCGGCGAGAAACTCTTCACCAGCCTGGGCTGCGTCAGTTGCCATGTGATGGCAGGCGGTGGCCTTGGCCCAAGCCTGAAGAATGTCTTCGGCTTCGACCAACTCCTTGCCGATGGCTCCATGGTGAAATCCGATGAGAACTACATCAGCGAGTCGATTCTGCGCTCGACGGCCAAGGTCGTCAAGGGCTACCCGGCAGTCATGCCACCTTACCAGGGCCAGCTTAGTAACGATCAGGTCAACCAGTTGCTGGCCTATATCAAATCACTCTCGACCCGTGGGGGAACCACGCCGTCGGCAGTACCGACGACCGCTACGGGAGCGACTGCCGCGCCTGTGGCGGAGGATCTAGTCGCCAAGGGCAAATCGCTCTTCACCAAAATCGGCTGCGTCGGTTGCCATATGGATAACGGCGCGGGACTCGGCCCGAGCCTGAAGGGTGTGTACAATAGCACCGTCACTCTCGACGACGGCACTACGCTGAAGGCTGACGAAACCTACCTTCACGAATCAATTATCACCTCGCAGGCCAAGGTGGTGAAGGGCTATTCGATGATCATGCCGGTCTACAAGAGCCAACTCAAGGCCGATGAAGTGGCCGCACTGATTGAGTATGTCAAGTCCTTAGGAAGTGCAGGAAACCAGCCATGAGTACAACCGCTCTCATTAATCACTATGCAACGAACAGAGCGACGACTGCCAGTGCCTGGCTGAAGTCGTGGCTGCTCACCGTTGACCATAAGCGGATCGCGATCCTTTACCTGATCAGCATCAACGTCTTCTTCCTGCTCGGCGGTCTGGCGGCCTCGATTGTGCGTTTGGAACTGGTCACGCCCCAGGGCGATCTGATGTCAGCCGACATGTACAACCGCATGTTCACCCTGCACGGGGTGATCATGGTCTTCTTCTTTCTGATCCCCGGCATCCCATCGGTGCTAGGCAACTTCCTCATCCCACTGATGATCGGTGCGCGTGACTTGGCCTTCCCCAAGCTGAATCTGCTCAGTTGGTACCTGTACATGGGCGGCGGACTCTTCGCCCTGTGCGCGGCGGTCTTCGGCGGGGTTGATACCGGCTGGACGTTCTACACCCCGTTCAGCACCAGTTACTCAAACTCGAACGTGGTGCTGACCATCGCCGGGGCCTTTGTGATGGGCTTCTCGTCCATCCTCACCGGCCTAAACTTTATCATCACCATCCACAAGATGCGCGCACCGGGGCTGACATGGTTCCGCCTGCCGCTCTTCATCTGGGCGCACTACGCCACCAGCCTGATCCAGATCCTAGCCACCCCGGTGGTCGCCATCGCCCTGCTGCTGGTGCTGGTCGAGCGAGTCTGGCACATCGGCGTCTTCGACCCAGCCATCGGCGGCGACCCGGTACTCTACCAGCACCTGTTCTGGTTCTACTCGCACCCAGCGGTTTACATTATGATCCTGCCAGCCATGGGCGTGATCAGCGAGTTGATCGCTACCTTCTCGCGGCGGCGCATCTTCGGCTACGAGTTCGTCGCCTTCAGTTCAATCGCCATCGCCATCCTGGGCTTCCTGGTCTGGGGCCACCACATGTACGTGAGCAGCCAGTCGGTCTACTCCGGCCTGGTGTTCGGCTTCATCACGATGCTGGTGGCCATCCCCTCGGCGATCAAGGTATTTAACTGGACGGCCACGCTCTACAAGGGTTCGATCTCGTATCGCACGCCGATGCTCTACGCCCTCGGCTTCATCGGCCTGTTTATCATCGGCGGCCTGACCGGGATCTTTCTCAGTGTGGTCGCGGTAGACATCCACGTCACCGATACCTACTTTGTGGTGGCCCACTTCCACTACGTCATGGTCGGCGGCACGATGATGGCCTACCTCGGCGGCATCCACTACTGGTGGCCGAAGATGACCGGGCGCATGTACAACGAGGCATGGGGCACCATCTCGGCCCTGGTGGTGTTCGTCGGCTTCAACCTGACCTTCTTCCCGCAGTTTATTATGGGCTACCTGGGCATGCCCCGGCGCTATCACGTCTACCCCCAAGAATTCCAGATCTACCACGTGATGTCCACCGCTGGCTCGACCATCCTCGGGATCGGCTTTGTCATCCCGCTGGTCTACCTGCTGCTCTCGCTGCGCTACGGGCGGCTCGCCGGCGATGACCCCTGGGACGCCCCTGGTCTGGAGTGGCGGACGAGTTCGCCGCCGCCGACCTTCAACTTCGAGACCCAGCCGATTGTGACCGAGGAGGCGTATGCCTTCCAGCCCGAGGCCGCCCATCTGTAAGGGCGCAGCAGCGGCAGCGGCAGCGGATGGATCAGGGGTGCGCCGGATTAAGAGCTGCCGCTGCTGCGCCCCTGCTGCATAATAAGGAGAAACGCCTTGGCGACGACACCCCACGAACACGGGCACAACCCGGCGCTCCTGCATCACTTCGACACCCCCGGCCAGCAGAAAGAGGCGGCGACCCTGGGGATGTGGGCCTTCCTGGTGACGGAGATCATGCTCTTCGGTGGGATCTTTATGGCCTACATGGTCTATCGCTGGGCCTACCCCGCGATCTGGGCGGCGGCCGCGCCGCACCTGAACACGCCCCTGGCGACGGTGAACACGGTGGTGCTGCTGGTCAGTTCGCTCACCGTGGCCCTGTCGGTTCACGCCGCCGAGGCGGGCAACAAGCGCCAACTGGTGCTGCTGCTGCTGGTGACGATCCTGCTGGGCGTGACCTTCCTGGGGATCAAGTTCACCGAGTACGGCGAGAAGTTCGCCCACTGCGCCGGCTATGCCAGCCCGGTGGCCTGGGCGACCGGCGGCGAGCGCCTAGCCGAGCCGGAGTGCCTGGTGCCTGGCGCGAATTTTCTCTTCCCGGTCGAGGCGCTCGCCGCCGAGGGCGGCGTGACAGCGGCGGTGGCAACAGCGGCCGCCCGCCCCGGCATGAAGACGCCCCACCAACTCTTCTTCTTCCTCTACTTCTGCGCCACCGGCCTGCACGCCATCCACATGATCGTCGGGATCACCGTCATGAGCGTGATCGCCTGGATGGCTTCCCGCAACAGATTTAGCCCCGCCTACTTCACCCCCGTGGAGATCGGCGGGCTCTACTGGCACCTGATCGATATCATCTGGGTCTTCTTGTTTCCACTTTTCTATCTGGTGTAGCATATGGCAAACGCACACGATACGGGGCACCAGGGTGGCCACGACCGCGAGGGCAACTACGGTCATATCTCGGTGCGGACGTACTGGGTGGTCTTTGGCGCGCTGATGGCGCTGATGGTGCTGACGGTGGCCGCATGGTACACGCAGAAGCACTTCGTCCACTTGCCCGAGATCGTCGCCGTCGGCATCGCTGTGTCCATCGCCATAGCCAAGACGACGCTGATCATCTACTTCTTCATGCACGTGAAGGTGAGCAGCAAGCTCACCCAGATCTTCGCCGTCAGCGCCTTTGTCTGGCTGATGATCCTCTTCGTGATCGTCATGGGCGACTATATGGCGCGTGGCTGGCCACCCGCCAAGGGGCCGCTCTCCCAAGTTCCGGTGCCGATCTCCGCCGCCCTGTGATGGTGCAGGATATCCGACGGCTAGGGGGGCTTGGATCTCAGGGCTGGGGCAACGTCCCTGCGGCTGCGCCCGAGACCCGCCTTTTGTGAGGTTTGGGCGGCTTCGCCGCCCCCACACCCCCACCGGGAGTGTCATATTGGCGCTGTGGTGATGTTCCCTAACCCAAAGTGGCGGTCTTGTTACTCACAACTGGCTCGGTCATAGAGTAAAATAGCGGTTATCGCACAAAGAACTAAATCAATCGCACCGCTTGCAACGATGCAGGGACGCAAAGCGACAACACGCTTGTGCCCTGTATTTTTGTGTATTGCGCACACCGCTACCCGTCGCCCTCCCCGCTGCTGGACATGAAGGGGTCGCTTGCCCATGGAAACGCACACCTACGATACACTCGTTATCGGCGCTGGTATCAGCGGTATGCAGGCCGCGCTGGATCTTGCCGACAAAGGCTACCGGGTACTCGTCGTCGAGCGCCAGGCCAGCGTCGGCGGTACCATGGTCAAGCTCGACAAGACCTTCCCCACGAACGACTGTGCGATCTGCATCGCCGCCCCCAAGATGGTCGAGTTAGCCCGTCACCCCAACATTACGCTGATGACCAACGCCCGCGTCGAGCGGGTGAGCGGCTCCGTCGGTAATTTCGAGGTGGCGATCTGGCGTCAGACGACCTACGTGAACCCTTTAACCTGTAAGGGTTGCGGCGACTGCGCCCGCGTCTGCCCGGTCGAGGTTGAGGATCAGTTTAACGCCGGGCTATCCAAGCGCAAGGCGGTCTACCTCCAGTTCCCCCAGGCGGTGCCGGCGGTCTACACCATTGATTACGCCCACTGCGTCGGCTGCGGTGCCTGCGACCGTATCTGCGAGGTGGGCGCGATCTCGTTCCTCAAGCGCTCGCAGGCGCTCACCGTCAATGTGGGCAGCATGATTGTCGCCACCGGGTTCGAGGTGCTTGAGCCGACGGAGTTGCGCCGGGAGTACGGCTACGGACGCTTTCCCAATGTGCTCACCGCGCTGCAGTACGAGCGGATTATCTCGGCCTCCGGCCCCACCGACGGCAAAATCACTCGCCCCTCCGACGGCCAGACGCCCACGCGGGTGGCCTGGATCCAGTGTGTTGGCTCGCGTAGCCTCAAGGGTGGCTACCCCTACTGCTCGAAGATCTGCTGCATGTACGCGACGAAAGAGGCGCTGATCACGCTTGAACACGCTCCCGACACGCAGGCGACGATCTTCTACATGGATCTGCGGGCCTACGGCAAGGATTTTCAGCAGTACTACCGGCGGGCCGCCGACCACGGGGTGCGCTACATCCGTGGGCGTCCCGCCTCGGTGGAGGAGAACCCCGATCAGAGCCTCACGATCACGTACGAGGATACGCTGACCGGCGAGGTTCACGCCGAGCAGTTCGATATGCTGGTACTCTCGACGGCGGTGGTGCCTTCGTCCGACAACCGCCGCCTCGCCCAGGCCGCCGGCATCGCGGTCGATGCGCACGGGTTCTTTGTCTCGCAGGACGAACTGCTCGCCCCGCTCCAGTCTACCCGCGAGGGCATCTTCCTGGCGGGCGGTGCCCAGGGGCCGAACGATATTCCCGACAGCGTGGCCCAGGCATGCGGGGCGGCTGGTTTGGCTGCGATTCCGATTAGCATGCGCAAGCGCGCCGCCGAACCCGAGCCGCTGCCCGAGCGCGATGTGTCTGCAGATGAGTCGCGGGCCGGAGTGTTTGTCTGCGGCTGCGGCAAGAATATTGCGGGCTACCTCGATATATCCGCCGTCGCGACCTTTGCGGGCACCCTGCCCGGCGTGGCCTTCGCCGAGACCTGCACCTTCGCCTGCTCAGAGGACGCCCAGCGCCGGATCAGGACGGCGGTTGAGGAGCATGGCCTGAACCGGGTGGTGGTGGCGGCCTGCTCGCCAATCACCCACGGGCCGGTCTTTCAGCAGACGATCTCCGAGGTCGGGCTGAACCCCGGCCTCTTCGAGATGGCCAACATCCGCAACCAGTGCTCGTGGGTTCACTCACACGCAAACGACCACGCCCCAGCGACGGCCAAGGCCGAGGGTCTAGTGCGGATGGCGGTGGCCCGCGCCGATAAGCTGCGCTCCCTGCCCGCCCAGACGGTCGAGGTGACGCCGAGTTGTCTGGTGATTGGCGGCGGCGTCGCCGGGATGACGGCGGCGGTAACGCTGGCCGATATGGGGATTACGACCTACCTGGTCGAGCGCGAGAGCGTGCTGGGCGGCAAGCTGAACACGATTTCGACTCTGGCTCCCAGCGACACCCCCGCCGGCGAGGTGCGCGAGCAACTGGTGCGCGCGGTGCTCCAGCGCCCCCGGATCAAGGTCTTTCTCAGCGCCGAGGTGAGCGAGGTCGAGGGCTACGTGGGCAACTTCCGGGTCACGCTCGACGAGGGCGTGGGCGGTGCGATCACGCAGCTCCAGGTCGGCACGATGATCGTAGCCACCGGCTACCGCGAGGCCGATCTGCGTGGGCGCTACGGCTACGGCGACGACCTGCGGGTGATCACGCAGTTGGAACTGGAGCGCCGCCTGCGCGACGGCACGCTTGGCACACCCCGCTCGGTAGTCATGGTCAACTGCGCTGGGTCGATGGACGCGGCCAACCCGGCCTGCTGTCGGATCGGCTGCACCATCTCGGTAAAAAACGCGCGTATGCTGCGCAGGGCCGCCCCCGAGGCGGCCATCTTTATGCTCTACCAAGAGATGCGCGTGTATGGCAAGGGACAGGAAGAGTACTACACGCACATGATCGAGGAAGTGCAGCCGTTCCGCGTCCGCTATGACAGCGCCCGCCCGCCCGAGGTGCGCGCGCGCGGCAGAGGGCTGACGGTCTCGGTCTACGATACGCTGCTGCGCGAGGATCTCTCCATCGAGGCCGACCTGATCGTGCTGACGGCGGCCCTGCAGGGCGACGCGCAGACGCCCCGGCTTAAGCAGATGCTCAAGGTGTCTACCGATGCCCAGGACTTCTACAGCGAGGCCCACGCCAAAATCCGCCCGCTCGACTTCACCACCAACGGAGTCTATCTGTGCGGGGCCGACCACTACCCGCGCACCATCCCCGACACGATCGCCCAGGCGGCGGGCGCGGCCTCGCGTGCGGCCATCCCGCTGCTGCGCGGGCGTGTGACCGTCGAGCCAATCGTTGCCGAGGTTGACCCGGCCGTCTGCACGGGCTGCGGCGACTGTGTGCCGCACTGCCCGTATGGAGCGATGGGAATGGACATCACGCACGGCGTGGTCAGCATCGCCGAGGTGCTGTGTAAGGGCTGTGGAACCTGCGTTGCGGCCTGCCCCTCGGGCGCGCTCCAGCAGCGCGGATTCAGTGACGGGCAGGTGCTGGCGATGATCGAGGCGGCGTGGCCACAGTGATATCGAGGGGATACCCATCAATGGAAGCCACGTTCGAGCCGAAGATCCTGGGCATGCTCTGTAGCTGGTGCGCCTATGCGGGAGCCGACACGGCCGGGGTCAGCCGCACGCAGTACCCGCCGAACATCCGGATTGTGCGCGTGATGTGTAGCGGTCGGATCGACCCGCTCTTTATCGCCCGCGCCTTCGAGAGCGGTGCCGACGGCGTGCTGGTGGCCGGCTGCCACTCGGGCGACTGTCACTATATCTCGGGGAACGAGTACGCGAAGGATCGGATCACGTCATTTGGCGGCATGCTCGACTTCTTCGGTATCGACCAGCGCCGGCTGAAGCTAGCCTGGGTCTCGGCCTCAGAGGGGACGCGCTTCGCCGCCGTGGTGGCAGAGATGACCGAAGAACTGCGTGCGCTCGGGCCGCTCAAGCTAAAGGTACAGTGATGGCAACCCAGATCGAAGATCAGCTGCGCGCGCGGGCGCGTGCCCTGCTGGCCGAGGGGACGGTCGAGCTGTTCGTGGGCTATCGCCAGGGGTCGAACCCGCTACGGGTGGCCCCCTTCGTCGCCCGCACCCCCGCCGAGGCCGAGCGTCTGGTTTGGAATGCGGTCTGCGTGCCGAACCTGGCCGGTACCCTGCTCAAGCACGTCGGCAAGCGGGTGGGCGTCGCGCTCAAGGGCTGCGATGTGCGCTCGGTGGTTCAGTTGATCAGTCAGCGCCAGCTTGAGCGCGGGCGTCTGCATATTGTCGGCGTGGCATGCCGGGGTATGGCCGACCCCGAGCAACTCGCCGCCGTCGCTGGGGAGTCGGTGGACGACCTGGCCCAGGATGGCAACGAGTTGCTGCTCAGCGTCGGTGCCGAGTTGAGCCGACATCCGCAGGACGGGCTGCTGCTGGCGAAATGCGCGACCTGCACGAGCCAGACTCCCGAGCTGTACGATGAGTTGCTGGGCGAGGCAGCTCCCGCTGCGCCTGTCGCCGACCGCCTTGCCGGGGTGCGCGCCCTTGAATCGCTTGACGCGCCCGGTCGGCTGGCCTTCTGGAGCGAGCAGTTGAGCAAGTGTACGCTCTGCTACGCCTGCCAGACGGTCTGCCCGCTCTGCTACTGTAAGCAGTGCCCGCTGACGCTTTCGCGTGACGATCCGCGCCGACAGACCCGCGAGCCAGCCAGCGTGTTCTCCTACCATATTATGCGAGCCTACCACCTGGCCGGGCGCTGTACCGGCTGCGACGAGTGCGAGCGGGTCTGTCCTGAAAATATTCCGCTCAGCCTGATCTGCCGGAAGATCGAGCAGGATGGGAGTCCACGATGACGATCACCATGCGGGCGGGCGGCGAGATCGACGAACTGTTGCGGAAGGTCGAGGCGTTGAGCAGCCAAAACTTGGCCGGATGCTACCAGTGCGGCACCTGCGCAGCCAGTTGCCCGCTGCGCGGATCGATGGATCTGCCGCCGGACGCGCTGATCCTCCACCTGCGCTTCGGCCTGCCAGGTGTACTCGACCGGCAGACCTTCTGGGTCTGCGTGGGCTGCGATAGCTGCGTCGAACACTGCCCGCGCGCAATCGACGTATCCAAGATTATGGCCGCCCTGCGCCAGATCAGCATCCAGGAGAGCGGCGATCATCTGGCGCTGGCGCAGCTACCCGAGACGGCCCTGCGCAGGCTACCGGCAATCGCGCTGGTCGCCAGCATGCGCCGACATACGGGATGAGATGCCTCTTGGGGCTGCGCCCCGAACCTGCTTTTTTGTGCGGTCTGGGCGGCAAAGCCGCCCCCGCACCCCAGCAACAGCGAGAAACTATGGGATCGAGCATGCAGATAGCCTACTATCCCGGATGTACAATCAAGGCATCAGCCCACCAGCACGAGGGCGCGGCGCTGGCGGTGCTGCGCACCCTGGGCGTCGAGCTGCGCGAGATGGCGGAGTGGAACTGCTGCGGCGTCGTCCACTCGCTCACCAGCGATAATCTGATCCGCCACATGGCCCCGGTGCGGGTCTTCGCCCGGCTGCGCGAGCAGGGCGAGAACGAGGTAGCGACCCTCTGCGATATGTGTTTCAACACGCTGGCGCGGGCCAACCTGCACGCGCGCCAGCAGCCGGAGCAGATCGCGGCGATCAGCGTCACCAGCGGGGACGAACTGAGCTACGACGGCGGGGCTGGTGTGCTGCATCTGCTCCAGGTGCTGCGCGACCGGGTGGGCCTGGCGGCGATCCGGGCGCACGTGCGCCGCCCGCTGCGCGGCCTGCGCGTCTATCCCTACTACGGCTGCAAGCTGCTGCGCCCTGCCGAAGTCGGCATTGACGACCCCGAGACGCCGGCGGTGCTGCGCGACCTGATGCAGGCTTTGGGCGCGACGGTGGTCGAGGGCTCGCTCCAGACCCAATGCTGCGGGGCGTATCACGTGGTTGACCACGCCGAGATTGTGGCGGGGCGCGTGGCGGCGACGGCGGATCAGGCCAGCGCAGGCGGTGCCGAGGCGATCGTGCTTTCGTGCCCACTCTGCCACTACAACTTCGACACGCTGCAAGCCACATCTGGCGCGCCGCTGCCGGTCTTTTACTACACCCAACTCATGGGCATCGCCTTCGGGCTGGAGCCAGACCAGCTTGGTCTGGAAGAGCAGCAGATCGCCCTGCTGCCGCTGCTCCAGCGCCACAACCTCGTCCACGTGAAAGGAGAACAGGCATGACTGAGCGCGCCCCACTCATTAGTATGCAGCTGATGGGAAAAGACTACAGTGTGCCGAGCGGGCTGACGATCATGGCGGCGATTGAGTACGCCGGCTACAAGCTGGTGCGCGGGGCTGGCTGCCGTGGCGGATTCTGCGGAGCCTGCCCGACGCTCTACCGCCGCGCCGACAGCCACCGGATCTTCACCGCCCTGGCCTGTCAGACGCTGGTCGAAGATGGGATGTGCTTGGTTCAGATGCCCTTTGTGCCGCTGATAACTAAACCCTACGAGCTGCAGACGATTACGCCGCGACCAAACACGCTGCTGCAGCACTTCCCCGAGATTGCCGGCTGCGTCGCCTGTAACACCTGTACGCGGGCCTGCCCGCAGGGTCTACAGGTGATGGACTACGTTCAGGCCGCCCTGCGCGGCGACACCAAACGCGCGGCCATGCTCTCGTTCGACTGCATCTCGTGCGGGATCTGCTCCAGCCGCTGCCCCGCCGATATCAAGCACTACGCGGTGGGCCTGCTGGCCCGGCGTATCTACGGCAAGTTCGTCACACCCGCCGCCCCAGATCTGTCCGCGCGGGTGGCCGAACTGGAGGCGGGCCATTACCATGGCGCGCTCGACGAACTGGTGGGCATGTCTCCCGCCGAACTGCGCGTGCGCTACGAGCAGCGCAGCTTCGAGGCCGTCGCCGACGGCGGCGAAGCCCACAGCGCCACCAAACGCTACAACTCGCCGGTTGACCCGGTAGATTTCCAGGACGAGATCGAGAGATAACTATGGAGCTGACCGACGGCTATCCCGAATCGATGCGCGTGAGTATTGGGCTGGTGGAGCGCACCCGCCCCGCCCGCCTGGGCTGCACCTTCCCGGCCATGAGCCTGGACGAGCGCAAGGTGTTGCTGACCCATTTTCACCCCGACTATAAGGCCGATGCGAAGCGCCCGCTGCTCTTTGGGCCGAGCAAAGGCATGCCGCTCAACCACGAGCTAGCCGACCTGTTCGAGGCTCGCCCGCTGGTGCGATCAAGCCTGAACCTGAGCCACGTGGACTCCGATATCGACCTGCTGGTGATCGGCGGCGGTGGCGGCGGCACCGTCGCCGCGATCTGGGCGGTGAAGGCCGGGCTCGACCCGAGCCGGGTGATGATCGCCACCAAGCTACGTCACGGCGACTCAAACTCGACCATGGCCCAGGGCGGCATCCAGGCCGCCGACCAGCCGCAGGACTCGCCGACCCACCACTACCTCGATGTGATGGGCGGTGGCCACTTCACCAACCGGCCCGAGTTGGTGCGAGCGCTGGTAGAGGACGCGCCGCTGATCATCCAGTGGCACGAGCGGCTGGGGGTGATGTACGACAAAGACCCCGAGGGCCACTTCGTCGTAAACCCCGGCGGCGGCACCTCGCGCAACCGTATGCACTCGGCGCGTGACTACACCGGCCTGGAGATTATGCGCGTCCTGCGCGATGAAGCCCGCAACCTAGGCGTCCCGGTGGTTGAGTTCTCGCCCGCAATCGAGTTGCTCTGCGATGAGCGCGGGCGGGTCGCGGGCGCGGTGCTGATTAACCTGGAGACCAAGCGCTACCATATCGTGCGGGCCAAGGCGACGATCATCACCACCGGCGGGCTGGGCCGACTGCACATGCAGCAGTACCCGACCACCAACCACTACGGCGCGACCGCCGACGGCCTAGTGCTGGCCTACCGCGTTGGTGCCGAACTAGTCGACCTCGACGCGGTGCAGTACCACCCGACCGGCGCGGCCTTCCCGGCCCAGATGGCCGGCCTGCTGATCACCGAGAAGGTGCGCGGCCTGGGCGCGCAGCCGGTGAACTGCAACGGCGAGCAGTTTGTCTTCCCGCTGGAGCCGCGTGACGTGGAAGCGTCGGCCTTCATCCGCGAGTGCAGCCAGCGCGGGATGGGAGTGGCCACCCCGCACGAGATCAACGGGGTCTGGCTCGACTCGCCGATGGTCGATCTCATTCACGGGCCGGGGACGATCCGCGCCGCGCTGCCGGCCATGTTTCGCATGTACACGCGCTTCGGAATCGATATGACCCGCGACCCCATCCTGGTCTATCCGACGCTGCACTACCAGAATGGCGGCATCGTCACCGACGAATACGGCGCGACCAGCGTGCCCGGGCTCTACGCGGCCGGCGAGGTGATGGGCGGGGTGCATGGCAAGAACCGGCTGATGGGCAACTCGCTGCTCGACTTCAATGTCTTCGGGCGGCGGGCGGGCATCGCTGCCGCGAATTACGCCGGGGCCGGGCACGCGCCCGGTCGGCTCAGCCTGGCCCACGTGGACGCCTACGAGGCCATGCTGCGCGAGGCCAACATCGAGACGACCCGCACCGCGCCGCGCATTCTGCCCGACTACCGTGGCAAAGAGGCTCTGGAGCGGTACCTGGATATTCCATTATGATCATAGGGGCAAAGCATCGGCCCCTGATACGCGCGGGTGTACTTCAAAAAAATGCGAGGCCGATGCTTCGCCCCTACAAAAAAATCACATGCACACGATCCTGATCGACGAGCGCTGGTGCAAGGGCTGCAAGCTCTGCGCCGTCAACTGTCCGCCACGGGCGCTGCATATGGCCGAGCGCTTCACCAAGCGCGGAATCCACCCGCCCGAGCTGACGCCCACCGGGCGCTGCAACGGCTGTCGGCTGTGCGAGTTGCTCTGCCCTGATTTCGCGATCACCGTGACGGAGGAGACTGGTGCCCACCTATAGAGAGCGGATCCGCCAGGCGCTGGGCGGCAAAGTCCAGTTTGTGCAGGGCGACGATGCGTGCGCCTACGGGGCCATCCTGGCCGGTTGTACCTTCTTCGCTGGCTACCCGATCACCCCGGCGACCGAGGTTGCCGAGCGGATGTCCGAGATCCTGCCCCGGCTCGGCGGCTGCTACATCCAAATGGAGGATGAGATCGCCAGCATCGGGGCGATCATCGGGGCCAGTTGGACCGGGGCCAAGGTGATGACCGCCACCTCTGGCCCAGGATTCTCGCTGATGCAGGAGAACCTGGGCTACGCGATCATGACCGAGACGCCTTGCGTGATCGTCAACGTGCAGCGCTCCGGTCCCTCGACTGGCCAGCCCACCCTCGGAGCCTACGGCGATATGATGCAGGCCCGCTGGGGCACCCACGGCGACCACGAGATCGTCATGCTCTGCCCGTCGAATGTGCAGGAGGCGCTGGATCTAACGATCGTCGCCTTCAACTTGGCCGAGCGCTACCGCACTCCGGTGCTACTGTTTATCGACGGTGAGTTGGGCCACATGCGCGAGCGCCTCGTCATCCCCGATGATAGCGAGTTTGAACTGTTTGATCGCGTCCGCGCCGAGAGCCCGGATGGCTACAAGCCATTTCAAGCGGGCGAGAGCCTGGTGCCCGCCTTCGCGCCCTTCGGGTCGGGCTACCGCACCTATGTCACCGGGCTGACCCATAACGAGCAGGGGCTGCCCCGCACCTCCAGCGCGGCGATCCACGATCAGCTCGTGCGCCGCTTGGCCGCCAAGATCAATTCCCACAGCGACGACATTGTGCGCTATGAGGAGTACTACGGCGACGACTGCGAGATCGCCATTGTCGCCTACGGCATCACCGCGCGCACCTGCCGCGATGTGGTTGAAGCTGGCCGTCGCCGGGGGATCAAGGTGGGCCTGCTACGCCTGATCACGATCTGGCCCTTCCCCGAAGAAATCGTCGCCCGCTGGTCGGCGCGTGTGCAGGCCATGCTCGTCCCCGAGATGAACTTGGGTCAGATTTACCACCCCATCCGCGAGGCGGCAGAGGGGCGCTGCACCGTCAAGCTGCTGGCGAAGATTGGCGGCGATCTGCACTCGCCCAGCGAGCTGCTGGAGGCTCTGGAGGAGCTGCAATGTCAACCACGCTGACGCTGAAGACGGCCGCCCAGTTGCGCGATACCTATCTGCGCCACGAGATGTTCCCGACCATTTTCTGCGATGGCTGCGGCCTCGGCAATGTGCTGAACTATACGCTCTGGGCGATCGACCAGATCGGGCTTGACCTTGACCGCACGGTTTTTGTCTCGGGGATCGGCTGCTCGTCGCGCCTTTCGGGCTACGTCAACGCCGATGGCATGCACACCACCCACGGGCGTGCCCTGGCCTTCGCCAGCGGGATCAAGGCCGCCAACCCTGACCTGACGGTAATCGTCTTCACCGGCGACGGTGATGGCGCGGGCATCGGCGGGAACCACCTGCTGCATACGATCCGCCGCAACATGGATCTGACCGTCATCCTGGTGAACAACTTCACCTACGGCATGACCGGCGGGCAGGCCGCGCCCACCTCGCCGGTCGGCAGCTTCAGCACGACCACGCCCTACGGCAATATCGAACATCCGCTCGATATCTGCGAACTGGCCAAGGCGATTGGCGCGCCCTACGTGGCCCGCTGGCCAGTCAGCTACCCGTACCAGCCGATCAAGTCGATTGCGCAGGGCATCAGCAAGCGCGGCTTCGCCCTGATCGAGATGCTGGTGCCCTGCCACACGGCCTACGGGCGGCGTAACGGCCTGAAGGATCTGGAGGTGATCTGGCAGTGGTACCGCGACCATGTGGTGCAGATCGATGATCACGAACACATCACGCAGTTTGGCTCGCCAGAGGAGCGTGCGGCCCTGCACGATAAGATGAAGATCGGTGTTTTCCAGGATGTCGAGCGCGAGTGCTTCGACGAGCGCTGGGCCGCCCTGGTCGAGAGGGTGAAACTATGAGGCAGGAGATCCGCATCTGCGGCTTTGGCGGTCAGGGGGTGATTACCGGCGCGGTAATCTTGGGCAAGGCGGCGGCGGTCTATGATGGCCTGATTGCCTGCCAGGTTCAGTCATATGGCCCCGAGGCGCGTGGCGGTGCCGCCCGCGCCGAGGTGATCATCGCCGACGGGCAGATCGGCTACCCCGGCATCCACACCGCCGATATCCTGGTGGCGATGTCGCAGGAAGCCTTCAGCAAGTACGGGCGTGAGGTCAAGCCAGACAGCATTATCATCGTTGACCCCGACACCGTCTTTAGCTGGGAGGTCTCGCAGACCGTCCACCTGGTGCGCTCGACGAAGATCGCCGAGGGTCTGGGCAATGTCGTGGTCGCCAACATCGTGATGCTCGGCGCGCTGACCGCCCTGAGCGGGGTTGTCTCGCACGAGGCGATCCTGGCGGCGACCCTGGCAAGCGTGCCGGCCCGCTTTAAAGAGCTGAACCGAGCTGCGCTTGAGGCCGGGATCGCCGCAGGCATGGGCCAGGGTGATGCCGTCACCCACGGTAGGCGAGCAACCGCAGGCCGTTGAGTACCACGATGATTGTGGAGCCCTCGTGGCCGACTACGCCGAGCGGCAGGGGCACGCCAACGGTGAGGGTGGTGATGACGAGCACCACGACCACAGACATCGCGAAGGCGATGTTCTGCCAGACCACGCGCTGGGTGCGCTTGCTGAGGCCCACGGCGTAGCCGATGGCGCCTAGGTCGTCGGACATCAGGACGATGTCGGCGGTCTCCAGTGCCGCGTCGGTGCCAGCCGCGCCCATCGCAATTCCGCTAGAGGCGGCGGCCAGGGCGGGGGCGTCATTCACGCCGTCGCCCACCATCGCCACTGGGCCATACTTCTTGCCCAGCTCCTCCACGATACGCAGCTTATCCTCGGGCAGCAGCCCAGCGTGAACCTCGTCGATTCCCAGGCGGCGGCCCAGCGCCTCGGCCACGCGGATGTTATCGCCGGTGAGCATCACCACCCGCTCAATACCGGCCGCACGCAGGGCGGCCAGTTTCTCGGCGGCGTCGGGGCGCTCGCGATCCATCACCGTCACCAGGCCCAGCCAGCGCGAGCCACGGTGGGCCAGCAGCACCGTGCCGCGACCATCGTCGCCCAGGCGATCCATCTCGGCCAGCAGCTCGGCGGGAACAGTCAGGCCAGCTTGAGTCATCAGGCGCGGCGAACCGACCAGCGTCTCCTGGCCATCCCAGGTGGCGCGCACGCCCATGCCGGTCACGGCGGCAAACAGATCGGGCTCGGCGGGGGCCAGACCCTGGGCGGTGGCATAGGTCATAATCGCGCGGGCAATCGGATGCTCGCTCGACAGCTCGGCGCGGGCCACCGCAGCCAGCAGTTCGTCCGCGCTCACGCCGGGGAGCGGCAGCACATCGGTCAACTCGGGGTGGCCAAAGGTGAGCGTGCCGGTCTTATCGAAGGCGACGACCTTCACCTTGCTCAACTCCTCTAGGTGGGCACCGCCCTTGAAGAGGACGCCACGGCGGGCGGCGTTGGCAATCGCGCTGAGCAACGCGGCCGGCACGCTGATCACCAGGGCGCAGGGCGAGGCCACGGTGAGCAGCACCATACCCCGGTAGAAGTTCTCGCCGAAGTTCACGCCGAAGATCGGCGGCACCAGGGTGATGAAGAGCAGCACCGAGACAATCACGCCCATGGCGTAGTACTGCTCGGCCCGGTCGAGGAAACTCTGGGTACTGGCCTTGCGCGACTGGGCCTCGCTGACCATGTTGATGATCCGGGCCAGCGTACTCTCGCTGGCAGGCTTGGTCACCAGCATATCGAGGGCACCGTTGGTATTGAGCGTGCCGGCGAGTACATGGGAACCCTCGCTGCGCTGCACAGGCATCGACTCGCCGGTGATGGCCGACTCGTCGAAATAGCCGCTGCCGCGCTGGATCGTCCCGTCGAGCGGCACGCGGTCGCCGGGGCGCAGCAGCACCACGTCGCCCACCTGCACCGACTCAAGCGCCACGGCCTCGGTCTGGTCGCCGCGCCGAACATTCACCGTATCGGGGCGCAGTTCCATCAGGGCCGAGATCGCCCGCTCGGTACGGCGCATCGCGTAGCCCTGGAGCACATTGCTCAACGAGAAGAGGAAGAGCAGGATGGCTCCCTCCGTCCAGGCGTTCACATAGGCCGCGCCAATCGCGGCGATGACCATCAGCAGGTCAACCTCAATCGTGCGCTCGCGCAGGGCCGCAATGATCGCGCGCACGGCGTAGAATCCGCCCACGAAGTAGGTGACCAGATTCACCGCCAGATGCAGCCATGCCGACGCGCCGAATTGCTCGGTTATCAGGCCAGCCGCGATCCCGACCAGAGTCAGGGCCACAAAGAGCGGCTCAATGATCTCGTCGTCAATATGCAGCCGCAAGCTGGGGCGCTCCTTGGTTTGAGTTTGCGAAAGAGCAGACATCGGAGTTCTCCTATACCTGGTCGAGACGCCCCGCCGGGGCGTCTCGACCCTTTCTTGTAGACGCCCCGCCGGGGTGTCTCGACCAGATTAATGCAGCACGTGCTGGTCGTCGGGATCCAGCTTCTGGAGCAGGTCGTCGCCAAGGCGGGCGAAGATCCGCTGGGCAAACAGCTCCATCCAGATGAACTGGCGGGCGATCATCACCATGTTCGGGTTTGAGGTGACGGTCGCGGCGGCGATCTGGTGGCCGCTAGCAATTAGGAACTCGCCCTCGTCGGCAACAATGATCAGCGTCTCCTGCATGCGGTGCAGGGCGGTCTCACGTTTGGGGTGGCGCACCACCTGGCCAAGGGTGAAGGGCATGTTGCCGGTGAGGATGACCCCCAGGGCCACGCCGCGTGCGTGGGCGGACTCGAGGTGGCGCTGCAGAGCGCTCACATCGGCGTCGGTGAGTACCAGCATCAGCTCGGATTTCGCGGTGTCGATCAGATCGGCGGCGTAGGCCAGCGCCTCGCGACGCCCGCTGAAATTCCAGAGCCGACCGGTCTCTTCCTGGTTGTAGAGCGGCAGCAGGGAGACGCGCAGGTTCTCCGCCCGCTCGCGGGCTTCGCGCTCGTAGCGGTCGAGCAGCATCGCCGGGGGCACGGGACGGTAGAGCGTGGCCTTCTCTTCAAGCGAGCGCAGCGCCGCCCCGCGCGCCTCCAGGCGGCCAAGCGCCTCGTAGACCATCGAGCGCGGCACACCCGATGTTTTGCTGATCTGGTAGCCGGTGGCCGGGTTCTCGCCGAGCAGCGAGAGGTAGACCTTCGCCTCGTACTCAGTCATTCCCAGGGCCGCAAGTTGGTCAAGTAGGTTGTTCATATTTTTAGTAGTTTGAATACGAACTACTGATGACAGGATACCCCAGGCAAATCGTTTTGTCAATGCTATGGCACAAGGCGGAGGCGAGGTTGCATCAGCCCTACAGGCATGGCGCAGGGGCCGGACAATGCGGTCAGCCAGAATACAGTACAATGATCGTCGTTCGTCGTTCGTCAAAAGAGGGACACGCATGATCGACTTTGCCACCTGGGAGCCGCGCTTCGCGGCCTACCTCACCACCAATATCTTCGCCGACGCCGCCCACGACCACGAGCACGTGCGGCGAGTGGTTGCGAACGCCCGCTTCCTCGCCGCAGACGCCGGGGCCAGCCTGGATGTGGTCATCCCCGCCGCATGGCTCCACGACTGCGTGGCGATCCCCAAAGACGCGCCGCAGCGACCGCTGGCCTCAACCATGGCCGCCACGTCGGCGTCAGCTTTTCTAATGATGTCGGGCTACCCGCCGATGCTCATCCCCAGCGTGGCCCATGCCATTGCCGCCCACAGCTTCACCGCCGGGATCGCCCCGCTCACGATTGAGGCCCGCGTGGTGCAAGACGCCGACCGGCTCGACGCCATCGGTGCCGTGGGCGTCGCCCGCTGCCTGATGCTCGGCGCGCAGTTGGGTCGACCGCTCTACGACCCGGCCGAGCCCTTCCCCGTGCGGCGCATGGCCGACGACACCGTCTCGGCGATTGATCATTTCTTCACCAAACTGCTCGGCCTGGCCGAGACCATGGCCACCGAGTCCGGGCGCGCCGAGGCGGCGCGGC
>CAISPW010000465.1 GCA_903887465.1 uncultured Oscillochloris sp. | reverse complement strand
GCCGACAAAGTCGGCGCACGCGCTGTGTGTCTTACAGAGGAGGGCGGCGGCGTATCAGATCCGATTTACCTGCATCCACTCAGAGAGCCAGCGGCCCTGCTCAAGCACCTCGATGTGGTACTCCGGCTCGGCATCGGCGGTGGTGAGGACGCGGCGCAGGTTGCCCTGGAGCCAGAGTACCTCGACGATCAGGGGGAGGGCCGAGCGCTCGGACGAGGTGATCGTGCCCGCCGCCTCGTAACCGTCCAGCAGCAGCCTGGCCCGCTCGACATCCAGGGGGCCGTCGTAGACCCCCCAGGGCGACCAGTTCTCCGGGGGCTTGCCCTGGGCGAAGGCCACCAGAGCGTCGGCCACATCGACCAGGCGCGCGTCAATGGTCACCTGATCGTAGTCGATCAGGCCCACCACCTCGTCGCCCCGGAAGAGCAGGTTGTCGCTATGCACATCGCCGTGGATGAGGCTCTGCGGCAGCCTGGCATACGCCACATCGCTCAGGCGGGTGCGCAACTCGGCGGCGCGCCGGTCGTACCAGGAGAGCTGCGTCGTCAGGTCGCCGAGAATATCACGGTGCATGAGCCGCTCGGTGAGGCCGAGTAGGACGGATGGGCAGTAGCGTGGCGGCTGGAGGATCGGCTGGCCGGGGAAGTCGACCACGGCGCGATGATAGCCGGCGAGGACGTTGCCGACGCTGGCGGACTGGGCAGGGCGGGCGGGGCAATACTCCTCGCCGTTGATAAAGGTGGCCACCTCAAAAATCCGCCCGTCCACCTCGACGGCGGTGTCGCCACAGCGGGAGGGGATGATGCTTGGGCATGGCACATCGTGGTCGCTCAGCCAGGCGTGAAGCTGGTGACGCAGCTCAAGGGAGGCTTTGCCAAGGCGGCGCTGATTGCGGCGGATCACGTAGCGCCCCATGGTGGTATCGGCGAATGCGGTCTCGTTTACGAGACCGTGGGCGGCGGCGTGTATTGCGCGTAGCTCGCCGAGATCGTAGAGGGCGAGGGCGCTCTGAACATCATTGTGAGTTAACATAGTGGTGTGTGGCGACAGCGTGCCGCTGAAATTCGAAATCTCAACGATGCGCTGCAATCAGACAATGTCGACTACATCCAATTGTACCGCTGTCTTAGCACCAAGCGGCCTTGACAGGTGTGTGGAGTAGCCGGGCAGAAACCGCTCATAAGGTTTGTGTCCAGCGCATGAAGCTCGTCGTGCACCGCCATGGATGATGCGCCGTGCTTCGCTTCATGCTGCGGCGCATCATGCTATGCGTCGCTTTCCAACCCTATTCCGCTGAGTAACAAGCCGGTTACAATATAAATGCATGTGCGCAACCTTTATATACAGGTTACGCACACGCATTGCACATTATACCTATTTTTTATATGATTGATATATAGCAAAGAGGCATATCAATCATATAAAAAACATATGTGGCCCTGCTGGCTATGCCAGGGCGGTTGCGACTGTCGCCTCCGGTGGAGGTGTGAGGGCGGTTTCGCCTCTTTCTCATAGGTTAAACACCTTACAAAGTTGTCAAGTGTCCATCAAGTGTCCATAGAGATGCGCTAAACCATAGACGTTCGTTCAGGCCGCCCGCGTTCACAATTGGTCACATCCCCCTCACACCGCGTGTCTAGAATTGCGGCGGGCGGCGTGGTACAACAGAGCAAGAAGGTAACGCTACCTAAAGGAGGATCCGATGCGCCGCACATTCGGCTTGATCTCGCTGATCATCAGCTCGCTGCTCTTGGGTGCCTGCGCCGCGAAGCTGCCCGCCGCCGACGAGATTGTCGCCAAGATGGAGGCCGCCCGCGCCAGCACCCAGGATGTCCACGCGACGGTGGGGATCGCCTTCACGTCGCCCGATACGACCGGCACCATGGTGATCGAGGGCTGGATGCAGAAACTTCCCGATGCCGCCGATGGCCGACCCCAGGCCCGCGTGCGCGCCGAGGTGCGCGAGGCCAGCCAGGCCGACATGGTCGGTACGCTGCTGGTGAGCGACGGCGCGCAGTTCTGGCTCTACAACCCCGCCAAGAACACTGTCGTCACCGGCACAGCCGCCGAGCTGAGGCAGCAGGCTCCGACCTCGCCTGCCGGTGCCACCCAGATGCTTCAGGACGTGGTGCAGAAGGGTCTTGACGCCGTTGACCTGAAGGTGATCGGCGAAGAGCAGGTGGCCGGCAAGAATACCTGGAAGGTCACGGTGACACCGAAGCCTGAGACGAGCAGCAAGCTTAACCTGGCCGGGATGATCGCGGGCACGATGTGGATTGACGAGGGCATGGCTCTGCCGCTAAAGCTCAACGTGGACGCCAGTGACTTTGGCAGCGGCACGGTTGAGGTGCGGACGATTGAGCTGAACGTCGGCATGAGCGCCGACCTGTTCAGCTACACGCCGCCCGCTGGTGCGAAGATCGTCCAGGCCGCCGACCTGGCCGCCCAGATGTTGCCCAAGGCTGCGACCCTCGACGAGGCCCGCAGCAGCGTCAGCTTCACTCTGCGCGAGCCGGGCTACCTGCCCGCCGGTATGGCCATGGTGGAGGTGCGCGTGGTCGGCACCGACACGGTCATCCTCAACTACAACGGTGGCGGCTCCAGTATGAGTCTGGTGCAGAGCAACGGCGACGTGGGTGGCGACCGCACACCCCCGGCGGGCAGCAACACCCAGCAGGTCACGGTGCGCGGGCAGCCGGCCACCCTGATCACCAGCGAGGGCCAGGGCAGCCTGCTGCGCTGGGAAGAGGGCGGGATCAGGACGGTGATCGCGGGCACGCTCAGCGGCAACGAGGCGGTCAAGGTCGCCGAGGGACTGAGGTGACGGCTCCCAGGGCTAAAGCTCCTGGGCTTCAAGGGGATGCCGCCCCATCCCACACACCATAGCTGTCCATTGACAGAAAGGTTCCGACACAAGGAGGTGTTCATTGGTACGTCCTTCCAGCGGCTCACCTGACCTGC
>CAISPW010000464.1 GCA_903887465.1 uncultured Oscillochloris sp. | reverse complement strand
CCCCCCTAGCCCCCCCGCAAGCGGGGGGGAACATACGGTGCCAACCTCCCCCCGCTTGCGGGGGGATTGAGGGGGGTAATCGGCGGGAGCCTTTCTGCGAAGATATTTACAACTGTAGTAATAGACGGTGGTGAATCCAGAACTTAAAAAAATGAGCGAATCGGGGCACATTTTTTGGTGTAGGTACCATACTGCTGGAACTCGCGCAGAGTCTGGCGTCCGAGGTTGCTGCGGTCAACCAGAAAGCGCACCCGGCGAACGCCAGCGTGCTGAACGAGCCGGTAGATTGCACTGACGGCGGTGAAGGTCTTGCCGGAGCCGGTGGCCATCTGAATAAGCGCACGCGGTCGGTCAGCGGCAAGGGACGTTTCGAGATTCTGTACCGCGCTCAACCTGCGCGGGCCAGAGTCCCGTCGTGATCAGCGGCGGCAGAGTACGCAGGCGCGCACGCAAACTTACAGACTCCTGCGCCCAGGCCCGCAGCGTCTCGGGGCGATGGAAAGCGAAAACCCGCCGTGTGCGCGGATCGGGGTCGCGCCCATCAGTGACGAAGGTTTCGACGCCGGTACTCTCGTAGAGGAAGGGCAGCGGGCGACGCCACGCCTTGAGGTGTGGCGGCAGACCAGCGCCATACTTCGCCGACTGCGCCTCGACCCCGATGAGCGGCACGCCGACCTTCTTGGCCTCAACCGCACCGACCGCCTTCTGCGCAACAACGAGCAGATAGTCGGCGAAGCCCGTGGCCAGGGGGAACTCGCGGATGGCGACGCCAACACCCGCCATCAAGTTAAGGTCGGCAACATCCTGCACGACCCAACCGGCAGCGGTGAGGAGGCGATCAATCTCAAAGCGAGCGCGCGCCTCGGGGGTACTCATAGGTCGTCGGGCACCGCAGGCCAGATGGAGCAGCTTGCGCGGGGGATGCAACAATGCAACAAATTACTGTTTGGTACCCCCAGCGGGATTCGAACCCGCGATCTTCACCTTGAAAGGGTGACGTCCTAGGCCGCTAGACTATGGGGGCGTGTCGTCGCCTATTATAACAGGCTCGACGCAAGCTATCAAGTCGGGGCAGTTCGCGCCGCAGGGCGGTTGCAACGTCGCCTCCGGCGGGGGTTTGGGGGTGGCCTTGCCACCCCCGAAAGATCTTTTTTTGTTGATTTTTGGCGGCGAAACCGCCAAAAATCAACAAAAAGCGCGGTTCTGGGGCGCAGCCCCGAGGACGTTGCATCAGCCCTGAGTTCGCGCCGCAGGGCTAATGCGTCAGCCCTGCCATTTTCCCTACACGCGCTTGATCACCACGAGGGTGACATCATCGAAGGGCGGCTGGCCGCGACCGTGCGTGTCCACCGCATCGAGGATCGCCCGCACGATCTGCGCCACATCCTCGCCGGCGTGACGCGCGATCACCCGGCGCAGCCGCTCGACCCCAAACTCATTCTGGGCGTCGTCGATCGCCTCCGTCACCCCGTCGGTATAGCAGACCAGCACGTCCCCCGGCCCCAGGGAGGTCTCGGCCTCGTGCAGCGTGATCTCCTCCAGCACGCCGAGGGCAATACCGGGGGTGCGCAACTCATCGAAGGTATCGGTGCCTGGGCGGTAGAGCAGGGGCGGGTTGTGGCCGGCCGAGGTGTAGCGCAGCCGCCCACGCTCGGTATCGAGCAGGCCGTAGAACAGGGTCACGAACATACCCGACTCCGAGTCGCGGGTGATCCAGCGGTTAGCCCGCTCCATGGCCGCCGGGGGTGCCGAGCCGTCGAGGGCGGCGGCCCGCACCAGGGAGCGCGACATGGCCATAAACATGGCCGCCGGCACGCCCTTGTCGCTCACATCGGCGATCACAAAACCCAACTCGGGCGGCTGCGGGCTTTCGGCGACATACCCTGGGTCGGCGGCGAGCAGCCGCAGCGAGCGATCCGCCGACCATGCCGTGTCGATCTCTCGGCCGCCTCCCGCCCCCTGTCGTCTGCCGCCTGACCCCGCCGCGTGCTTCTGCGGCAGCGGCCAGAAGTCGTAGAAGTCACCGCCCACCAGGCGGGCCGAGCGCCATGCGGCGTCGATCTGCCAGCCGGCGATCTGCGGCGAGTGCGCGGGCAGCAGGGCGGTCTGGATCTCACGGGCCACCCGCAGCTCCTGCTCCATACGCCCAGCCTCAGCGGCCTCGCGGGCCAGCAGCAGGCTCTCCAGCGCGCCGGCCATCTGGGCGACCGCCCCGGTACTCAGGTTGATCTGCCGGGCGTCCAGCTCAACCTGCGGCGCGTCCCAGTCGAGGATAAGCGCACCGAGCAGGCTGGCCCGCGCCAGCATAGGCAGGGCCACCAGGGTGCCGCTGCCCGCCGGCCCGATCAGCTGCGGCAGCTCCGCCGCCTGGGCCTGGGCGGCGTGGAGTACCAGCGGGCGCGTGGGTGCCTCGCCATCGGCCACCGGCGCGCGCAACCGGGCCAGCAGCGGTGCGTCGGCGGGGGCCACCTGCGCCCCCACCAGGTGGCCGCGCAGGTCGCCCGGCAGCCCGTAGGCGGCCAGCAGCGCGAAGTGGCCCTCGCGCGTCCAGAGCAGGCAGTAGCAGCGGTTGCAGCCCAGCAGCAGCGGCGGCATGCGGACCACCGTCGCCAGCAGCGCGTCGAGGGTGCTGGCCCGGCCAATGTTCTCGGAGACCTGCAGCAGCGCGTTCAGCGTCCACGCCTCCTCCTGCTGGGCGGTGTAGGCGTTGGCGCTATCGATCGCCACCGCGATCTGGCCGGCCAGGGTCTGCATCACAAACAGATCCTCGGCGTCGAAATTGTCCACCTTATCGCTCTGCACATCCAGCACGCCGATCACATGCGCGCCGATGCGCAGGGGCACCGCCAGCTCCGAGCGGGTGTCCTTGGTATCGCGGATGTAGCGCGGGTCGAGGCGCACGTCGCCGACCAGCACCGGCACGCCGCTGGCCACCGAGCTGCCCACCACGCCCTGGCCAGCCCACATCGGCGCGGTGGCGCGGATCTCCTCCTTCGAGACATTGGCCGTGGTGGCGCGGAAGCAGATCGCGCCTGTGTCGTGGTTGAGGGTAAAGATGTGTACCGGATGGTACCCAAAATGCTCGCGGATGAGCTGCACCACCGAGGGCAGCAGCACCTCCAGATTGAGGATAGCGGTGATCTGCTCGCTAACCTCGTGGACCGCCTGGAGCTGCACGGCGCGCTGGCTGGCCTGATGGAAGGCCCGCGCCCTGGTGATCGCCACGGCGGCCTGGTCGGCGATCAGCGAGAGCATGCGCAGGTCGCTGGCGTCGAAGGCCGAGGGCTGGTAGCTCTGCACCGAGATCGAGCCGATCACATCCTCGCCGGCGATCAGCGGCACGTAGATCCCCGAGCGCGGCGGGCGCTCGCTCTGGTAGCGCGGGCGAGCCGGCAGCCGGTGCATCTCCTGGGTGAAGTCGTCCACCAGCAGCGCCCGCCCGGTCTGTCTGATCCAGCCGATGATTCCGTCGCCGTCCGCCAGATCGACCGTCAGCTTGGGCAAGCGCACACGATCCTGCACGCGCACCATCAGGGAGTAGCTGTGGCCGTCGAAGAGGCCGAGGTGAAACGAGCCGGTGTCGATCACCTTGCTGGCCTCGCGGTAGATTAGCTCGCAGAGGGCGTCCACGTCCAGCTCGCTGCGGATGATCGCCCGGCTGGCCTCGTTGAGCAGGGCCAGCTCACGTACCGAGCGGCGCTGCGACTGGAGGTTGGTGCTGGCCCGGCGCACGGCGGCGGCGGTGGCGACCATGGCCAGGCCGACCAGGAGAAAGTAGCCGGTGCCGAGCCGCAGGTACACCGCCGCGCCGAGCAGGGCCAGCGGCATGGGGGCCAACTCGACGCCCAGGGCCAGGTGCCAGGTCGCCCGCCACCAGGTCGTTAGGCCGCTCTGGCCGCCCTGGAGATACTCGCGGCCCATGCGGCCCAGTTGGAGCGCCGCCGCGTAGCTGAGCGCCGTCCAGAACAGCAGGATCTCGGCGTTGAGGGATGCTGGGTCGTACTGCGGCCCGCCGGTGACGGCGCTGGCCAGGGCCGCGCCGCCGAGGATGCCGATGGCGCGCAGCCCGCCGCGCAGCACGGGCCGGGCCAGCATGAGGTAGACGCTGCGCGGTCGGCCATAGACAAGGGGCTGGATGATGCCGGAGAGCAGACCCTCCCACGCGGCCAGCAGCGCGGCGGGGGCCGGGCCGAGGGCCAGGGAGGCCATGATCAGCACCAGCCCGCCCATCGTGTAGGAGTCAGCCGGGGGCACACGGAAACTGAGGGTGTCAACCGCCAGGGCGAGGGTGCCGAAGAGCAGCAGGGCGAGGATCGGCGTCGGTAGCCAAGGGGTAAGGGCCAGCCAGATCCAGCCGACCCCGCCCGCCGCCAGGCAGTAGAGCAGCAGCAGCCGCTCGCGGCTCACGCACGCCCCAGGCCAAACGAGGCCCGGGCCTCGTCCGCCGTCACGTGGATTGCAAAGACCTGGGTGAAGCCGGTCAGGGAGAAGACCTCGTGAACCTGAGGCTGGAGGCCGGACAAGCGCAGTTCGCCGCCGAGGGTCATCAGCTCTTTGCGGATGAGCAGCAGTGCGCGCAGGCCGCTGCTGGAGAGGAAGGTCACATCGCCCAGGTCGATCAGCACAAAGCGCGCCCCGGCCCCGATCTGCGCGTGAACCGCCTTGTTCAGATGCGGTGCCGTCACTGCGTCCACCCGACCGGTGATCGGCATGAACACCACATCGTCGCGGGGGATGGTGCCGATATACTTGACCATCGTGAGGACGTTGCCTTCCTGCGGGCGGAAGTCAAAGCGGGCCTCGTCCATCAGCCTGGTGATCAGGTAGAGGCCAAGCCCGCCGACCTGCCGCTCATCCAGGGGCGAGCTGATGTCGGGCGGCGGCACGCTCTCTGGGTCGAACTGGCGACCGGTGTCGTGCAGCGTGACAATAAAACGGCTGCCCTCGCAGGCCCAGCCAAGGGTGATATCGCCGGGGTTTTCCTGGTCGTAGGCGTGTTGGATCACATTCGTCGCCGCCTCATCGACGGCCAGTTGAACCTGCCAAGTGGCCCGCTCATCGAGGTCGCAGATCCCAGCCGCCTCGGTGATAAACGCGCTGATCTTCGCGAGCGCGTCGAGATCGGCGGTGAGCGTGATGGTATCCATAGCAGTGCTGCGTGTTGCGTGTTGCATGTCGAGGGATGAAGCAGGTCGCTCAGCATTCAACACTAGAAGGATCCCACCGCATCGACCGTATCGCCGTACATTTCAAAGAGCGAGGTGAAGCCGGTCAGATCAAACACTTCTTTAATCTTCGGTGGCAGATTGGCGATGCGGATGTCGCCGCCCTCCAGGTCGGCAAGCTTCCACTCGCGGGCGCGCTTGCGGGCCTCGATCAGCACCCGCAGCCCAGGGCTGCTCATATATTCGAGCTTGGCGAGGTCGAGAACAATGCGGTAGCGCCCGCGCTCAAACAGCGCTTCGATCTGTTGTTTGAGCTTCGACGCCGTCGCGGCATCGACACGCCCGGTAACCTCCAGCAGATCCACCCGGTTCATGGGGCGGTGGCTGATCTCCATACGGCCCTCCCTTGTACGGCATAGCCAAGCCATGACAGCTTGTAGGTATTATATCATAGGGGTATCAGGTGAGCAGGGCGGTTGGCCACGTCGCCTCCGGCGGAGGTTGGGGAGATGGCAAAGCCACCCCCGAAAGACCGCGCTTTGAGTTAGTTTTTGGCGGCGGATCCGCCAAAAACCAACCAAAAGCGCGGTCTGGGGCGCAGCCCCAAGGACCTCACTTCAGCCCTGCCAGGGAACGCTTCCCGGCCTAGACCGTCACGGGATCAGAGGGGAGCTTGCTTGCCGGGAGGTTGAGCGGCAGGGTGGCGCGAATCTTGCGCAGGCGGGTGAGGGAGTCGACGGCGGCCTCGTGGACATTGGCGTCGGCGTCCTCCATCGCCTTGGTGAGGGCACCGAGGACGGTGGAGGTAGCGGCAGCCGCGCCGATCCGACCGAGGGTGCGCGCCGCCGCCTCGCGGGCGTAGGCGTCTTCATCGCCGATCATGGCCGTCAGCTGCGCGATCAGGTTCGGCGTACCGGCCAGCTCGCCAAACTGCCCGAGGATGAGGGCGGCCGCCGAGCGCACGAAACTATCCTCGTGCCGCAGGCAGCTGCCGAGATAGTCGATCAGCTGCGGCGAGATGATCCGGTCGCGCAGGGCACCCAGGGTACGCGCCGCCGCGTAGCGGGTCTCCAAGTCACAGTCGTAGAGGGCAACCTTGGTCAGCGCCTTCACCAGCGGGTTCGGCGGGGTGCCGGCGAACTGGCCGAGCATGCGCGCCGCCGCCGAGCGCACGTGCGCGGCACTGTCGTTTAGGCCGTCATGCAACAGCACCAGATCCGCCGCGCTATAGCTCCCGTTGCACTGCCGCAGGCTGCGGATCGTCTCGTAGCGCGACTGCCAGCCCGGGTCGTGGAGCAGCCGACGCAGCTGGACAAACTCGCTGGGGTCGAAGGAGTCGATCTCGTGGAGCAGCGTCAGGCGCAGCCACTCATCCCGCGAGCTGTTGAGGCGCTGGCGGGCCAAGTGGACCACATTCAGCGTCACCAGCAACTGCTCTAGGGCAACGCGCAGATCGACCTTGGTGCGCAGCTCGCGCTCGATCAGGTGGGAGATCTGGTAGCGCATCTGGCTGGCCCGGCGCACAATCTGGTCGGCCCCAGATCCCTGCGTGATCTCGGCCAGCGTCATCACTGCGGCCACCGGCTCCTGCTGGAATGCGTCGAGGAAGGGTTCGAGCATGCGTACCGCCAGGTACGCCAGCACCGTGCCGGTGCCTGCGATCTGGATATCCTGCCGGGGGTTGCGCGCAAAGCCACTGAGCCGCTCGGCCACCCGTGTACGCCAGACCTCTTGATCAAACATAGCGGCGGTGTCCGGCCCGGTCAGCCCGGCCTAATGCGGCGGCGTTGAGCGGGCTATTAGTATAATGATGCTAATTCTATCACCCATACATGCATGGCATTATAGCACACCAGTCTGCGGCCCGCCTTCCCGCCGCCGCGAAACCCAGGGCTGATGCAACGTCGCTGGGGCTGCGCCCCAGACCGCGCTTTTGGTTGGTTTTTGGCGGCTTCGCCGCCAAAAACCAACCAAAAAAGATCTCTCGGGGGTGGCAACGCCACCCCCAAACCCCCGCCGGAGGCGACGTTGCAACCGCCCTGCGCGAAACCT
>CAISPW010000463.1 GCA_903887465.1 uncultured Oscillochloris sp. | reverse complement strand
GGGCGCAGCGTGCTGCGCCCCGACGCGGCCATTTTGGTAGCGGTCTCGTGATCGCCACACGGGCGGCGCACCTCACTTGACAGAACCGCCATCTTTGAGGGATGATCGGTGATCTCCACCACCAGACTGTCGCCTATAGCAGAGAGTAGAACCACCCCATGACCTTCGACTTCGACCGGATCATCCCCCGCCGTGGCACCGGCAGCTCCAAGTGGGAATACTACCCCGAGGACGTGCTGCCCATGTGGGTCGCCGATATGGACTTCGCCTCGCCCGAGCCGGTCGTCCGCGCCCTGCGCGCGCACGCCGAGCACGGGATCTTCGGCTACGCCTCGCCGCCCACGGATCTGGCAGAACTGATCTGTCAGCGCATGGCCAGCCTCTATCACTGGGAGGTGACGCCCGAGCAGGTGCTGTTCCTGCCCGGCCTCGTCTCGGCGATCAACGTACTCTGCCGGGCCATCGGTGCGCCGGGCGACCACGTCGTCACGCTTACCCCCGCCTATATGCCCTTCCTCAGCGCCCCCTCCAACCAGGGCCGTGTCTGCGACACCTTCGATATGACCTATGATGACCGTGGCGACGGCACCATCGGCTACCACCTCGACCTTGAGGCTTTCGCCGCCAGCCTGCACCCGCAGACGCGCCTGATCTTGCTCAGCCAGCCCCACAATCCGGTCGGCGTCGAGTACGACCGCGAGACCCTGGCCCGCCTGGCCGAGATCTGCATCGAGCGCGGGATTGTGATCTGCTCAGATGAGATCCACTGCGACTTAATGCTCGGCGACACTAGCCACACCCCGACGGCCGCGATCTCGCCGGAGATCGCCGCCAATACCGTGACGCTGATGGCCCCTAGCAAGACCTTCAACCTGCCCGGCCTAGGCTGCGGCATCGCGATCATCCCCAACGCGGAGCTGCGCCGGCAGATCCTCACGACCGCAGCCGGGATTGTGCCCCACGTGAACGCCTTCGGCTACATCGGGGCCTACGCCGCCTACCGCGAGGGCGAGCCTTGGCTGAAGGCGCTGCGCGCCTATCTGACCGAGAATCGTAACATCCTGGTGGGCTACCTGGCCGAGCATATGCCGCAGTTGCACACCACCGTGCCCGAGGCTACCTATCTGGCCTGGATCGACTGCCGCGAGGCCGGCATCGCGGGCAGCCCGGCGGCCTTCTTCCTGGAGCATGCCAAGCTGGCCCTCTCCGACGGCAGAGCCTTCGGCGAGAGTGGATCCGGCTTTGTGCGGCTCAACTTTGGCTGCCCACGGGCCGTACTCCTCGACGGCCTCGCCCGCATGCGCGCCGCATTGCCCTAAGCCCGGTTGTAGGCTCCCGAAACAAAACCCAAAAGCGGCGGTGTTTGCCAGCGAATCTGGCAAACACCGCCGCTTTTAGGTTGCTCCTGGCCGCGCTCCCTAGATCTGCGGATACGCAGAACGCCCGCACCCGCAGATCGCCGTGGGATCGGCCCTACTCCTGGGTTTCAGCCCCGACATCAGCGGGCGGGGTCCCGCTCTCGCCGCCCTCGATCTGCTCGGCCAGCGCCCGCAGCGCGCTGAAGAGCTCCACGTCGAGAATGACACCGGTTGGGTAGCCCTTCTGCGTGACAATGATCGGCTGATGCTGCGCCCGCGAGCGCTTGATCAGTGCGGCTAACGACGAGGCGGCCTTGGAGATCGGGACAACGCCTTGGTTGAGATCGACATCCAGCGTATACTTTTTCAGATCGACCATGAGGGCCTCCCTTACGAACAGGCGCACATTACGCCTGTATAGCCTTGCTGTGGTGCGACGGCATACACCGCCATTTCGAAACAGTTGTCGTTCTTCTTCCTCATTTGTGTGATAGTTATAACAAAGAACGAAGAGCGGTTCCGAAGTATATCACACTTTTACAACGTGCGATAGGCCAAATGAGTTGCCAGAGAAGACACCATTCGCGCACGTATCAGCAAGGCCGTTAGCTACTATCTTACCACTTTTTAACTTTCTTGGCTACCCGTTCTTCCACTGCAATCAGTAGCATTTTTATTATAAAAATGGTGCAATCCATAACCATATATTCACCGCCCCCAGTAAGCTGACCCAGCGTTACGCGGCGGGCCAGAGTCACCTGTAGGTTGCACGCCAAGGGCATCCGGCAGATCGATCGCTGCGCGACCTCAGCGACCGATCAGCTCACGCACTGTGGTCAGCAGCCCGCTCAAGTTACCATTTTTTGAGACATAGGCGCTGAAGCCTAGCGCCACAAACTCGCCCGAGGTGCGCTCGGTACGGGCGGTGTAGGCGACCACGGGACAGCGCACGCCGTGGGCGCGCAGCTCACGCAGCGTCGTTATGCCATCCATACCCGCCATACTAATATCGAGGATGATCACATCGGGCGCATTCAGCTCGACAAAGGTGAGCGCATTGGGGCCATTATCGACCGAGTACACCTCATAGCGCCCCACATGGCGCAGCACGCGCTCGATCATCGAGCGTGCCGTGTACACATCATCAACCAGCAGAATTTTTGTCATCGCTCAGTAAGCGCCGCAAGCGCCCCTCCATTGTGGATTGTCTGAACCCGTGGCAGGGTGAATGAGAAGGTACTCCCCTTGCCAAGCTCGCTCTCCAGCCACATCCGCCCCCCGTGAAGTTCCACGAGCCAGCGACAGATCGAGAGCCCCAGGCCCGTGCCCCTGTGCTGCTTGGCGTCGTTGGACTCCACCTGCTCAAACTGATTGAAGATGCGCGTCTGATCCGTGCCCGCAATGCCCATCCCGGTGTCGCGCACCCAAAGGATTACCTCGGAGGCTTCAACACGGGCACCCACGGCGATCTCGCCCACGCTGGTGAACTTACATGCGTTGGAGGCGAGGTTGAGCAGCACCTGACGCACCCGCACCCCATCGACGAGTACGCTTGGCAGCGGACTCGGATACTCGCGGCGCAGCAGCACGGGCCGGTCTTTCAGCAGGCCGCTGACGGTCCGCATTATCTCATCGAGCAGCGGCACCAGGGGCACGGGAACCTTGTTCAGCTCCAGCCGACCGGCCTCGATCCTGGCCAGGTCGAGGATGTCATTGATCAGGCCGAGCAGATGCTGGCCGCTCCGCCGGATTTCTGCGATGTCAGCCGCCACGCCCTCGGATATCGGCTCGCCCTCGTACATCTCAGGATGATCAATCATCGCCGAGCTGAAGCCGATGATAATATTCAGCGGCGTGCGTAGCTCGTGAGACATCGTGGCCATGAAGCTGGCCTTCGAGCGATAGGCGGCCTCGGCCTCGGCGCGGGCCGTCTCCAGGTCAAGGGTGATCTTATAGAGCCGGTCACTGAGTTGATCGCGCTCGCGCAGGGTGCGCTCAAGGTCGGCCTGAGTCACACGGAGTTGGTGTTCACGCCGCTCGGACTTGCCGGATGTCTCCAGCGCCCAGCAGATCGTGCCGTGGATGGTATAGCCGGCGGCCCAGGCGAGCGCCGCCACGCCGATCAGCAGCATGGACATGATCATGCCCACCGACAGGATCACCGCAAGGTCGGTGCGGGCCTGGCCGAACAGGCCGGGGAAGAGCAGGAATAGCATCAGCACGCCGATAGCGTTGCGGGCAACTGTAATCGGGGCATCGGGGGCGACCAACACCCCGGCGGCGACCACGCCGGTGGCCGAGAGGAAGATCAGGGTGTTGTTGGCCACGCCAAACGGGATAATGCTCGCGATTGGCAGCAGGGCCAGAGCGTAGGAGATGACCATCCCGGCCGGGCGCAGTTGCCCGCGCCGAAGGAGGAAGCCGCTCATCCCGACGCTCGCGATCAGCGCGAGGGAGAGGATGTAGGGCGACAGATCGGTGCGCCACTCGGCAAGCAGCAGCAAACCAAAGGCCATGAGGGCACTGGTGCCGATCACCGCTAGCAGCGGCGGCAGCACCTCTGCGGCGAGGCTCTCATCGGGAAGTGCGTTGGATCGTTGCATATAGTCACAATATATGCAAGACGGCGCATCTGGTCATATCAATATCATTACATTTCAGACAACCATGCGGCTCCGCCGCACAACACCAGATGAACATGGCCGCTGATGCCCGGCTATTACTACCGTTGTAGTCCCCCCGGCGGGGAGGCTCGGAGGGGCTTCGCCCCTCCGAAAGAAAAAAAAGAGGTTTCTTCTCGGGGGCCTGCGGCCAAGGCTGTTGCAAAGTCGCTGGGGCTGCGCCCCAGACCGCGCTGTTTGTTGGTATTTGGCGGCGAAGCCGCCAAATACCAACAAAAAAAGATCTTTCGGGGG
>CAISPW010000462.1 GCA_903887465.1 uncultured Oscillochloris sp. | reverse complement strand
GCGACTTTTGCGGTAGTGCCGCAAAAGACATTCATGCGCGGCAACGTTCGCCGGGGGCTGAAGCCCCCGGCGAGGGCAGGGCGGTGGCAACGTCGCCTCCGGCGGGGGTTTGGGGGTGGCAACGCCACCCCCGAACGATCTTTTTTGGTTGGTTTTTGGCGGCGAATCCGCCAAAAACCAACCAAAAGCGCGGTCTGGGGCGTAGCCCCAGCGACGTTGCATCAGCCCTCCCGGCGATGGCTCCGACGGCGCTAACGATCAAAAACGGCCCTCACGACTCTGGATACATCGTGTAGGGCAAAGGCGTTGGCTTCTTGTCGATGGATGGCGGAACCACGCGGCGCTGGGCGGACGGAACCTTGCGGCGCTCGCGGCGCAGGAGGCGCTTGAAGTGGCTCCACTTAATGTCGTGGCGAGCCATCAGGGCGTGACGAATGGTTTCGTCGCTGACGCGGGTGGTGGTGATGCAGTCGGCGAAGGCGGCGTCGGCGATGAGTTCGAGGGTCCACTCCTCGTGGTCGAATCCGTAGTGCTTGGGAGTGCGGCGGAAGATGTCCATGAGCGCGTCGCGTCCGCCGGGGACGAAGAGATCGCCGGTGTGCTTGGGCTTGGGCGAGCCTTCGAGAAGCGCAACGGCGCCGCGCTCGTTGAAGGCACGAATGGCGCGGCGGACGGTCTCGTCATCGACGCCGAGATCGGCGGCGATCTGGAGCGGGGGTTTGCCCTGGCTGCTGGCGAGGAGGATGCGGCTGCGCCGCTCGGCGAAGGGCTTGTACCAGTAGCTCGCTGCGCAGACTTCGATCACGGCGCGTTCTTCGTCGTTGAACGCTCGTACCATAAGGGTCTGCCGCTTGGCCATTGCTGCACTCCTTCCTAGCTTGTGGTCGTATGTCAGATCAGAGCTGAACGATGATCTATAGTATAGGTGGGCCGATTACCGCCGCTGATTGGCGCGGGGCTTTACATACCCGCATCTTTGTGCTATACTCGCGATCAGATAGAACGTATATGCTTTCTTGCTGAGGTGGTGATGGAACAGCCGCAGAAGCCGCTTCTTGAGCAGTTGCGCGATCATCTGCGCAGCCGTCACTATTCGCTACGTACGGAGGAGAGCTACCTGGACTGGGTGCGCCGCTATGTGCTCTTTCACGATAAACGCCACCCGCGCGACCTTGGCGTGGATGCACTGCTGGCGTTTTTGAACCACCTTGCGGTGGAGTTGAATGTGTCGGCTTCCACGCAGAACCAGGCGCGCTGCGCGCTGCTCTTTCTGTACCGCGAGCTGCTGCGGGTTGACCCAGGCGACCTGAAGGGGATCGCTGCGGCGAAGGAGCCGCGACGTCTGCCGACCGTGCTGACGCGGGCGGAGGCGCGGGCGGTGATCGCGGAGCTGTCGGGGGTGTATCGGCTGATGGCACAACTGCTGTATGGGAGCGGCCTGCGGCTGATGGAGTGTCTGCGCCTGCGGGTGAAGGATCTGGACTTTGGCTTGCATCAACTGACGGTGCGCGATGGAAAGGGGATGCACGATCGGGTGACGATGCTGCCGGATAGCTTGACGAATCCGCTGCGCGAGCATCTGGCGGGGGTGCGGCGCATCCACGCGCAGGATCTGGCCGATGGCTACGGCGAGGTGTATCTGCCGTTCGCGCTGGCGCGGAAGTCGCCGGGCGCGGCGCGGGCCTGGGGCTGGCAGTATATTTTTCCGGCAGACCAGCGCGCGCTGGATCCGCGTGGCGGCGTGATGCGACGGCACCACGTCCACGAGAGCGCGCTGCAGCGCGCGGTGAAGGACGCAGTGCGGGCGAGCGAAGTGACGAAGCACGCGAGCTGTCACACGTTTCGGCATAGCTTTGCGACGCATTTGATCGAGAGCGGCTACGATATTCGTACGGTGCAGGAGTTGCTGGGGCACGCGGATGTGAAGACGACCATGATCTATACGCACGTGCTGAACCGTGGAGGCCGTGGGGTGCGCAGTCCGCTGGATGACTAGAATTAGTAGGCGTCAGGGAGCCGTGTGTGAGGGCTGGCTGGCGTCCCAGTCGATGCGGTCTTCGAGGCTGAGGGCGAGGGCGGCGTCGTAGCGGAGCCGCCAGAGCTTATATTGAGCATGCCAGACTGCTCTGACGGTCTTTAGCTTTTGTCGGATCTCAAGCTCTTGCATGGCAACCCGTAGATACACAAGCGTCTCCGGGGGGATGAGATCGGGCGCGGGCGCGGGGCACCAGTCGATGGTCTCGATAATCAACTCGACGGTTTTGTGGCGCTTGTGGGTGGCCTTGTCGTAGCGGTAGCGAACACAGATGAGCTTGTCGCCGTAGATCTGAAGCTCATGAATAGTACCCGGTTGGCCAGGTTTGCGGGTAAGCCTGATACGCATGGGCGGCTCCTCTGGTTTGGTAGACTCATCCTGATCAACCGAGTCTCTTGCCGCCGAGGTTACGCTGCGGGGTAATATGATCTGCGGATTTTTGTCCCAAAAAGGCGCGGCGAGCGCGTTGGGAAGGCTTGTGCCCGCTGACGCGGTTAGCGTACGGCCCAGACCTCGATGGAGCCAAGGCGGGAACCGATGGCGATGGTGTGGGGGCCGACGGCGAGGCTGCTGAATCCGGCGGCGGCGGCGGTGGCGTAGGCCGCGAGGGCGTCGGCGGGGCCGCGCCAGATCGTGAGGGTGGTGCCGTTGAGCGTGGCGAGGTCACCGTCGGGGAGGATGGCGAAGTCGGTGATGGCGGGGCGGATGAGCGCTAACGGCGGGGCGCCGGGGACGGTCCATGTGTAAAGCTGCTGGTCGCTGTTGATGTATGCCGCCGCGATGATCGTGCCGTTGGGCGCGAATGCGACGTGGCTGACTGACGAGCTGCCCTGAATGGCGCGGCGCTCGATTAGCGTGAGGTCGGCGCGGCGCCAGAGGCTGACCGCCCCTTCGTTCCCGGCAACCGCGATCATGTTGCCATCGGACGAGAAGGCGATCTGCCAGAGCGATGTCGAGCTGATACCGTCGGTCTCTAGGACGGCGACGGCGCGCTCCTCGACCTCGTTTGGCACGCGCCAGAGATGCAGGATGCCATCGTACCCGGCGGCGGCGAGGGTGGTGCCGTCGGGGCTGAAGGCGACCGCACGGGTGGCACCATAGCCCTTGGGCCGGTGCAGGTCGCCGAGGGGGTCGCCGGAGGGGAGACTCCAGAGATGCACACTCCCGTCGTCGCCCGCAGCGGCGAGGGTGGTGCCGTCGGGGCTGATGCTGAGCGCGTTGACCTGGCGAATCTTGGCGGAGATGTGTATGCGGAGCGCGCCATCGGGATGGCGGATATCAATGGCACCGCCCTCATCGCCACTGATCACCAAGCTGCCGTCGGGGCTGATGGCGACGGCGGAAATGGCCCCGATGCCGACGATGACCTCAGCGGGTGTCCCGTCGGCCTGCCACATGCGCAGGCTGCCGTCACGCGAGGCGCTGAGGATACGCGCTCCGTCGGGGGAATAGGCGAGGGCGGTGAGGGCGGCGAGGTGGCCGGGCAGTTCCTGGGTCAGGGAGCCATTGGCGAGGCTCCAGCGCAGGATGCTGCCGTCGGCAAGGCCCATGAGTACCTGTGAGCCGTCGGGCGCAAAGGTCAGCCGCTTGGCCGGGGCGAGGAATCGCGTGGTGTCGTCGATGCTGAGCCAGTGCAGTTCGGTGCCGCTGGCGATATCCCAAAGCCAGATCGCGCCCGGCTCGGCACGCCAGCCCTCCGAGGCGGCCGCGATGGATCTGCCGTCGGGCGAGAATGCGACATCGGCGACCACACGCGAGCCGACACTGCGCGCCTGAATGGCTGCGCCGTCGGCAATGCCCCAGACCGTGACGTTGCCTTGCGTATCGCCAGCCATTATTGATTGGCGGTCGGGGCTGAAGGCGACGCTGGTGAAGGCACCGGGGACAATCCCGTCTGTGTCGGACTGGGGCAGGCGCAACTCGCGCAGCGCCGAGCGCTCGGCGAGATCCCAGAGTGAGACGATCTCGTCGTCCTGGGCGGCGGCGAGCAGCCGGCCGTCGGGGGAGATCGCGATATCGGCGATGGGCGCGCCGAGACCGGGGATCGCGCCGACCCTGGTACCGTCGGCGGCGGCGTAGATGGTGATAGCGGAGCCGATACTGACGGCGATGGATACGCCGTCGGGGGCGAGGGCGAGGGCGGTGGGGATGCCGCCGTCGAGATCGATGCGCCAGCGCAGCTCGGTGGGGCGGGCGGCGGGGCGCAACTCAAGGGCGGCGGGGCGCAGCACGGCGATGCTCTGCCCGTCGGGGGTATACGCCGCACCGAGGGGGATGCCGTCGCCCCAGGTGGCGATGCGGGTGAGCGGGCCGACCGGCGTGGGCGCGGGGCGCGGTGTGGGCGGGTCGGCGGGCGCAGGGCGCGGCACCGCCTCGGCGGTGAGCGGCGGTGTGGGGGATGGGGTATCAGCGACCAACGGCGGGCCGGAGCACGCGGTGAGCAGGAGGAGTATAAGCAGCAGCGGGCGTAGACGGTACGGCATGGGGGACATTATAGTACACTTTTTCCTAGCGTTTTATCGCAAGGTACTCAGTTCGCAGGGGCAATCCCTACGGGGTGGACTACCACACCCCCGATCCCATTGCCATAGGCGTTTGGGATTGCATGTTCACCATCGTGCGTTCGTCTG
>CAISPW010000461.1 GCA_903887465.1 uncultured Oscillochloris sp. | reverse complement strand
GCCGCTGAAGCGGCCTCAGACAGGCCGCTTCAGCGGCCGTCGTGGATCTCGCCGGGGGATTCAGCCCTCGGCGAACGTTGCCGCGACAGGGTGACGTTTGCGGTAGTGCAAAAAATCTTTCGAAGGTGGCTTTGCCACCCCCAAACCCTCGCCGGAGGCGATGTTGCAACCGCCCTGATCGATCCCTCCAAGCAATTGCAAGACAGATGTATAATTATGGGCGCAGCTATCTTTTGCAGATAGTACTATTAAGGAGCACTACCAATGGCTACGCCGAAGACCCCAGTACCCGCGACGCCCTCGACTGGGCTGTCGCCCTCGTCTATCGCCGATGCTGGTGACGGCCTGATCCGTCTGTGTGTCGCCGCGATCACGCTGCCGCTTACGGCGGCGAACAGCGTTGGCGCGGGCCTGTCCCGCCTGATCTCCAGTGTGACGGCAGCGCTGGACGGCAATGCGCTGCCCCAGGGTGGCACCGACCTGGTGAAGGCGGCCAGCGATCTGGCCGGTGCCACCGCCGGGTTGTACGTGGGCCTGCTCAAAGCGGTTGTGAGCGGCCTCGATGCGGCGACGCGCGCGCTCAATGCCGTCACGACGGATGCCACTACGCCGCCGCGCAAGTAGTGTCGGTTGCGGGTTCAGATTTCAAACGAAGGGGGCAGCACCGCTGCCCTCTTTGACATGGTTTCAGGCTTGGCCATTACACTTTGCCGTATGGCTTGTATTTTTACGTCAATAAATGTATATTGATCATCATAGCCTAGAGTTTCGACGTAATGAAGATAGCCTTGTTAAAAGCTCGTTAAACGCCTATCCATACTTGCTCAAGCTCCTATTCATCCCTCTCCACCACAATGCACATCCCACTCCAAAGGCGCAACAGGTGTTCCTTGTGCGGTTCTTGCGCGGCCCTTCGAACCTAGAGCTATAGCAGTCCTCTTCCGGTTGTGAAGGAGGAGTCACGGCTTTAGCCGGCTGAAGCCGTGACTCCTCCTTCACGGTTCCAAGCGGATTGCTATAGGTGAGGAATCATTAATGGGCACAATCTCGCTCCGCACACGCACGCTGTTAATCGTCCTGATCATGCTTGGCGTACTGGTCTGCATCCTGCTGCTCCTGGCCGACTCGATCATTGAGCGGAGTTTCCGGTCGGTTGAGGATCACACGGCCCAGGAACATGTGCAGCAGGTTGCCAACGCCCTCAGCGATAGCATCGCGATCCTCGACCGGACGACCCACGACTACGCGGTCTGGGATGAGACGTATGCCTATGTGTCGAAGCCTAGCCCTGCATACGCCGCCGACAATATCGTAGACGAAAACTTTACCCGCAACAATCTCTCGCTTATGGCCTTCGTCAATGCGGCCGGCGAGCTGGTCTCTGCCCGCGCCTTTGATCTGGCGACCCAACAGGAGGTGCCGGTACCGGCCGACCTGCGCCGCTTCACTGGCCGCAATGCGCGGCTGCTTCAGCACGCCGACCCTGCCGGACATCTGGCCGGGCTGGCTGTTCTTGCTGATGGCCCGATGCTGCTCGCCGCGCGGCCTATTCTCACCAGCCAGGGGAAGGGGCCGGCGGCGGGTACGCTGATCATGGGCCTCCGTCTCGATACGTACGAGATCGCGCGGCTGGCCGCGATCACCCGTCTGCCGATTAGTCTGATCCCGCTCGATGACCCCGATCTGGCCCCGATTTCCCAGCAGGCGGCGACCGAGATTGCCGCTGGATCGCCCATTGTGACTATTCCGCTCGACAGTCAGCATACGACCGGCGACACTCAGCTCGCGGATCTTCTTGGCGGGCCGGGTATGCTGCTTCACGTCGAGTTGCCCCGCGACATCTATGAACTGGGGCAGCAGGCCACACGCGAGTACACGCTGGCTCTGCTCATCGCCGGGGGAGTCTTCGGCCTTCTGATGTTCTGGATGCTTGATCGTACCGTGCTGGTCCGCATTATCTCGCTGCGCACGCAGGTTGCTGCGGTGGATGCCCGCCAGCCGGTGGCCCAGATCACGATCACGGGCGGTGATGAGATCAGCCAACTCGGCGACGCGATCAACCTGATGCTCGGCGAGTTGGTGCAGTCCCAGTACCAGCTCGCCGAAAACGAGCGGCGCTACCGCCAGCTAATCGAGCTCTCCCCCGACGCGATTATCGTCCACGATGGGCAGCATATCCGCTATACCAACCCCGCCGGTGCCCGTCTGTTGGGCGATGGTGCCCCCGAGACCTATGTGGGTCTGCGGGTTAATGCGCCGATCCGTGCGCTTGTCCCCTCCAGCGATGGTAGCCCGGTGCTGGTGGAGCGCGAGTTGACGCATCCGAATGGCAGCACCATTGCGGCCGAGCTGATCGTGCTGGCTTTTTCCGACCGCGATGAGCCGGCCATCCAGGTGATCGTGCGCAACATTACCGAGCGCAAGCAGATTGAGCTGGCGCTGCGCACGGCGAAAGAGGCCGCCGACACTGCCAACCGTGCGAAGAGCATGTTCCTGGCGACCATGAGCCACGAGTTGCGCACCCCGCTCACCGCGATCATTGGCTACACCGAGTTGCTCGGTCTCGCCATTACCGACTCAGGAAACAGCGATATGTTTCAGGATCTCGGGCGCATCCGCTCCGCCAGTACCCACCTGCTTGCGATCATCAACGCGATCCTCAATATCTCGCAGATCGAGGCCGGGCGTATGCAGGTGCAGTCTGCCCCGGTGACGGTGGCGGTGGTACTCGCGATGGTCGCAGACACCGTGCAGGTGATGGCCAAGGATAATGGGAATCGCCTCACGATCCATGGTGCCAACGCGGCGGGGGAGATCGAGACCGACGAGGTGCATCTGCGCCAGATCCTGATCAACCTGCTCGGCAACGCCTGCAAGTTCACGCATGCGGGGCAGATCGCCCTCGCGGTGCGCGTGCTGCCCGGCGCGTCTGGGGCAGACACCGACCAGATTACGTTCGCGGTGCGTGATACGGGCATCGGGATGCGCCCCGATCAGCTGGATCTGCTCTTCCGCGACTTTGTTCAGATCGACGCATCGACCACGCGCAAGTATGCCGGTACCGGGCTGGGCCTCGCGCTAAGTCAGCGCCTAGCCCATCTGCTCGGGGGTCGTATTACGGTCACCAGCGCCCTGGGCGAGGGCTCAACCTTCACCCTCACCCTGCCCCGCCGACCCGCAGCGGGGATCTCCCTGGCGCAGGCTAGTCCAGCGGCTGCCCCGGCGATACCACCCGTGACCAGCGTGGCACCACGCTTAACCGATGTCACGCAGGAAACGCAGATCGTGCTGGTGATCGACGATGACCCGAGCATGCACGCCCTGCTGCTGCGGACGCTGGCGCACCCGAGATTGCACGTCGAGGCCGCAGCGACCGGCGTGGCGGGGCTGGATCTGGCGGCGGTGCTGCTGCCCGACATGATCATCCTCGATACGCTCCTGCCCGATATGGACGGATGGGCGGTGCTGCGGCGGCTGAAGGACGTCCCCGAGACCCGCGCTATCCCAGTGCTGCTGCTGGCGATCCGCAAAGATGCCGCGCGGGCGATGGCGCTTGGCGCCGCCGGTGTTCTGTACAAGCCGCTCGACGTCGATCATCTGGCCCCCGAGATCGCAACCGTACTTGGCGACAACGTGCTGTGGAGCGCATGGACGTTGACGGGATCACCTGCGCCACTACCTAAGATAGAAAGGTCGGCCACAAATGGCGCAGATTCTCGTGGTTGAGGATGATACGATGATCCGAGAGATGTTGGAGGCGCATTTCACGCGCTCCGGGTTTGATGTTGCCACGGCGGAGGATGGGGTGCAGGCTCTGCTGAGGGTGCGCAGCGTCCGGCCAGATGTAATTCTGATGGATATGGGGCTGCCAAAGCTGAACGGATGGCAGACCACCCAGCGCCTACGCGCGCGCCAGGAGACGGCGAAGATCCCGATTGTGGCCTTGACCGCCTACGCCATGGACGAGGATCGGAAGCGTGCGTTGCATATCGGTTGTAATGCCTTCGAGGCGAAGCCGATCAATTTCGTCAGTCTGATGGGCACGATCCATAGGCTGCTGGCCTAAGGCATGGTTCAAACCCACGTGACCGTTCAGCGACGAGACGCTGACGTGATGAGGCGTTGAGGCGATAGGAGCGCGTCATCGCCGCGTCGCCGCGTCGCCGCGTCGCCTCGTCGCAGGACCGTCAAGCTAAATGTACCCATTTTGAACCATGTCTAAGGCATGGTTCGTAGCGACTTTACAGTTCTCCCCCCCCTAGCCCCCCCGCAAGCGGGGGGGAACAACGCATTGGTTCCCCCCCGCTTGCGGGGGGGTTAGGGGGGGTAAGTATGCCAAAAGTGTAAAGTAAACTCGGCCTCTCTGAAACCAAGTCTAAAGTAAGGAATGCTAATGCTTGCGGAGCAACTTCATCAGGCACGCCAAGAGGCCGCCTACTATCGCAAACTCGCGCAAGAGTGCGGGGAACGTCGCCAAAAAGAGTCAGAAGCGCTTTCGGTTCTGATCGAGGAACTGCGGCGGACGGAGCTGGCCTTGACGCAAGCCCGTAATGAGGCCGACACCGCCAACCATGCGAAGAGCATGTTCCTGGCGACCATGAGCCACGAGCTGCGCACCCCGCTCACCGCGATCATCGGCTATAGCCAGTTGATGGAGCAACTTGTGAAAGCTGGCGATTACCACACGGTCGCCACCGACCTGCAGCATATCTACACGGCGGGGCGGCACTTGCTCACGCTGATCAATGATGTCCTCGACCTCTCGCGGATCGAGGCGGGCCAGCTTCTGATCGCCGCCGACCGTGTCGATGTGGCCGACCTTATCGCTAGCGTCACCACGGCGATCCACCCGCTGATCACGCAGAACCGCAATACGCTGGAGATCTCCTGCCCCGATCAGATTGTGATGATGTATACCGACCCGTTCAAGCTGCGCCAGTCGCTGCTGAACCTGCTCAGCAACGCCGCCAAGTTTACCGAGGCAGGCACGATCCGCCTCTGCGTGACCCAGGAGTACGTCGATGGGGCGGACTGGGTCACCTTCACGGTCGCCGACAGCGGGATCGGCATCTCCGCCGACCAGATGCCGAAGCTGTTCAAGCCCTTCTCGCAGATCGACGACTCGCTGAACCGCCGGTATGGCGGCACCGGGCTGGGCCTGGTTCTTAGTCAACGGCTCTGCCAGTTGCTCGGCGGCGATATCACGGTGGCGAGTACCTTCGGCGTAGGCTCGATCTTCGCCATGCGCCTGCCCGCGATCATCCCCAGCGATTCCGCCAACCTCCCCGTTGCCATGCCGCATGCCGCCCCGCCCGCAGCGGTGCGCGCACCCGAAGAGATCGCGCCGATCATCAGCGAGAACATCGTGCTGGTCATTGACGATGATTTGGCGGCGGGCGACCTGATCGCGCAACTGATCGGCCCCGAGCGCGCATGTGTCGTCCACGCCGCCAGCGCCGCCGAGGGTGTTGATCTGGCCCGCGCGATATTGCCAGATCTGATCTTCCTCGATATGCTCATGCCCGGCGTGGACGGCTGGCAGGTGCTGGCGGCGCTAAAGGCCGACCCCGAGATTGCGTCCATCCCCGTCGTGATGATCGGCATCGACGACCAGCGGCAGCGCGGGCTGACCCTCGGTGTGGCCGATGTGATCTCCAAACCCTTTACGCCGGGATGTCTTACCGCGTCCATCCGCTGGCTGCCGGTGCCCACGCCCAGCTCAGGCTATATCCTGGTCGCCGCAAACGACCGTGGGATCGTCGACATGCTCCGGCACACCCTGGAGGGCGTGGGCTGGCGGGTCGCCGTCGCCTGGAGCGGGCGCGAGACGCTCACCGCTGTTACGACCCACCCGCCCGCTGCAATTATGCTCGATCTGCTGCTGCCCGATATGGACGGGGTGCAGCTGATCCACACCCTGCGCGAGCGCCCCGGTCGTATCGAGTGCCCGATCACGATTATGGCCCCCGGCGGCCTGAGCAGTGCCGCCCGCGCCCAACTGCACGGCTCGGCTCACCACATCCTGCACACGGGAGCAAACACCCTTGATAGGCTGGCCAGACAGTTGCACGGCTGCCTGGTCCCCCGGCGTACAATTATCCTGAAAAACCAGGCGGATCTGCTCTATGGCTAAAATTTTGATCGTCGAAGACGACAAGCCCAACGCTGATATGCTTGAGCGGCTGCTCACCATCCACGGGTACGAGGTGATCACCGCGTCGGACGGGGCCAGGGCGCTCGCGATGGCCCGCTCACAGCAGCCCAACCTGATCATTATGGATATGGGACTGCCCATCCTCAACGGCTGGCAGGCGACCTACCGCCTGAAGTCATCCCCCGTGACCCAGCATATCCCGGTGATTGCGCTCACCGCATACGCGCTCACCGAGGATCGGACGCGCTGCCTCGCGGTCGGCTGCGACGACTACGACGTCAAACCGATTGACATGCCGCGCCTGCTGGCAAAGCTGCAGATGCACCTTGAGCGTGCCGCCGCCGTTGGCTTTATCGCCGCCATGCCCACGGTCAACACGGACGAACATCTGGGCCTGTGAACAACAAACGCCTATTGGGCGGGCGGCTCCCGCAGCGCCAGCACCGTCAGTGCCGCGCTGATCGCGAGCGCGACAAACGTCTGCGGCTCGCGGAGCTGGGCCGCCAGCGCGCCAAGGAACAGCGCGCCGGCAGGGTTCGCCGCCTTGCTGAACCCGCGTGCGGTGGCATCGCCGCGCACCCTGGCAATGTTGAGCATGCCGAGAAAGACCAGCGCCAGGCCCGATCCGGCGAACCACACCTGGTTCATGGCATCCTTGTCGCGGTAGTAGATTGGCGTGAACAGGATATGCCCAACACCCCCGGCGGCGAGCGTCGTAGCGAGGGCCAGGTCGAGCGCGGTGAACGAGTCTGATGGCCAGCCGAAGACCTCCAGCGAGAAAGGGTTGCGGGCAGAGTGCATGGTCAGCTCCTGTAGATGCGGGCGTCGCTCGGAATGATAGCATGGCTACGCTAAAAGCCGCCGGATCAGCTCGCCCAGCCCGCGCAGGCTGACGGGCTTGGACAGATACTCGCTCGCGCCGGCCGCCAGGCAGCGCTCGCGGTCATCGGCCATGGCCAGGGCGGTCAGCGCAATGATCGGCGTGGTGGCGAACTCGGGGTTGGCCCGCAGGAGGCGCATAGCCTCTAGCCCATCCATCACCGGCATCTGGATGTCCATCAGGATCACGTCTGGGCGAGTTGCCACAGCCTGATCGATGGCCTCGCGGCCGGTGCGGGCAATCATTACCAGATAGCCCGTCCCCTGTAGGTAGTCGTGGATGACGTTTAGGTTGACTTCGTTATCCTCGGCCAGCAAGATCCGCACACCCGGCGGCGCGGACTCCGGCGGCGGCAGCATAGCTGCGGCCTGACGCGCACCCGGCGGCTGCGGCCCAACGGTGACGCCGCCGGCGCGCACCGGCACATGCGCAGCGGGGTGATACGGCAGGGTAATGGTAAAGCAACTGCCCTTCCCAACATTGCTCTCAACCGTGATGCTGCCGCTGTGGAGTTCGACAAGGCGACGTACGAGCGCCAGCCCCAGCCCGCTGCCCTCGTGCTGACGGTTCAGCCGCGAGTCGAGCTGCGTGAAGGGCCGGAATAGCCGTCGCATGTCTTCTGCCGCGATGCCGATCCCGGAGTCTCGCACCATAAAATCGATGCTGGTTTCATCGGGGGAGACCCGCACCTCTAGGCTAACCGTGCCCCCGGACGGGGTGAACTTCACGGCGTTGCTCAATAGGTTGACCAGGATCTGCTTGAGCCGTTTCGGGTCAGCCGCTATCTCTGCCAGATTGTCACCCAGCTTGAAGGCCAGATGCAGGCTCTTCTTGTGGGCGATCTCCTTCACAAACTGCAAGCTGGCCCGGCATATGTCGATGATCGCGGTGTTTTCGATCTGGAGGTCGAGCTGTCCGACCTCCACCTTCGACAGATCGAGGATGTCGTTGATCATTGAGAGCAGATGGTGTCCGCTGGACTCGATATGGCGGAGCGATTCCGCCTGGCGCGGATTGAGCGGGCCGCGCATCTCCTCGATCAGGCTCTCGCTGAGGGCCAGGATGGCATTGAGCGGCGTGCGCAGCTCGTGGCTCATGTTGGCCAGAAACTCGTCCTTCGTGCGCAGGGCGTGTTCCATCTCCGTGTTGGCGATCTGCATCGCCTGATCGGCCAGCTTGCGCGCGGTGTTATCGATCATCGTGGCGCGACTCATAATGAAGCTGCCGTCGGCCGCATAGACCGCCGTTGCATTGATCTGTGTCGATAGGATCGTCCCATCCTTGCGGATAAACTCAAACACGAGGTCGTGTAGCAGGCCGGTTTGCTTGAAGCGTGAGTACTGCGCCTGGAACGTGCTGCGATCCTGCTTGGTCATAAAGTTGATGATGGGGCGACCGATCATCTCATCGCGGGAGTAGCCCAGCCAAGTCAGCTCGGTCTGGTTGACCATGAGGATGTTGCCATCGGCATCCAGCGAGTGGTAGCCGTTGGGCGCGTTCTCGTAGAGATCGTGTATCTCCGCCGTGCGCTCCCTGACGCGATCCTCAAGCGAGTGGGTCAGGTCGAGTAGCGCCTGCTCGGCGCGCTTGCGCGCGGTGATGTTGGTAACCTGGAAGAGCGCGCAGGATTCGCCGCCGATGCTGATCCGCTCGCCTGAGATCAGCACGTGCTGCCGGTCGCCCAGCTTATGGCGGATGGTGGTCTCCAGATCGGATACCCGGCCATGGGCGGACAATAGGCTCAGCATGTGCTGTCGATCTTGTGGTTTGGGCCAGATGCCCAGCTCTATCGCCGTATGCCCAACCACCTCGGCGTGGGTATAGCCCAGCAGATCGAGCCATGCGGTGTTAGCTTCGACCATGACATCATCGTGCAGGCGGGTGATCACGATGCTGAGCGGGCTGTGCTGGAAGATGGTGGCGAAGCGGACCTCGCTCTGCGCTCGCTCGACGATCTCCTGCTGCAGTGTGGCAAACCGCTGCGCGTTCTTCAGCGCGATGGCGATGATCGCGGTGATCGATTGGGCGAACACGACATCGTCGTGGCCGAACTCCTCCAGATGCACGCTTTCGAGGTTCATCACCCCGAGCACGTGGCCAGCGAACAAGATCGGGATTGCCATCTCGCTGCCGACGGTCTCGACTTCCTCGCCCAGGAAGAAGTCGGGGTCGGCCCGCACATCGGAGACAAGCTGAGTCTCACCACTGTAGTAGGCCCGCCCGATCACCCCGGAGCGGATCGGATGCGGCTCGCCCACCTCGCCCGGTGCCATGCGATCCTCGGCGCGGGTCTGCCAGTGCTGGCCATCGGCGGTGGGCAGCGAGATACCCACGCTCTGCCAGCAGTTGAGCTGGGCGATGGCGTAAACGGCCTTCTGGATGATCACATCCGGGTCGAGCTCGCTGGTGAGCTGGTGCAGCACATTGTAGAGGGCGGACTGCCGGATCAACAGTTGCTCATTGGCCGACGGCGGCGGGCTGCGGTGTGGATCGGGGCATGCTGCGGGCTGCTCATGCGCGGCGGCGGCGCGTGCATGCGGGTCGTTTGTCATCGCTGATCTGCCTTCTGGCCAATTTTGGCGGGAGGTTGGGGCCACAGACGTTCATGCGCGGGGCGCACAACACCCGATAAACATAGCGGCTGGTGTCCGGCTATCGGCTATTACGAGCGTTGTCGTCTTCCCGGCGGGGAGGCTCGGAACACTACCGCATACGTCACCCTGCCAGCCCAAGCGCCCGGCCCGTAAACGGGCGGGCGCTCAGCCTGACCGGGCGAATTTTGCGGTAGAGCAGAAAAGGTTTCTGCTCGGGGGCCTGCGGCCCCCAAACCCCCGCCAGGAATAGCGCGGTTGGCAACTCCAACGGTCGTACTATCGGCTATCGGCTATCGGCTATTTTCACGTTAGGCCCGCGCCGTAGAGCCTCGATCCGCTCCACCAAATGACTGAGCTTCACCGGCTTGCTCAGGTAGTCGTCCGCCCCCGCAGACAGGCAGCGCTCGCGATCCCCAACCATGGCCAGGGCGGTCAGGGCGATGATTGGCAGCGCGCCGAGCGCCTGATCCGCGCGGATCTGGCGAATCGCCTCGATTCCATCCATCACCGGCATCTGGATGTCCATCAGGATCGTCTCCGGCAGAAGCTCCCGGACCATGGCCAGCGCCTCGACACCGTTGTGGGCCGTGCGTACATCATAGCCCCGCGCGTTCAGGTAGTCGCTGGTGGTATGGCGGGCCAGATCATTATCTTCAGCGAGCAGGATCACCGGTCGCTCGTCGGCGCTCGGCCCGCCCGCCGCGTGTGTGGCAGGCGGGCTATCCGCCGTCTGCGGCACATCCTCGCACCACGGCAGCGAGACGGTGAAGCGGCTGCCCTTGCCGGGCGTGCTGGTTAGGCTGACGCCGCCGCCGTGGAGTTCGGCGAGGTGTGCGACGAGGACAAGCCCAAGCCCGGTGCCCTCGTGGTGTCGGCTCAGGCGGCTATCGAGCTGCACAAACGGCTTAAAGAGCCGGTGGATATCGGCGGCGGGGATGCCGATGCCGGTATCTTCAACCGTAAAGTGCAGCACATCGGCGTCGCGATCTCCAAGTACCTCAAGGCTGATCCGGCCGCCCACAGGGGTGAACTTAATCGCATTCGAGAGTAAGTTTACTAAGATCTGCTTGAGCCTGCGCGGGTCGGCCAGCACCGTATCGACGCTGGAGTCGAGCGAGATGGTGATCTGCTGCTGCTTTGTGTGGGCGATCTGGCGCACCATGCGCAGGCTGGCCGTGCAGATCCCCTCAACATCGACCGAGTCCAAATCAAGCTCGACCTTGCCGGACTCGATCTTGGTCACGTCGAGAATGTCGTTGATCAGCTCCAGCAGATGCTGGCCACTCTCGATGACGGCGTCCAGGGTATGATGCTGGCGCTGCGCGAGCGGGCCGTACACCCCCTCGATGACGGCCTCGGTTAGAGTCAGAATGGTGTTGAGCGGTGTGCGCAGCTCGTGGCTCATGGTCGCCAGAAACTCGTCTTTCATGCGCGCCGCGCGCTCAAGCTCGCTATTCGCCTCGCTCAACGCCGCCGTGCGCTCAATCACCCGGCGCTCCAGGCTCTCGTTGGCCCGGCGGATCTGCTGCTCGGCGATGCGCTGCTCAGAGATATCCTCGGCGATGCCGACTACGCGGTACAGATGGCCATGCGGGCTGTACACCGGGAAGGCGCGGTCGCGCACCCAGCGCTGCTGACCGTCGCAGGCCAGAACGCGATAGATCTCCTCGGTGGTCTCACCCCTGGCCTGACGGGTGAGCGCGGCGATCACCTTATCGTGGTCATCCTGGTGGATCGCCGCCACAAACGAGGTGTTGTCGGCATAGAGGCTGGCGCGGCTGCGCCCCCAGATCTGCTCGTAGCTAGGGCTGATGTAGAGAACTCGCTGGCTGGCCAGATCGGTGATGTAGAAGACCTCGCTGATATGCTCGGTGATCTGGCGAAAGCGCTCCTCGCTTGCGCGCAGTTGTAGCTCGGCCTCGGTGCGCTCGGCAGACTCCTGCTGGAGCCTGCGGTTGGCCTCTTCGAGCGCGGTCGTGCGCTCGACCACCCGCTGCTCCAGTTCCTCGTTCGTCTGGCGCAGCTGATCCTTGGTGGCGAGCAGGGTCGCGTTGGTCTGCAGATACTGGGCGGTGCGTTCGGCGACCCGCGCCTCCAGATCAGAGTTGAGCGCGCGCAGTTCGGCCTCGTTTTGCTTTTGCTCCGTGATGTCGCGGACGATGACGGTAAAACACGTCCCCTCAGCGGCGTCCCAGGGAGACAGCGAGATCTCGCAGGGGAACTCTGTCCCGTCGCGGCGCAGCCCGCAGATCTCGATTGTTTGGCCCACAATGCCGGCGTGGCGCAGATCTTTGTAGTGCTTGATCGTCAGCACGAGGCTGTAGCGATAGCGCTCGGGGATGAAGAAATCAAAGGGCTGCCCCAGGGCCGCAGCGATGGGGCAGCCAAAGATCCGCTCGGCCGCCGGGTTCCATGTCAGGATGTGCCGCTCCACGTTGGTAGCGACGATAGCGAGCAAGGCCGAGTCGGTGACGGAGCACAGGAGCGCCTCGCGTGCGCGCAGCGACTCCTGAGCCTGGAGGCGCTGGATGGCCGCGCCGATCTGAGTGGCGACCATGTCGATCAGCCGGAGCATGGGCAGATTGACTGGGCGCACCTCGCGGGCAAAAAATACCAAGATCGCCAGGACACGATCCTGCGCCACAATTGGCAGGAAGAGTCCCGAGTGCAGGCCCGCCGCCAGCACCGGCTCCGGCGGTAGCGCGAATGCCGGGTCGATGGCGGCGATATCCGGGATCCACTCGGTGCGGCGGCTCTGCCAGACGCTGCCGAGGATCTCGGCACCAGGGGCAAACCGCAGCTTCCCGCTAGCTACAGAGAACGCGGTAAGCGCGGCGTTGTCGTACCAGACCGAGGCGCTGCGCAAGACGCCGAGCCGCTCATGCGGAAGCCATGCCTCACCGTAGCACCAGCCGGCGGCCGTGGCAATGGGCCTGATCACGCTGTGGAGGGTGGTGCGTATGTCGCTGGCATCCATCACGGCGCGGGTCAACTCAAACAACATAGACATCTGCCGCTCAAGGAGCGGCGTGAGCAGTGGCTCGGCCAGGGGCTGGTTTGCGGGAGGGGGCTGTGAAGGTATCATAGTGGGAGGAGATGGTGAAGGGCGTAGCCTCGCCCCAAAAGGACACGAGAACTGCAAAAGGCAGTTCGCACTACCGGCAGGGGTTTGGGAGTACTACCCGCCGGGGGGCTGAAGCCCCCGGCGAGGTCTACGACGTCCGCTGAAGCGGCCTCAGGCAGGCCGCGCAGGCGGCCGTCGTCAACCGTAGCCGAGGGG
>CAISPW010000460.1 GCA_903887465.1 uncultured Oscillochloris sp. | reverse complement strand
CGAGCGCGTGGTGACGAGCGCCGAGCTTGAACACACCTGGAGCCTCGCGCCGGGCTGGATCGTGCGCGTCGCCGGTATCCGCGAGCGGCGCTACGCTGTGACCGAGACGGTCGCGAGCATGGCGGCCGCCGCCGGGCGGCGTGCCCTGGCCGCCGCCGATATGGCCGTATCCGACCTCGACCTGATCATCGCCGCGTCAAGCGCGCCGCAGCAGACTATCCCTTGCACCGCCGCATTCATCCAGCGCGAGCTGGGTGCCCCCGACGGCGCAAGCGCCTGCTTCGATGTGAACGCCACTTGCCTGAGCTTCCTGCTGGCGATGCAGAGCGCCGCCCACCTGCTGGCCGCCGGCAGTTACCGGGCGGCCCTGGTGGTGAGCAGCGAGATCGGCGGTCGCTCGCGCAACCCCGCCGACCCGACCAGCGCCTGCCTCTTCGGCGACGCCGCCGCCGCCGCCGTGTTCACCCGCGCCCCCTCGGGCGTGGAGAGCCGTGTGGTCTGGGGGCAGTTTGCCACCTACAGCAGCGCCGCCGACCTGACCGCCATCCCCGGCGGCGGGTCGCTGCATCACCCGAACGACCCGGCCACTACGCCGGACATGAACATGTTTCACATGGACGGGTCAGGGGTCTTCCGCCGTGCGGCGAAGGTACTCGGCCCCTTCGTCGACAGCTTCCTCGCCAGGACCGGCTGGTCGCACGAGGATGTGGACGTGGTGGTGCCGCACCAAGCCAGCCGCCACGGCGTGGAACTGGTCAGCAGTCGGCTGGGCTTCCGCCCCGATCAAGTGGTGAGCAACCTGGCCGAGCGCGGCAACTGCGTGGCCGCATCCATCCCCTTGGCCCTCGCCGAGTCGGTGGCCGCCGGGCGCATCCGCCGGGGCCAGCGGGTGATGCTGCTGGGCACCGGTGCCGGACTCACACTCGGCGCGATCGGGCTGGTGTTCTGAGCGGAGAGATTTGGAGTGGCACCGCCGCTCCGAAGAAGAACTTTTATGCTGCTGGCGTTCATGTACGCCCTCGACCGCGCCCTACGCCTGCTGGCGCTGCGCCATTTCTTCCGCCGCCCGCCCCCGCCCGCCCCGCCGATATGGCCGCCGGTCACGGTCATCCAGCCGGTCACGCGGGGCACGCACGATCTGCGCCGCGCCCTGGCCAGTCGGGCCGCGCTCGACTATCCCGGCCCGCAGCAGCACCTGCTGGTGTGCGATCTGGCCGACGCCGCGAGCCAGCAGATTGTGCGCGGGCTGATCGCGGAGCGCCCTGCGTGGCCCGCCGAGCTGATCCTGGTTGCGCCCGACGCCGGTGCGGTGGCCTCGAAGCTAGCCAAGATCGCCGCCGCGCTGCCCTGGGCCACGGGTGAGGTACTGGTGTTTGTCGACGATGACGTGCGCCTGCCGCCCGCCGCGCTGCGCACGCTGCTGCCCCATCTCTGGCTGCCGGGTGCGGGGGCCGCCTACGGCCTGGCCCGCTACGAGGCGTGGGAGACGCCATGGTCGAGCCTGATGAGCCTGTTTGTGAACGCTAGCGCCCTGCCGGGCTACGTGCCGCTGACCTACCTGGCCGCGCCCTACACGATCACCGGGCACTGCTTCGCCCTGCGCCGGGAGGTCTTCGACGCGACCGGGGGCTTTGCGGGGATGGCGGGACGCCTCGACGATGACCACGAGCTGGCCCGGCGGGTGCGCGCCAGCGGCCTGCGCTGCGTGCAGACGCCGCTGATCTACGGAGTAGAGAACCGTCTGTCCACGGCGCGGGGCTACCACGCCCAGCTGCGGCGCTGGCTGACCTTCCCGCGCCTGATGATGCTGCCTCAGCTGAGCGCCCGCGAGCGCTTGGCCACAGTCGTCGGCTCGGCGGGGAATCTGCTGCCGCCGTTGGCCGCGCTGCTGCCGCCGTTGGCCGCGCTACTGGCGGTAGGGCTGCGCCTAGATCGTGGATCGAGAAAGAAGATTTGTGGCGAGGGACGCGCCCGCTTCACGCCGCTCCTAATCTGCCTCGGGCTGTTTTTTAGCACGTATGGGATGATTGACAAAACCTACCTCGGCGGCGTCACCCCAGCCCGGCGCTGGCCGCTGCTGATCGTCACCGCCCTGCTCACGCCGCTCCACCTGCTGGCCGTCAGCCTCGGCGGCGATGTGGTCGAGTGGCGCGGCCAGCGTATCCGTGTGCTACCGGGCGGCGGGTTTGAGGTGATTGACGGCGGGGGGGGCGCGTTGGACTAACGCATTCGCCGCCATGATCATGGCGGTTGAGCGTATCTATGGCTATGGAGTCCTATGCTCGCATTCCTGCTCGCCCTGCTCATCGCCGAGCGCACCTGGAAGCATCTGGCCGTGGTGCGCTTCTTCCGCCGCCCGCCCCCGCCCGCCTCCGCTGGCCCGTTGCCAATGGTGAGTATTATCCAGCCGATCCTCAGCGGCGACCCGGCCCTGGCCACGGGGCTGGCTACTAACCTGGACGCGCCCACGGCCTACCGACGCGAGTTCCTCTGGCTGGTTGATACCGACGACGCGGCGGCGCAGGCGATCTGCGCGGCCCTGATCGCCCGCCGCCCGCAGGCCGATGTGCGCCTGATCCTGCTCGATCCGCCCGCCGCCAGCGAGAACCCTAAGCTGATCAAGCTGATCGCCGGGGCGCGGGTCGCCCAGGGCGAGGTGATCTGCGTGCTGGACGACGACACCCGCCTGCCACCCTATGGCCTGGAGCGGTTGCTGCCCGCGCTCGATACGCCCGGCGTCGGCCTGGCCTTCGGCCTGCCCTACTACGTCAGCTTCGACAGTCTCTGGTCGGCCATGGTGGCCTGCTTTGTGAACAGCAGCAGCCTGACCACCTACCTGCCCTACGCCAGCCTGGGCGAACCGCTAACGATCAACGGCATGTGTTACGCCATGCGCCGTGATGCGCTGGAGTCTATCGGTGGATTTGGGGGACTGGAGCATATTGTGGCCGACGATTTCGCGGTGGCTCAGCGGGTGCGCGTGGGCGGCTACCGGCTGGCCCAGACTGGGCTGCGCCACGCGATCTCCACCACGGTGGGCGGCCCCGGTGCCTATGCGCGGATCATCCAGCGCTGGCTAATCTTCCCGCGTGAGTCGTTGCTGCGCCACCTCGCGCCGCGTGACCTGGCCCTTTTCTACGGTGTGACGCTGGTGCCCCTGGCCGGGCCATGGCTGGCCCTGATTGGCGTCCTGGGGCGCGGGCCGTCTCGTATACTCGGGCTGGCCTACCTAGCCTATAGCTACGCGATCTTCGCCCACCTGGAGGCGGCCTACCTTGGTTGCCCGACGCCCCGGCGCTGGCGCTGGCTGGTGCCGCTGGTGCAGTTGCTCACGCCGATCCAGGCGCTGGCCGCCCTGCTGGCCCCGCAGCGCATCAACTGGCGCGGGCACCTGATCGCCATCGAGCCCGGCGGCGGAATCCGTACCATCCGCAGGCGGACGTGAGCGACTCCCGCGCCAGATCTTACGCCGCCTTCCGCGCGGCCCACCCGCCGCGCCGGGCGTGGGTTGATGGGCACCGGTGGGAGTACATCGACGCGGGCGCGGGCGACCCGCCGCTGCTCATGCTCCCCGGCGGATTCGGGATCGCCGCCACCTCGTTTCGCTATATCCTGGCCCTGGCCGGGGGCCGCCGCGTGATTGCGTTGAGCTATCCGCCGGAGATTGCTAGGATCGCCGGTCTGTGCGACGGCTTGGCCACGCTGCTCGACACCCTGCGCGTGGCGCGAGTTTGGGTGCTGGGCGG
>CAISPW010000459.1 GCA_903887465.1 uncultured Oscillochloris sp. | reverse complement strand
TCGCGAAAGGCGCGAAGCTGTGCGAAGAACGCGAACGCGAAGGTGCGAAGAACGCGAACGCGAAGGTGCGAAGAACGCGAACGCGAAGGCGAACGCGAAGGCGAACGCGAAGGTGTGAAGGTGTGAAGGTGCGAAATTTCTAGGGCAGGGCGACGATGTCTTCCCAACCGTCGCCGTTTATGTCGACGAGGGCGAGGTTGCGCCAGTTGCCTGGTGCCGACCCCCACTCGCGTTGAAAGCCCCAGCCGTGCCAGCGCCAGATTGACGCGACCTCGCCGAGGTCGCCGGGGGCTATGCCGCCCTCTAGCACGGCTAATTCAGATCTTCCGTCGCCGTCCAGATCGCCCACGGCGAAGTCTTGGATTGGCGTGGCGGTGGGTGAGCCGCCCCAGATGATCTGGTAGCGCCCGCCGCGCCAGCCCAGCAGGTAGGGCTGCGAGCGCAACTGGCCGGCCTGGTTACGCTGCCAGAGTAACAACAGTAGCTCGGCTCGCCCGTCGTCGTTGGGGTCGCCCACGGCGATGCGGGTGAAGCGCCATGCCGGTGACTCGTTTGTCCAGACGACCGGCGCGCTGGGGGATTCGCCGTCGCGCAGCGTCACTACGCCGTCGGCTCCCAGTTCGGCCCAGAGGAGCGCGCCGTTGCCGCGCAGGTCGGCGGGCAGGCGTGTGGGGCGCGGCGGGATGGCGAGGTCGGGCGGCGCGGGGATCTCCCGACCGATTGCGCCATCCCAGGCCCAGGCGGTAGAGACGCCCCGCCGGGGCGTCTCGCCGGGGGCGGGCTGCGGCTGGCCGCCGGTCACATCTAGAGGCATAGCGGCAACCAGGGCTACGCCATCCCGGTCGAGCAGTACGCGCAGGGCCGTGCCTCCGCTGTGTGCTGGGTCGACCGGGCCATCGAAGATGAAGTTGCCGAGAGCGTAGGCCACAAACCCCGAGCGACCACCGGATGTGACCAACTCGGCGGGTTGGGAGATGTGCGGGTGTGCGCCGAGCAGCAGGTCGGCACCGGCGACCACCAGGCGCCCGGCCCAGGCCCGCTGGCGTGCCGATGGCTCGGCGGCGTACTCTAGGCCCCAGTGAACCAGGACGACCACAGCATCGGCCTGGCTGCGGGCGGCGGATACCGCGCCCAATGCCGCCGGGCCGAGCCATGCCCGCCCGGCGGGGCAGCCCGCGCCGCAGCGGGCGAAGTCGGGGTTGGCCCATGCCGGATCGGCGGCGGGGGCCAGGACGACCGGGCCGTCGGCGGGGTCGGCCACGTCGTTGAGGGCCAGCAGGGCCACCCGCAGCCCGTTGGCCCGCAGCACTGCCGGGGCCAGGGCGGCGCGCTCGCTGGCCCCGGCACCCAGCGGCGATATCCCGGTGGCATTGAGCGAAGCCAGTGCGTCGGCTAGTCCGGCGGGGCCAGCGTCGAGGCTGTGGTTATTGGCGAGGCCGAGGGCGTCAAACCCGACCGAGGCCAGGATCGGGGCCATGGCCGGGTCAGCGAGAAACCGGTACGGCCCAGGGCGCAGCGTATCGCGCCTGCCGGTCAGCGGGCTCTCCAGGTTGCCCACCGTCAGGTCGCCAGTTAGCAGGTCGCCGATCTTGGTGAAGGGGGCGGCGGCACCGTCGCGGGCAATCAGTTCGCCCACATAGCGGGCCAGCATTATATCGCCCACGGCGCGCAGATCGACCGCCGGGCCGCCCGCCCACCCCGGTCGTCGGTAGATCTCGCGCCAGCCCGGTAGATCGACCTGCGAGGCTGGCGCGGGGGTGCATGCGGCGAGGAGTATTACGACTAACAGTGAGAAATTTCTGACTATCTTCGGCACACCTGCCCTCATTCCCTGGTGCCCTTGTGTGAAAGACGGCACGCGATCAGCGGCGCGGCAACGAAAGCCGCTCTCCCGTGCGTGCCTTCGCGCCTTCACGTTCGCGTCTTTCGCCTAGCTTCGTGTCTTTCGTGATCCAGAGCTCCCTATGGATTCTGCCACGCCGGTGGCGCGCTCGGGTTCAGCACGATGGTGTCGATGATCCACGCATCGCCCTCGTGATGCATCGTGTAGGTGGCGGCGAGGGTGTAAGGCGGAATCACGCCGGTCAGCTTCGGGTCGCCGTTCGTCTGCTGGTCGATGATCGGCGTCCCGGTGTAGAGCTCGCTGCTCCAGGTCTCGCGGGTCGTCACCACGGCGTGGTCGGCGTCCTGAAAGTCGAAGGAGCGGAACTGCATGCTGATCAGCTTCGATCCGACGAACTGGCCGGCGGCGTTCAGTCGGCCGATGTATGCCTCGGTGTCGGCGAACTCGGCGGGGCCAAGCATGGGCTTCACCGAGTCAGGACTGGTGAACCAGAATGCATGCACCAGGGCTAGGTTGAAGGCGCGGATGGCGTCGGCCAGCGGCCCTGCGCTGTTCCGCTCCACCATAAAGCTCGATGTCCACGCGGCCAGGGGCGGGGCGTTGCCACCGTCGAGCTTGGCCCGCCAGGCATCGTCGGTCAGGCGGTCGCCCAGCGGCTGAAAAAACTCGTAGTGCGAGAAGACGCCGCCCTTGGTCAGTACCAGCTTGCCGCCGATCGGGACCGCCACGTAGATCTCGAAGACCCGTCCGACACCGTTTTCAAGCACGCGGTTCTGGCCAGGGTTGGTAACGAGGTCGGCGACCACGGCGGCCTGGAGCGGATCACCGCCCTCGGGGGTGCCGCCTTGCCCCTGGTAGACGCTGCCGTCCGAGGCGGAGAAGGCTAGAGACTCGATCTCGGCACCGTAGAAGCGGATGTACTCGCTGTCGTCGGCGCTGAGATTCTCGCCGCGCAGCTCCTGGGTGGCCATGGCACCAAGGCGGGTGGCGATCTCCTCCATCTTCGTGAGCGCGGCCTTGTCGCCCTCGTCGAGCAGGCCGCGCCCCTCCAGCCCGTCGATGGTCATGCGGGTTAGTGCGGCGATGCGCTGGAATAGCGCGGGCACTGGCTCGACATAACCTTTTGGCCGCGCGGGTTCGGGCGGCGGGAGCGCATTGTAGCCGCGCTCGGCATAGACCTGCTTGGCGTAGAGGATGGTGTCGCGCTTCAGCTCGGTGTACGAGCCGAGGGCCGTGTTTAGCTGCTTGTCCTGCCATGCGGTCGAGCGCATGAACTGCGGATAGCCCTCGCCGACCGGATCCAGCAGCGGGCGCAGGCTGTACATCCACGACCAGTAGAGGTTCTGCGTCCAGACCTCATCGCCGTAGCTGGCGAAGGTTGTGCGGAGCTTGGCGATATTCGGATTAGCCTTGTCAGCATCCTTCAGGTACCCCAGGGCGCGATCAGAGCCGAGGACGGCAAAGACCTGCAACGAGCTGGGATCGTTGGGGTTGATGCTCTGGAAGATGAAGGCGTCGGGCACGAAGCGCTGGCCCATAAAGCGCAATCCCTTGGTGTCGTCCAGGGGCGTGTTCGGAGTCACCAGCATGCCCAGGATCTGCGGGGCGCGCAGCGTGTCGGCGGCCTGCTGGAAGACGGCGAACTTGGCGTCATCGACAAGAACCTTGGGATCGCTCAGATCGCCGTAGGCCGAGGCGAGCGCCTGCCCGTACTCGGTGGGGGTCAGGTCGTCGCTGCGCCCGACGAAGAACACGGTCGGCTCGTAGATCCCGGCCCAGACGGCGGCGGCGGGCAGGGTATCAACCTTGGTCTGCTGATAGGCCAGGGTGAGCAGTGCGGCCTGCCGAGTCTCGGTGGCGTCGTTCAGCCGGAAGGTCGTGCGGCCATGCCACATCATCGCGACAACGTAGCGCTTCAGCTCCTCGCTGGTGCTGTAGTGGCCACGCGGCACGTACTGGCTCCAGTCCTCGCCCTTCGGGTAGCCGGGGAAGATCGCCGAGGCCGACATACCATCGTGGGCGGCGATATTCGCCAGGTCAGGCTCGGCCAGATCAGTCAGCCCGGCAGGAATCGCCCAGTCCGGGTTGAGCAGCTTGACGGCCACGGCGAAGTAGGCCGCGTTGCGCCGGGCGGCCTCGGCCCAGGGCGTGCCGGTCAGGGCATCGTACTGGGCTGCCGAGGTTTTGAGCAATTCCACGTCAAGACGAGTGAGCATGGGGATGAAGGAGCCAGACTCGGCGCGGCGCAATACTTTGTCGAAGAGCAAGTGGTAGGTGTGCAGGAGTGAGTCGCTGCTGACGAAGATGGGCACGTTATCGTAGCGGGCGCGCTCGTAGATCTCGTAAAACTCCTTGGTGTCGCTCGGGCTGATCGCGAAACCGCTCGCGGCCACGCGGGCGCGCTGCTCGGGCGAGAGGATGACGGTCAGGTCAATATTGCTGAGGTCGGGGGCGATTGGCTCGGCCTGGACGCCGGCCGTCACGGGGGCGGCGGACAGCTTGAAGGGCGCGAAGCCGGGGCCGGCGGCGGGATGAAACCCGACGGGCATGGTCACGTCCGGGCCGGCGATGAGGCCGATCTTCACCTCGGGGGCCACCGTTGCTGCCGCAGGGCTTGGTGCCACAAGGCTCGGGCTGGGCGGGGCGGGCGCGCTGGTGGGCGGCGCGCTGGCCGCCGGGGTCGCGGGGGGCGGCGGTGTGGGACGGGAGCATGCGGCGAGGGCGCTCATGAGCGCGAGCAGGGCGAGGGCGCTGCGGGGATGGGTCATTGCTTCTCCTCCTTCGGGCGTGATAATTGAGATCCCCACGGAGGGTTGGATCGCGAACGGCGTGGGGGGGTTTGGATCGCGAACGGCGCGGGGGGATTTTGGATCGCGAACGGCGCGAAATGGCGCGAATGACACGGAGGGTTTGGATCGCGAACGGCGCGAAATGGCGCGAATGACACGGAGGGTTTGGATCGCGAACGGCGCGAAATGGCGCGAATGACACGAACGCGAAGGCGCGAAGGTGCCATTTACGCGCGTCTGATGAAATATGAGAGTGGTAAGCTGCATACCGGCTCGTCCGGTGTCCTATTTCCAGCTTTTTCACGTCAGATGTCCATGCGCGGGGTACACAACACCCGATGAACATGGTGTCCGGCTATCGGCTATCGGCTATCGGCTATCGGCTATCGGCTATCGGCTATCGGCTATGTTCACCTCAGTATTCCCTACGAGTCATCCCCGGCGGCGCGGCGGCGGGCGCGGTCGCGGGCGGCGCGCAGGCGCTCCAGCGGATCCTCGGGGGTGGCGGGCGGTGCGGCGGCGGTAGGCGATGGTGCGGGTGCGCCGCTGATCCGCGCGGCGGCGCGGCGCTTGGCGTCGGCTAGGCGTTCCATTGTCGGGTCGGCGGGGGCGACCTCGGCGACCTCGGCGCGGGCGGCGCGGGCGGCGCGGCGGGCGGCCAGCCAGCCCCCGGCGGTGCCGAGGTCGCTCCGGCGCAGCATCATGCGGCGCAGGGCGATGTCGAGGGGCAGCAGCAGCAGGGCCAGGATGATCAGGGGCAGGCCGATCTCGCTGGCCGTTGTCACCCGCGCGTCCGGGTGGGCGAAGGCGGCGGCCGCAGCGCTGATTATCGGCCCGCCGGTGAGCGCGGCGATCTCGCTCAGTAGGGCTGGGTTGCCCTGCGACGAGCGATACTCTGAGGAGTAGGGCACCACGAGGGCGGCGATCTCCTGGATGACGGGCCGCTCGCCCTGGGTACCGCTGATCTGCACGAGGTAGGTGCCGGGCACAGGACTCTCGACGCGGCCTTGGTAGCTGCCCGGCCCGATCTGGGTCAGCGGCAACGCGATGCTCGGCCCACCGTCGCTGATCAGGGTCGCCGTCACTTTCAGGTCGGGCGCGGCCAGGGTGCCCGTGTCGAGGCGTATGGTCGTCTCGCCACCAGCGACGGTCACGGCGGCGCTCAGTTCCTGGCCGCCGCGCACCGGCAGCAGCGACTCGAGTACCTGCCCGGCGAAGCGCGGGAAGTCGGCCCAGGCGAGCCAGTTCTTCGCCCACTTACCTTTGGCGTCGCTCATCCAGGCCGCGCTGCGCCCCAGGCCGTACTGCCAGGTGGCCAGCAGCGGCTGGTTGTCATCGGTGGCCATCACTAGGCGCGCGCGCTCCTTGAGCGTGCTGCCATTGAATCCGTAGAGCGTCGGCGTGGCCCCGACCCCCGCGAGCATCGGGTTTGCGCCGATGGCGACGGGGGTGAAGGGCCGCTCGATGATGTAGTTGCCGACGGCGGTAATCGTCTCCTGCACAAAGATCTGCGGCACCTCGGTCATATCCTGGGCCGCGTAGTAGCGCCCGCCGCCCTCGCTCGCCAGTTGCTCCAGGTAGGTGGCCGATCCGCCGCCGGCCGCCACCACGCTCAGGGTGATCCCCTGGCCGCGCAGGCTCTGGGCGATGCCGGACTGGTCGCCACCGCCGCCCCAGCCGTCGGTGAGCAGGATGATGTGCTTGATCCGCGCGTCCACCCCGGCCAGCATCTGCTGGGCCTCGATCAGGCCGGCATGGACGTTGGTGCTGCCGCTCGGCTGCACGCCCGACACTGCGCTGATCACCTGATCCACGGTGGCCCCCTGGGTGATGGGCATGGCCTGGAATGCCTGGCCGTCGAAGGTGGCGATGCCGAGGTGGTCACGCGGGCCGAGCAGGGCGGATGCCTCCGCCACCGCCTGCTTGGCGATGTCCACCTTGCGTGCGCCGCCGGTGCTGAGTTGGGCGCTGGCACGGTCGGGGCTGCTACAGTGGCAGGCGTCCATGCTGCCGGACTTGTCGATCACGAAGACAATCGCTAGGTCGGGGCGCTCCTCACGGTTGCGCACATCCATGTAGACCGGCATGGCATCCTCGATGGGGGTGCGGCCATAGCCGCCCACGCCGAAACTCTGGTCGCCGCCGACCATCAGCAAACCCCTGCCGAGGTCGCGCACATACTGGGGCAGGGCGGCCATGGCGCCCACCGGGATGTCGCGGGCGGGCGTGTTCACCAGGATCACCGCGTCGTAGAGGCTGAGACCGGCTAGGTCGGCGGGCATGCTGGCCGGCGTGAGTGGCTCGGCGCGCACGTTGGTGGCCTTCAGGGCGCTGATCAGCGCGGCGGACTCCTCGGCCAGGGGCGCGACGACCAGCACGCGCGGCGGCCCCTGCACCTGGATGAGCGCGGACGCCTCGTTGTTCTGCGCCCGGTTGTCGCGCGCGGGCTGCACCTGGACGCGGTAGCGCTGGAATCCGGAGCCGCTCACCGGCACCTCGAAGGGCACGAGGTTCGCGCCGGGCAGGAGATCGATCTGGCGCTCGGCAATCACGCCGCCGTCGCCGATCAGGCGCACGGTGGCGCGCTGGGCGACGGTACTCTCGATGCTGGCCTTGAGCTTGGCGATCTGGCCGTCGCGCACGCGGGCGGGGGCCTCAAGCTGGGCCACCATGGCCTCGGCGTCGCCGCTGGGCAGGGCCAGGCTGACGATTGAGATCGGGACGCCGCGAGCGGCGGCGATGCGGGCGGCCTCGACGGCCTGCCCGCTGTTCTCGGCCCCGTCGGAGAGCAGCACTAGACGTTTCTCGGTGTCGGCGGGCAGCAGGGCCAGGCCAAGCTGGATGGCGTCGGCGATATTGGTGCGGGTGGCCACTGGCACCGAGCTGACCCGCCCGAGGCGGCGCTGGTCGCTCGGGGCGCGCTCGACCAGGGCGTTGCCGCCGAAGGCCACAATCGCCGCCTGGTCGCCCTCGGGCATGGCGGCGAGGGCGTCCTGGATGAATGTCTCGGCCTGGGCGCGCAGCGAGGGCGACAGCGAGTCGCTGCCATCGAGCAGGAACACGGTGGTGAGCCGGTCGACCGGCAGGACGAGTTGGGCACCGGCTACGGCCAGCACCAGGGCCAGGCCGATGGCGCTGCGCGCGGCCAGGCCGCCCCAGAAACGCCAGGCCGAGATGCGGCGCGGGGCCAGCAGGGCCACCGCCCAGATCAGGGCCAGGGCACCGAGCAGCCAGAGCATCTCGGGGTAGATAAACGAGAGATGGGGCATGGGCGCGGGCTCCTGGGGGGCGTCTGAGGGTTCAGAATGCGACGGGCGTTTGGATCGCGAACGGTGCGACGGGCGTTTGGATCGCGAACGGCGCGAAATGGGGCGGATGACGCGAACGCGAAGGACGCGAATGCGAAGGACGCGAATGCGAGAGACCCGCAGGGTGTGTGGTCTGCGACATTGTACCCAATCGCTGGGCCAGGGGCAAGGAACGCTTGCAGGTCTGCTACAATAACTGGCAATCTGCAATCCGCAACCTGCAATTTGGGAGACCGCGATGGAGCTCTCGCCCGACCTGCTGCGCCAGGCCCACTACTGGATGCGGCTCGCCCGCGCCCTGGATGATCGGGGCACCTTTCTCTACAAGCAGAGCAAGATCGTCGGCGGCTATTTCTCGCAGATCGGCCACGAGGCGGTGAGCGTGGGCGCGGCCCTGGCCCTCGGCCCCGACGATGTCGTCGCGCCGCTGCACCGCGACCTGGGCTGCTATCTGGCCCGTGGGATTACGCCACAGCGCATCCTGGCCCAGTTTATGGGCCGGGCCACCGGGGTCAGCGGTGGTCGCGATGCGAACTTGCACGGCATGGGCGACCTGCGCCTCGGCATTGTCGGGTTCATCAGCCACCTGCCGGCCTCGCTGCCGGTGGCGGTGGGCATGGCCCAGGCATTCGCGCTCAAGGGCGAACATCGCGTGGCCATGGCCTTCTACGGCGACGGGGCCTCGTCGCAGGGGCTGACCCACGAGGCGCTCAACTGGGCCTCGGTCTTCCATCTGCCCGTCGTCTTCATCTGCGAGAACAACCAGTATGCCTACTCGACCCCGCTCTCGCGCCAGATGAACATTGCTAACATTGCCGACCGGGCCGCAGGCTACGGCATGCCCGGCGTGGTCGTGGATGGCAACGACCTCGCCGCTGTGTATCGCGCCGCCCACGAGGCCGTCAAGGACGCCCGCGCCGGTGGCGGCCCGACCCTGATCGAGTGCAAGACCATGCGTATGCGCGGCCACGCCATCCACGACAATATGGCCTACGTGCCCCATGAACTGCTCGCCGAGTGGGAACACCGCGACCCGATTTCCCTCCTGGAGGAACACATGCGCGGCATCGGCTTGCTCGACGACGCCGGGCTGTCCGTGTTGCTCGCCCACATCGAGGCCGAGCTGGACGATGCCCAGACATTCGCCGAAGAGTCGCCGTTTCCGGATCCGGCCAGCCTGCGCGATGGCGTGTATGCGTAGGGGCGCGTTGGCGAGAGGGTCGGCCCGCTCACCAACACGCCCTTCTCTGAAGGGAGCGACCATGTGCGAGTTGACCTACCTGGAGGCCATCCGCGACGGGCTGCGCTACGAGTTACGGCGCGACGAGCGGGTGCTGCTGCTGGGCGAGGACATCGGGGTGTACGGCGGGGCCTTCAAGGTGACGCAGGGGCTATTCGAGGAGTTCGGCGGGCGGCGGGTGATCGACACGCCGATGGCCGAGCTGTGCATGGTCAGCGTGGCCACCGGGCTGGCCTTCCAGGGCTTCCTGCCGGTGGTCGAGATCCAGTTCGCCGACTTTATCTCCAGCGGCTTCGACTCGATTGTGCAGTTCGCGGCGACGACCCACTACCGCTGGGGCCAGGCAGTGCCGATCACCATCCGCGCACCGGGCGGCGGCGGGCTGCGCGCCGGCCCCTTCCACTCGCAGAGCAACGAGGCATGGTTCGCCCACGTGCCCGGCCTGAAGGTGGTGGCCCCGGCCACCCCCGCCGACGCGCGCGGCCTGCTGATCGCCGCCATCCGTGACCCAAACCCGGTGATCTTCTATGAGACGAAGGCGCTCTACCGCTCGCTGAAGGGGCCGGTGCCCGAGGGCGAGGCGGGTATCGTGCCGATCGGCCAGGCGGCCCTGCGCCGCGTGGGCGAGGAACTGACGATCATCGCCTATGCGGCGATGGTGCCCGAGGCCATGCAGGCCGCCGCGCAACTGGAGGCCGAGGGCCGCAGCGTCGAAGTGCTCGACCTGCGCTCGCTCAAGCCGCTCGACGAGGAGGCCATCCTGACCAGCGTGCGCAAGACCGGCAAGGTGCTGATCGCCCACGAGGCCAACCGCACCGGCGGGGTCGGCGGCGAGATAGCCGCCTTGATCGCCGAGCGCGCCTTCGAGTACCTCGACGGCCCGATCACCCGCGTGGCCGCCCCTGACACGCCGGTGCCCTATAGCCCACCCCTTGAGGACGCACACCGGCCTAACGCGGCCAAGATCCTCGCCGCCGCGCGCGTGCTGCTGGCGTACTGAGGAGACCGCTGGATCGTGAACGGCGCGAACGCCGAGCGAATGACGGGTGGTTTGGATCGCGAACGGCGCGAACGCCGAGCGAACGGCGCGAACGCGAAGGGCGCGGAGATCCGCGCCCTTCGCGGTTTCGTGTATTTCGTGTTCGCGTCATTCGCCCGGCATTCGTGTCATTCGCGATCCAAACGCCCGGCATGCGCGATCCAAACGCCCGGCATTCGCGATCCAAACGTCCGACATTCGCGTCATTCGCGATCCAAACGCCCGGCATTCGCGTCATTCGCGATCCAAACGCCCGGCATGCGCGATCCAAACGCCCGACATGCCCGGCATGCGCGATCCAAACCAAGCGCATCCCAGACATCCACGACCGCGAAGAGACGCGCCGCCAGCGGGATCTGCTCGCCCTTGATGCCGCGTGGATAGCCGGTTCGGATTGCGTAGCGTCTTTTGACGAATCTAGGCGGAGAGCGTACAATTGTGCGATAGCACGCCTGAACGTTAGGCGCACGGTATAACTAAGGGTAGAATATGCGGCGACGCGCATCTCTTGAGAAACGAGAAGTAGAAAATATTCCTTTGAATGAAATTATTCAAGGAAATTGTATCGAGATACTCAAAACGCTGCCTGAAAAATCTATCGACCTTATATTCGCTGATCCTCCTTACAACTTGCAGTTACAAAACGAACTTCTTCGTCCGAACCAAACCATTGTGGATGGTGTTAATGATGAATGGGATCAGTTTGATGATTTTGCGGATTACGACAAATTCTCAGAGCAATGGCTTTCTGCGTGCCGTCGTGTGTTAAAAGATAATGGAACCATGTGGGTCATCGGTTCGTATCATAATATCTTTCGTGTTGGTAGGATTATGATGGATCTAGGGTATTGGGTGCTTAATGACGTTGTGTGGCACAAAACCAATCCAATGCCGAACTTTCGTGGAACTCGTTTTCAAAATGCCACAGAGACCATGATTTGGGCGAAAAAATCAAGCGATCAGAAAAAGTATACCTTTAATTACCAAGCAATGAAAAATTTCAATGACGAAAAGCAGATGCAAAATGTATGGCATATTCCGCTATGTACGGGATCAGAGCGAATCAAGATAAACGGAAAGAAAGCCCATTCAACGCAGAAGCCAGAAGCCCTGCTTTATCGCGTTATTCTATCCTCCAGTAACGTCGGAGATAGGATACTTGATCCATTTTTTGGCTCAGGGACGACCGGGGCGGTCGCTAAAAAGCTACAACGCCATTATATTGGCATTGAGTTGTCCCCTGAATATATTGAGATTGCCCAAGAACGAATTGCGGCTATTCCCCAAGTGCTTTGTAACGCTGCGGCGCTTGTGACAAAGTCTAAGCGAGATGCGCCACGGATTAGCTTTGGTCAACTTATCGAGTCGGCCTATATGATGATCGGACAACAAGTTTTCTCAAAAGACCGAACCATAATAGCGACCATTAAGGCGGACTCGCAACTTATGTGGCAAGACCAGAGCGGTTCAATTCATAAAATAGCAGCTCTTATCCAAAACCGACCAATGTTTAATGGTTGGGAATACTGGTATTGTGAGGATTCCCATGGCAACCTTGTAAGTATTGACGATCTTCGAGCGCGGTATCGCCGCGAGAACACTATGGAATAGCCTCTAATGGCAATACCGCAGAAGCCGGGGGACTGAAGCCTCCGGCTAGGTCTACGACGACCGCTTCAGCGGCCGTCGTAGATCGTAGCCCGCTCGTTTACGGGCCGGGCGCTTGGGCTGGCAGGGTGAGTTCTATCGTGAGTTTGGCTATGGTTCAACCTGGCGTTACCATACTGCGGTGTTCGTCGTAGCGGATTCCACCACGTGCGGAGCGGATCGGTGGGCTGACACCCACACGACCATCAGGGCCGGTCCGCGCATGCCTCGCAGCGCAGTTCGCTACGGCGGGCAAGGGCCAGCCCGTAGGTCGGCCGACCACAGTGGGGGCAGTCGAGGGCGTCGGTCTTCTCGGTGAGCGGGTCCCAACTGACGCTCAACTCCGGCATCGGAGGCAGCTTCGGGCCGGTCAGACGGGCGCGCAGGAAGAGTCGTGGGGCGTACAGGAAGACGTACACATCGCGGGCCTGGCCGATCCGGCTGAGCCGCCCAATGCGCTGCTCAATACGCATCGGGTTCCAGGGCAGGTCGAAGTTGACGATACCGTTGCAGAACTGGAGATTGCGGCCCTCGCTGCCCGCGTCGGTGGTCAGCAGCAGGCGCGCCGGGCCACGGAAGGCGGTGACGGCATCTTCCTTCTGCACACGGGTTAGCCCGCCGTGGAAGAGCACGACCTGCTCGCCATCCGCGCTGAGGCGGCGCTGGAGCAGTGCCTGGGTCTCGCGGAACTGGGTGAAGATCACCAGCTTGTCGGGGAAAGCGCGCACCAGTTCGCTCAGGCGATTGAGCTTGGAGTGCTCGGCGAGGCTGCGGGCCGTGGCGGCGAGATCGCCCACCACGCCCCGCTCGTCGACCGGCAGGCGCTCGTCCAGGGCGAGCCGCTCCAGGGCGGGTGCGGCGGCGGCCCCCGAGCTGCCAAGTGCCCGCTGGAGCCCGAGCAGAGTCATGCGGTTGAGCGGGCCACGGCCCCCGCCAGCGTGCAGGTGCCGACGTACAAATGTGGACACCCCATCGTACAGACGGCGCTCGGCGGGGGCCAGGGGCACGCTCTCCGTGCGCGCGATGCGGCGGGTCAGGGCCAAACCTACGGTCGAGCGCCGGTTTCGCACCATCACCTCGGCCAGCAGGTCGTGGAGCTGATCCATATTGCGCGGGGTGAGCTTATCGCGTCGGTCGACGAACTGCTGCTGAAAAACCCGAGCGGTGCGCAGCAGCCCGGGCTGAAGCAGCGTGACTAGGTTGAACAGCTCCTCCATGTTGTTCTGCACCGGGGTCGCGGTGAGCAGCAGAATGTACTTCTTGCGCAGCTCGGCGGCAAACTGCCAGAGCATGGTGTTGCGGTTGCGCAGGTGATGGGCCTCGTCGACGATCACCAGATCCCACTCGTGAGCGAGAATCGCCGAGCGGTGCGGCTCGCGCTTGGCGGTGTGGAACGAGACGACGATGCGCTCGTGCTGGCCCCAGGCCGCCACGCCCTGCTCGCGGAATAGCGGGTCATCGTAGGCGATGCTATCGAGGCCAAACTTGCGGCGCAGCTCGCCTTGCCACTGCTCGACCAGCGACGGCGGGGTCAGGATGAGCGTGCGCCGAACCAGGCCACGGGTCGCCAGTTCAAGCGTAACCATGCCGGCCTCGACGGTCTTGCCCAATCCAACCTCGTCGCACAGGAGCGCCCGCCCGCGCATGCGCCGCAGCACGGTGCGGACGGTGCGGATCTGATGTTCGAGCAGTTCAACGTCGCGCAGCAGCGGAGTGGAGAGCAACTCGTCGAAGCCCGCGACGATGGCGAACTGGGCAGCCTGGAGGCTGAGGCGGAAGTCGCTCCAACTCGTTGGCATGCCGGACGCCGCAAGGCACTCCGCATCCTGAAGATCGAAGGCGAGAGGCACGCCGTCCTCGGTGATCATCGGCGCGGCGGGGATGTTGAGCGGCGGCGCGGCGGGTCGCAGCAGGTGCAGGGTGAGCGGGGCGACCGTGCGACACTCCAGACGCAGGCGTGTCGCTGGGGCGGCCAGATCGCGCAGGGCCGGGCCGATAATGCCGCCTGTGGCGGGGTCGAGGGCAAGCGGCTGCGGGCCACGGGCAGTCTCAGCGACCAAGCTAAGGCTGCCGACACCGAGCAAGCCCATGAGTGCCGGAGCCAGGGGCAGACGACCTGCCAGCAGGTCGCCTGTGGGAGCCGTAAGTTCCCAGGCGTCGCCAACTTCAATTGTCGATATCACGGTTAGTTTGTAAGATCTGATTCTACTCAGGTAGACAATATGAAGTTGCCATTATATAGCAATCCTTTTGGATCCGTGAAGGGGAGTCAAGGCTTCAGCCGGCTGAAGCCTTGACTCCTCCTTTACAACCGGAATAGGACTGCTATAGCAGCAGAAGGGCGTGCCTATCGGTGTGGCTCCCCCCGTCTCACAGGACGGGTGCAACGTGGCCTCTGGCGGAGGTTTGGAGGTGGCGAAGCCGAAAAGATCTTTGTTGGTTGGTTTGTGGCAGCGAATCCGCCACAAACCAACCAAGAGCTGGGTCTGGGGCGCGCAGCCCCAAGGATGTTGCATCAGTTCTGGTGGTCATTCTGAGGTTACCGGACAGGCATTGGAGCAGTGGTAGAATGGTTCTCATGGCTTTAATCATACAAGGGAACGCTATGTCGCTCGACGACCTGCTCAAAGATCGCAACGAGGCCGCCCTGTCGGACTTCTCGCGCGCCCTTGATATCGACCCAAGCTATGCCTGGGCGCACTACCAGCGCGGCCAGATCTACCGCGAGATCGGGCGCTACGGCGAGGCGTTGGCCGACTTCTGTCAGGCCATCGAGTTGGTGCCCGATGACTCGGCTTACTACGCCGAGCGCGGCGAGACCTACCGCTCGCTGCAACGCTACGACGAGGCGCTGGCCGACTTCTCCCGCGCCATCGAACTCGACCGCGACTACGCCTGGGCGCTCGGCAGTCGCGGCCAGGTCTACCGCTCGCTACAACGCTACGACGAGGCGCTGGCCGATCTCGACCGGGCGATTGAGCTGACGCCAACCATGGCCTGGGTGCTGGCCGAGCGCGGCGAGATCCATCGCACCCTGGGCCGCTATGATCAGGCGATCAGCGACTTTAGCCGCGCCATCGAGATCCAGCCCAGCTACACGTGGGCCATCGGCCACCGCGCCATCGCCTACCGCGAGCAGCAACGCTACGATGAGTCAATGGTCGACCTCGACCAGGCCATTCGCCTCGACGACCATCAGGCATGGCTCTACGCCGAGCGCGGTGAGGCCCGGCGGCTGATGGGTCACGTCGACGAGGCCATCGACGACCTGAACCGCGCGCTTGAGATCGACTCGCACTACGCCTGGGCCTTCGGCAGTCGCGGCGCGGCCCGCCGCTCCCTCGATCAGCTCGACGAGGCGCTGGCCGATTTCTCCCGCGCCATCGAACTCGACCGTGACTACATCTGGGCGATCATGCAGCGCGGCACGCTCCACCGCAGCCAGAAGCGCTACGACGAGGCGCTGGCCGACTTCTCCCGCGTGATCGAGCTGCGCCCGAACCACAGCACGGCCCTCGCCGAGCGCGGCGAGATCCACCGGCTGCACCGGCGCTACGATCAGGCGGTGGCCGACTTCTCGGGTGCCATCGCCGAGAACGATACCTACGCCTGGGCTATCGGTAGCCGTGGCCAGGCATACCGCGCCCTTGGCCGCTACGCCGAGGCCGCCGAAGACCTCAGCCGCGCCTACGAGCTGAAGCCCGATCAGGCATGGATCATCGCCGAGCGCGGTGAGACCTACCGGCTCATGCGCCGCTACGAGGATGCGATCAGCGATTTCTCCCGCGCCATCGAGATCAACCCGCGCGACTCTTGGGCGCTCAGTCGGCGCGGCGCGGCCTACCAGTCCCTCAAGATTTTTGAAGAGGCATATATCGACCTGACCCACGCCGTCGAGATCGACCCAGATAACGCCTGGGCCTGGGCGCAGCGCGGATCTCTCTTCCGCCAGATGTAGTTTTTTTGCCTACAAAGCGCGCCGTCGCGAAGCTGCGGCGCGCTTTGTGTGCCAAGACAAGGTTTCAGGTGCCAGGTTTCAGCTTTACCGTTTGGCGATGAGGCGACGACGCGATGACGCGCTCCTATCGCCTCATCGCGTCATCGTCTCGTCGCTGAACGGTCACGTGTGTTTGAACCATGCCCAAGCAAGTTACGCCTTTCCTAGCGTGTCGCGGAGGTCGGGGAAGGTGTTGGTCCGCCGGGGTTGCTGGAGCGAGCCAGCGTAATAGAGGACGACATCCCTTAGACTATTTATATGCTGCTGCTCATCAGAATTATCCACCACCACACTCTGCGCGTTCAGCCGACGGAAAAGCCGCATGGCCTGCTCAATACGCAGGCTGCGGGCGTAGTCCTCGGCCACCTGGCGGTAGCGAAAATCTTCCGGGTGGCACCGGATGCTGGCCATCACCGCCAGGAATCGCTCGCGCAGAGGTTCCTCCAGCCAGTTTATCCCCGCCGCCAGGGCCGCACTATCGGTAGGCCGCCCATCAATCGGCAGGGCCGCGAAGGTCGCCCAGATCTGCTGGTTCGCCGGATCCTCCAGCAGATCCTCCAGCCCGCTGCCGAGCATCTCGCGCACCGTGGGAAACTTCTCCAGCCCTTGCTCCAGCAGCGCCTCCACGGCGACCGGCACCACCGAGCTGTGGCGCAGCGCCAGCGCCAGCAGGTAGTCCTCCCTGTGACGTGACGCCAGGGGCCGGGGGTTAGGGGTTGGGGGCTGAGGGTTGAGGGTTGGGGGTTGGGGGTTGGGGGTTGGGGGTTGTCGGTTGCCCCGCCCGCGCGGCCCCCGCTCCCCAATCCCCGGCCCCCGGCCCGATCCGACCCGCAGCAGGTCGAGGATCAACTCGGCCTTGATCCCGATCACCTGCTCGATCCGGGCAATGTAGACCCGCTGCTGTGCGCCATCGAGTTCGGCGAGCAGTGGCAGCAGCTTATCCAGTGCTACGCGCTGGCCCTGGGGGTCGCCCAAATCCAGGCCAGCGGTGTACGCCCCGATGTAGAACTCCATCACCGGCACAGCGGCGACCACCAGTTGACGCCAGAGATCCGGGTCGGCCCTGATCACCTCATCGGGATCGCGGCCCTCGGGCATCTTGATGATCCGCAGGCTGACGTCGCTCTCTAGGCGCACCGCGCCCTGGGCCGTGGCCACGATATGCCCGCCCTCGCCATCCTCGGCACCCTCGCGCAGGGCGTTCAGCCCCTTGAGCGTGGCCTTCTGCCCGGCGGCGTCGGCATCCAGGGCCATGTAAACATTCTGCGAGAGCCGCTTGAGCAGGGCCACGTGGCTGCGCGTGATCGCCGTGCCGAGCGGGGCCACCACGTTGCGGAAGCCGTGCTGGTGGGCGCGGATCACATCTACATAACCCTCTACCACCACGGTGCGATCCTCGTTGCGGATGGCCTCGCGGGCCAGATCCAGGCCGTAGAGCAACTCGCCCTTCTTAAAGAGCAGCGTCTCCGGCGTGTTCAGGTACTTGGGTTGGGCGTCGCCCAGCGCCCGCCCGCCAAAGCCCACCACCTGGCCCTTTGCATCACGGATGGGGAAGATCAGCCGTCCCCGAAAGCGATCATAGTAGTGTGGCGTCGCAGGCGATGCTCCTTGAGCCGCAGCGGGTGCCGCATGCTGCGCCCGTACGGCCAGGCCGGCCGCCTCGATATCCTCGGGCGGATAGCCCTTCTTGTCCGTCAGATAGGCGAAGAGGTGCGCCCACTCATCGAGGCTGTAGCCGATCTGAAAAGACTCCACCGTTTCGGGGGTGAGCCCACGCTTGGCGACATATGCGCGACCGAGTTCACCACGGGCCAGCCCCACCAGTACATAGTTGAAATACCTCGCGGCGGAGGCGTTAATCTCCAGCAGCCGCGTCCGCCGCGCATCCTCCTGGCGCTCATGATCGCCCTTCGGCTCCAGGCGCACCCCCGCCCGCGCCGCCAGATGCTCCAGCGCATCCTTAAAGTCCAGCCCCTGCTTGCGCATCACGTAGTCGAAGACCGAACCTGAGGCGTGACAGCCGAAGCAGTAGAAGCTCTGCGAGTCCGGGTAGACCGTGAAGGCCGGGGTGTGCGAGTTCGGATGAAATGGGCAGAAGCCCACGAAGCTGCGCCCCGTCTTGCGCAGGCTCACGCCCGAGGCGTCAATCACCTCGACAATATCGGTCTTGCTGCGGACATCGTCGATCTGGCTCATATGGAATAACCGATAGTACTACAGTTGTAGTCTTCCCGGCGGGGAGGCTCGGAGGGGCGAAGCCCCTCTGAAAGAAAAGAAAAGGAATTTTTTGGGAGCCTGCGGCCCCCAAACCTCGCCAGTGCTGGTGACGGAGGCAACGACAACTGGCGTAATATCGGCTATCGGCGATTGTTCTCACGCTCCCCACGTCTTGGGGATAAAGATTCGCTTGAACACCTCAAGCGCGTAGCGGTCGGTCATGCCGGCGATATAGTCGACCACCGCGCGCTCGGCGGGCTCCTGGCGCTGCTGGTTGATCCGCAGCAGGTCCTCGGGCAGCGCGCTCAGGTGCGCGCAGAAGTAGGCGTAGAGCGTCTCGATCACGAACCGCACCTTCTCATCGTCGCGCTTCGCCGCTTTGTTGAGGTAGACGTTGCGAAACATAAACTCGCGCAGCGCGTTGGTGGCCTCCAGCACGGGCGGGCTCATCGCGAGGATCGGCGGGTCGGGCGGGTCGCCCGTGCCGGTGGCCCACCAGTTCGCGTGGATCAGGTCGGCGACCATGGTGTTGATGCGTTGGCTGTGGCTGTGGCCCAGCACATCTAGGCATTCCCTGGGCAGATCCTCGGGGCGCAGCACGTCGGCCCGGATCGCGTCATCGATATCGTGGTTGATATAGGCCACGCTATCACAGATCTTAATGACCTGGCCCTCCAGGGTGCTGGCCGTGCCCCAGGCCGTGGTCATAATATCGCGGCGGGCCTTTGAGTGCAGGTAGATCCCCTCGCGCACGGCGTAGGTCAGGTTCATGCCCTTGCCGTCGCGTGCGATCACCTCGACGATCCGCCGACTCTGCTCGTTATGCCGAAAATGTTCGGGGTAGATCCGGGCCAGGGCCGTCTCACCGGCGTGGCCAAAGGGCGCGTGGCCGATATCGTGGCCCAGCCCGATCGCCTCGGCCAGATCCTCGTTCAGGCGCAGGGCGCGGGCCACCGTGCGCGAAATCTGCGTCACCTCCAGGGTGTGGGTCAGCCGGGTGCGGTAGTGGTCGCCCACCGGCGCGATGAAGACCTGGGTCTTATGCTTGAGGCGGCGGAAGGGCTTCGAATGCAGGATGCGGTCGCGGTCGCGCTGGTAGGCCGGGCGGATCGGGCAAGAATCCTCGGGCCGCTCGCGCACGGCGGCAGCGCTCAGGGCCGCCAGCGGCGAGAGCATGTGCGCCTCCAGCGCCTCACGCTGCTCGCGGATACTCAGGCTAATCATAGAGCCTCCTCGACGCAGGCCAATACGTCAGGCTGATTCTACCCGAAATACGAAGTGGTGCCAATGTCGCCTCCGGCGGAAGATCGCCGCCCCCGATAATGATCATATGGCTGGTTGAAATTGCCGGCGACGTCGGCAATTTCAACCAGCCATATGGAATAGCGCGCAAGGGCGAATGCGCTTAGTCGAAGGTCACGGCATCCGCACGATAAAGACGGCCCGGAAGCCGACCGCGATAGAGACATTGGCCGCATCCTGCGAGAGGACCGGGTTCGTCTTGTCACGAACAATCGCCGACTGGAAGGCCACCGTCGGTACGCTCACTGGCGTCGAGACCCCATTGCGCGACCAGAGCACATCGGCGACCGCGCCGTCGCGTCTGCTAAAGCGGTACGCCTCGATGTTTGCGCCATAGTTCACGCTCTTGACCGCCGTGTACTTACCGACCGCCTTGATCATCTCCTGGTAGGCGATAAAAGACGGGCGGGGGAGCTGGTTTTCGTCGAGCAGCCCCGCGCTCCGCCAGCCCGGCCCGTCGAGCGTATACCACGAAACCTGCTGAATGCCTCCGGCGGCGGCCCGGCTCATGATCCGCACCAGGTGGTCGGCCTGCGCATCGAAGAACGCGGCCGGGGGGGAGCCGCAGGTCGGATCGTTTGGCGAGCAGAGCAGCCCGGACTCGTTGAGCCAGAGCGGCTTGCTCACCCCGTAGCGCGTCATGATCCCACGCAGGTAGCTGGCCTTGCCCAACGTCCAGCCGCCCAGGCTGTTCCATTTTCCCCCGGCGAGGAGATCGAGATCATGGTCGTAGCTCACCCCTAGATACGAGGGGTAGGCGTGATAGGCCAGGATATCAAAGAAGTCGGCGGCCTTAGATTTCAGGACGCCCTCAAGGAACAGTTCAGGGTAGCCAAGGTCCAGATTGGACGAATGAGGCGAGTCTAACAGCAGCCCGCCGACAATAATCTGGACGTAGGGGTTGACCGCACGCATCGCGGGCACCACCGCCCGTAGCATCCGCCCATAGCGCTCGCCGCCATAGAATGGGTCGTCGATGTTGCCCCAGCAGCCGAACGGGTCGTCAGTATTCAATAGCCGTGAATCGACATCGGGCTCGTTGCCTAACTCCCAGTAAGTCACCTGGCCCTTATAGCGCTGGGCCAGGGCGGCCAGAAATCGTGCGTAGTCAGGCACGTACACATCCTGGATAGCCGCGCAACCCGATGGCCGGCCCAAGTTATCAACACTAGCAGAGGCCCACAGCGGCGTGCCACGGATGATCACCGTCGGCGTAAGCCCGGCCGTCTTCGCGTGCTCCAGGGCGCTGTCGAGTTGGCTTAGGACGGCCCAGTTATAGGTTCCGCGCACCGGCTCCACCGCGCTCCACAGGACGCCGTTGAGCCGCAGCCAGTCCGCCCCCAGGATCTTCGCCTGGGCCGTGACTTGGCTGTCGATGATTCCGGGGATCGTCGTCTCAACCGCAAATACCGTTGGCGCGTAGCTTACAAAGATCGCGGGCAGGTAGGTCTTGCTGGGCAGAGTCTGGGCAACCGCCAACATCTGGGACAAATAGACTCCCAGAAGAAGGAGCGTGAGTGACCCAGTGAGCCGCTTGAAATGGGACATGGGGCAAGATCCTTTCTATCGGCAGCGATGCCAACGATTGCCCGCGCTCGCGCCACAGGTTACACAGCCGTTAGCAGTCAAGCTACTATAACATATATCACGATGCTTTTGCCAAAAAGCTAAGGTCGAGACAGATGGCTTCCTGAAGCGGAATCTGCCGACAATAGCCTAAAAGCGCTATGAGTATATGTTCTATAAAAAGATCCTCACAACCTCCAAGAAGCATAATAAAAATAGTGATGTCTATGTTCCCATGGCGGGTGCAATGTCGCGGGGGTTGCGCCCAGGCTGAGTTTTTTGTTGATTTTTGGCGGCTTCGCCACACCCAAAACCCCCGCTGGAGGCGGTGCTATAATGTCTGCGCCGCTGTGGCCATCTGCCGCGCGCCGTGGAGACGGTATGCCCAGCCTCGCAGTTGTGATCCTGAACTATAACCGGGCGGATCTGCTCGCCGACTGCCTGGAGTCGATCTACGCCGCGCCCACCCGCTGCGTCCTCGCCACCTGGGTGGTCGATAACGCCTCCATCGACGGCAGCGCGGCCATGGTGCGCGCCCGCTTTCCCCAGGCCCGCGTGATCGAGAGTCCCGTCAATGGCGGCTACTCCCACGGGAACAATCTGGCCCTGCGTGAGCTATTGGGGAGGCCCGGAGGGGCAAAGCCCCTCCGAAAGAAAAGAGAAGAAATTTTTTCGGAAGCCTGTGGCCCCCAAACCCCCGCCAGTGATGGCGACGGAGGCAACGACAACTGGAGTAATTGCCGATGGCCGGCGAGCTACCCGGGGTCGGCCATCGGCCATCGGCAGTCGGCAGTTCCCGACTACGTCATGCTCCTCAACAACGACACCGTCGTCCCGGCGGGTGCCCTCGACGGCCTGGTGGACTATTTGGAGGAGCACCCCGAGGTCGGCGCGGTTGGCCCAAAGCTGATCCTGCCGGATGGCTCCCTCGACCTGGCCTGCCGTCGTAGCTTCCCCACCCCCGAGGTGTCGTTCTACCGGATGCTTGGGCTGGCGCGGATCTTCCCCAAGAGCCCGCGCTTCGCCCGCTATAACATGACCTATCTCGACCCGGATGTGGAGACGGAGGTGGACGCCCTGGTGGGTGCCTGTATGCTGCTGCGCAGCGGCGTGGTGCGCGAGGTGGGCCTGCTCGACGAGCAATTCTTTATGTACGGCGAGGATCTCGACTGGGCCTACCGCATCAAGCAGTACGGCTGGCGGGTGGCCTACTACCCGCGCGTGGTAATCCACCACTATAAGCGGGCGGCGAGCGCGCGCCGGGCCATCCCCTCCATCCGCGCCTTCCACGACGCGATGCGGATCTTCCACCGCAAGCACTACGCCGTCACCACGCCCGCGCCGCTGAACGCCCTGATCGAGATCGGCATTACGCTGAAGGAGCTCCTCGCCCTTGGCCGCAATTACCTCCGCCCCCCAGCGGCCCGCCGAGTCAGATAGGAGCCGCGCGCAGCTACGCCCACGCACCTGGCGGGCGCTGCTGCGCACCGGCCTGGTACTCTGCGACCTGCTGGCGATCAACGGTGCCTTTATCGGCGTCTATATGCAGAACCTTGACGCGATGAGCGCGGCCGGGTTGCTGTTGCCCTCGGATCCGCAGGTCGCCCTGCGCTTTCTGGGGCTGTTTAATATTGCCGCGATGGCGGTCTTCACGCTCAACGGCCTCTACGCGATGCGCCGGGGCGCCTCGCGCGTCGATGAGGCGTTTAAGCTCCTCACCGCCGTCTCGCTCACCGTGGTGATTGCCCTGATCACTAACACCCTGCTGCCCGAGCTTGGTGCCGAGGATCTGCCCTGGAGCAGCGATGTGCTGGTCTGGGGCTGGCTGGGCGCCCTGCTCAGCAGCGTCACGCTGCGGGTCGCCCACCGCCAGGCGGTATTCTGGCTGCGCCGCCACGGGATCGACACCCGCCGCGTGCTGATCGTCGGCGCGCGCGAGCCCGGCCTGCTGGTCTGGCAGACCATCCGCCGCCGCCCCGAGCTGGGCTACAAGGTGCAAGGATTTCTCTCGGATAGCACACCCACCGGCGAGATCGTCGCCGGGTTGCCGGTACTCGGCCATACCGCCCAGCTTAGCCGCGTGGTGCGGGCCACCCAGGCCGATGAGGTGATCATCGCCCTCTCCGGGCGCTCAAGCCAGAACCTGATCGATATCATCAGCTTGGCCGAGGACGAGTCGGTGACGATTAAGGTCTACCCCGACACCTTCCAGCTCATCACCAACAATGATGTCTCAATCGGCGACCTGAGCGATCTGCCGCTGGTGCGCGTGAAGAACGCCGCCCTCGACAACCCCTGGAATCGCACGCTCAAGCGCGGCCTCGATGTGGTGGTGTCCACCGGGCTGCTGCTGGTGGCCGCCCCGCTTATGCTGCTGATTGCCGCCGCGATCCGACTCGAGTCACGCGGGCCGGTCTTCTTCCTGCAAGAGCGCGTGGGCATGGACGTGCAGCCGTTCTGGATGATCAAGTTTCGCACCATGCGTGTGGACGCCGAGGCGCTGGGCACCTGGACAACCCCGAACGACCCGCGCGTCACCCGCGTGGGCCGCATGCTGCGGAGCAGCAGCCTCGACGAGTTACCCCAGCTGATCAATGTGCTGATCGGCGAGATGAGCCTGGTCGGTCCGCGCCCCGAGCAGCCGCGCTGGGCCGAGCAATTTAGCCTGGAGATCCCGCGCTATATGCGCCGCCACAAGGAGAAGGCCGGGCTCACCGGCTGGGCCCAGGTCAACGGCCTGCGCGGCGACACCAGCATCGAGGATCGTACCCGCTACGACCTCTACTATATTGAGAACTGGTCGCTGCTGCTTGATATCAAAATCATTCTGCGTACAATTGCGAATCTCCTGACTGGGAAGCAGGAAAACGCCTATTGACGCGCACCGTCAGAGGGTGTATAATGCGCGCCGGTTGAGCCAATCAACCCCTTTATTCTTGCCCCTCGTTACGTTTCGGGGTCACGGGTTTCGCGTCTCGGGAAGGCACCCGACACACGTAACACGCAACACCGAACACGAAGCGGATATCGTCGCCACAGCGGTCGCTGGTGACTTGCTGGCATATGTGGCGGCGTCGGGCGGGCTTGTG
>CAISPW010000458.1 GCA_903887465.1 uncultured Oscillochloris sp. | reverse complement strand
GCGGCGTAGCCGCGCCGCAGCACAATCAGTTTTTTTGTGGGAGAGCTTCGCTCTCCCACACCCTCACCGTACACGGTGCTGTTGCTGGCAACACAAAGATCTTTTGTTGGTATTTGGCGGCGAAGCCGCCCAGACCTCGCAAAACGGGGGGTCTGGGGCCGCAACGGCGGGAACTTGCGCCGCGCCGGGGACGTTATAGTGGCAGATGTGCGGAACAGACAGCCAGCTTCGGAGGAAGACCATGCGAACCCTCAAAATCCTCGCCGCCGCCATGCTCGCCGCCCTGGCCTTGGCCGCATGCGCGGCCTCACGGTCGGCGGCACCCAAGCCCGCCGCGCAGATGGAGATGGTGGCCGCCGCCACCGCCGTCGCCCCAGGCGCACCCGCCGCCCTGGAGCGCGCATCTGACGCGACCGGCGGCACGGCGCAGAGCGCCCCGGCCAGCCAGTCCGCCGCCCAGCGTATGGTGATCAAGACCGCCACGATCTCGCTTATGGTCGACCGCGTCTCCGACGCCGAGGCCAGCATTCGCGCCCGCGTCGATCAGCTCGGCGGCTATGTGGTGAGCGTGCAGACCAACGGCAGCGGCGACTCCCAGACCTCGACGATCACCTTTCGTGTGCCTTCCGACCGCTTCGGCGGTGCCCTCGCAGATGTCGAGGGCTTGGCCCGCAAGGTACTCTCGCGCACCGTCGGCGGCGACGATGTCACCGCTGAGTTTGTCGACCTCGACGCGCAGTTGCGCAACCTGGAGGCCACCCGCGAGCGTCTGCTCGCCCTGCTCGCCAAGGCCGACAAGGTCGAGGATGCACTTCAGGTCAATACTGCCCTCACCGACGTGCAGGGCCAGATCGAGCAGATCCAGGGGCGCATGAAGTATCTCAAGGACAGCGCCGCCATGGCCACCATCACCGCCGACCTCCAGCCGGTGCCGCCGACCCCGGCGATCATCCCGGACTCGGGCTGGCAGCCGATGCGGGTGGTGAGCAGCACCCTGGGCGACCTGATCGGGTTTGGGCAGGGTCTGGTCGAGCTGGGCATCGTCATGTTCTTCTGGTTGCCGGTGTGGCTGCCGCTGCTGCTGCTGGCTCGCTGGGGCTGGCGCCGCACCCGTGGTGGACGCAAGACCGCATCCACCCCGCCTGCCCCGCCTGCGGCCTAAGACATGGTTCAAAATGGGTACATTCAGCGTGACCGTCCTGCGACGAGGCGACGAGGCAATGAGGCGATACTATCGCCTCGTCGCCTCGTCGCCTCATCGTCTCATCGCTGAACGGTCACGTGCGTTTGAAACATGCCTAAGATCAGTCAGCTTTCCCCCGCAGCCCCAGGCTCACCGCCATCATCGCTGCCATCACCCCGGCGGCGGAGAGGTAGGCCACGCTGAGGCCGGATAGCCCGCCGCCGACCCGGTCGGCCAGGCCGCTCAGCACGGCCACCACGAGCAGATTGCCCATCGCGATGCCGATATTCACCAGACCCTGGGCCACGCCGCGCTCGTGGGGCTGCACCTCATCCAGCACGACCGTGCGCAGCGTGCCGCCCACCACAATCCCCACGCCCGCGCCAATCAGCAGGGTGGCGAGCATGTAGAGCCAGAACTGCGCCGCCACCAGCCCCAGCAGTGCCGAACCGGCCACCAGCGTGCCAAAGCCCCAGAGCATCACCGCCCGCGCGCCCAGCCGGTTCTGCACCCTGCCGAAGCCCATCGAGGCCGCCGCTGAACAGATCACCATCGGGAGCAGCAGCAGGCCCGCCTGACTCGATGGCGTGCCAAACGCGGCCACCGCCACCGACGAGATGAACATCACGCTGCCCATGCCGAAGCCCGCGCCGACACAGAGTATGTAGGTTGTCACCATCTGGCGCGTGCTAAACAGGTTCAGCGGCATGATTGGCTGGGCCGCCCGCCGCTCGATCCCAATCAGCAGCGGTACGCACAGGGCGGCCAACCCCAGCAGCCCCGGCCAGATCAGCATGCCGAATGCCTTGTCTAGCACGTGGTTGATCCCCATGGTCAGGCTGGTCAACATCACGGCGACCACCACGATCCCGGCGTAGTCGAACGGCGGGTGTCGGCTGTCGCGTTGGGATGCCGGCAGGGCGCGCGCGCCCATCACCAGGATGACCACGGCGACCGGCAGGTTGATCAGGAAGATCCAGCGCCAGCTCAGGACGATCAGCATGAGCGACGCCACCAGCGGGCCGACCAGGAAGGCCATGCCGAAGGTGGCTCCGATCAGGCCCAGGATCTTGCCGCGTTCGGCGGGCGGGAAGGCGTCGCCCACCACTGCGCTGGCCGTGGGCGTGATCCCGCCGGCGCTGAGACCCTGGATGGCCCGGCCCAGCAGCATTACGCCGAAGGTTGGCGAGAGGGCGATCAGCAGCGAGCCAAAGGCGAACCCGGCGATGTTAATCAGGTAGATTGGCCGATGCCCGAAGCGGTCGCTCAGGTTGGCCATCAGGGCCGTGCTGCTCAACGAACACAGGCCGAAGACGATGGTCACCAGGCCGATCCGGCTGTTGTCAACGTCGAAGGCGGCGCGCAGGGCCGGGATGGCCGGGGCGATAATGGCGGCGTCGAGGGCCGCCATAAATACGCCCACGAAGAGTACGGTTAAGATCCGGCGGCGGGAGGAAGCGTCGAACTGGGGGGCGCTCGCTTCTGCGATCATGTCGGAGGTGTTCCTGTCTTACCGCCGCCTGCGCTGCGGTCGGCATCGGCTTGGGATGTCGCCGATTCTACGAGCGCCCGCCAAAGCTGTCAAACATAAGCGCGTAGCGCGTACGAGGTTTGCGCTTGGCTATCGGGACAATAGCGCAGAAGACGTTCATGCGCGGGGCGCACACCGCCGCGATGAACATGGTCGCTGATGCCCGGCTATCGGCTATCGGCTATCGGCTATCGGCTATTTTCACATCAGACGTTCATGCGCGGGGCGCACACCGCCGCGATGAACATGGT
>CAISPW010000457.1 GCA_903887465.1 uncultured Oscillochloris sp. | reverse complement strand
TTCAAGCAGAAGACGGCATACGAGATGCGCGAGAGTGACTGGAGTTCAGACGTGTGCCTTCCGATCTCCGAACGCGCATGCTGAACCCCTTCGTATGGTACCCTGCGCATGCCAATCTTCTTGGGGCTGCGCCTCAAACCTGTTTTATACGTGGGGTTAGGCGACGAAGCCTTCCCCATACTCCTTTAAGGGCGGACATATGCCCAAGACTCTCCTGGCGATGGCCCTCGCCAAAGTAATCATCGCCGCCGCATGGGCAGACGGGAACCTGGCCAACGATGAGGTCAACAGCCTGAAGAACATCCTAGCCGAGATCGGGCAGACCGGCGGCTCCGGCGAGGATTCGATGACCGTCAACGAGTGGGCCGAGCTGGAGATCTACCTGCACTCGCCGGTGGCCGCTGAGGAGCGCGCCCGCCTGGTGGGCGCGCTGGCGGCGACTCTGCAGGGTCCCGGCGACCGCGCCCTGGCCTTGGCCGCCCTCGACCAGATGCTCCGCGCCGACCGGGTGATCACCGTCGAGGAGCGGGCGGTGGCCAAGGAGATCCGCACCGCCCTGGAGCGGGTTGACCTCGGCCTACTCGCCCAGATCGGCCGACTGCTGCGCGGCTCACTCCGCCGCCGCGCCACCGGCCCCAACCGCGAGCAGTACCTCGGTGAGTTTCTGAGCAACCGGATCTACTACGCGGTGCGCCAGCGCCTCGGCAAGGCCCCCGAGGACGACCTGGGCATCCCCGCCGATGAGGCCCACATCTTGGCTCTCGCCGGTGGCCTGCTCGCCCGCGTCGCCCGCGTCGACTGCACCGTGACCGACTCTGAGTTTGCGCGTATGGCCGAACTGCTGGAGTCTGGCTGGGGCATCAGCCGCGAGCGGGCGACCCTGGTGACGGAGGTGGCCCTGGCCGAGTCCGCCGCCGACCTCGACTATTTCCAGCTCACCAAGGAGTTCGCCGCCAGCGCCAGCGAGGATCAGCGCGCCCGCCTTCTCGACGCCCTCTTCGCCGTGGCCGCCGCCGACGGCGAGATCTCCAACGAGGAGAGCGCCGAGATCAGCCGAATCACCGCCAGCATCAACCTGGCCCACAGCCATTTTGTGGCCGCTAAACGGCGGGCAAGATGAGGGCGGGGCGGGTGAATAAAGGGCCGGGAGGGGCGACGCATCGGCCCATGATGCGTGCGGCAAAAACCCAGCGCTGCGCGGCCAATGCGTTGCCCCTGCCGTTTTGTTTACTCCTGGCCCTCGCAGTGATCTGCACCCCCATCGCTCACGCCGCGCCCACGGTACGCGAGTTCACCCTCGGACTCTCCGGCCAGGGACGGCCCATCCAGGCGCTGCGGGTGGGCGACGGCCCGCGCAAGCTGGTGGTGGTGGGCGATACTCACGGCGGCCCCGAGGCCAACACCTATCAGCTCACCATCCAGCTGACCGACTACTTCCGGGCGCACCTTGACGCGGTGCCGCCCGGCGTGCGGCTCTACCTTATCCCCAGCCTCAACCCCGATGGGCTGGCCATCGGGACGCGCTTCGATGGCGCGGGGGTGGATCTGAACCGCAATATGAACACCGATCTGGATGCCTGCGCCGAGAATGACTGGAGCCCGACGGTGCAGGGCGCGCGCGGCATCGTCTCGGACACGGGCGGCCCCTACCCCGACTCGCAGACGGAGAGCCGGCTCATCCGCGCCTTCCTGCTCGATGCGGCGGGGGCGATTTTCATCCACTCGAACGCCGGTATGGTCTTCCCGGCCTTCTGCGCGCACGCGCCCTCGATCTCCATGGCCCAGGCGTACGCTGCCGGCGCGGGCTACGAGTACAGCCGCTACTGGCCGAGCTACAACATCACCGGGGGCATGAGCGACTGGGCCGAAAGCCTGGGGGTCGCCGCAATCACGCCCGAACTGGTGACGGGCGACCGCAGCGAGTACGAGCAGAATCTGGCTGGGCTCCAGGCGGTGCTGGCCAATGCTGCGGCGATCTTGCCCTTGCCCGAGGACGGCGCGGTGGACGGCGTGAGGGTGCCGGCGGCAATCTACCGCTACTGGCGCGCTCTGGGCGACCGCGAGCGCTTCGGGCCACCCCTGGCCCCGGCCCGCGCCGATAGCGCCGGGGTCACGCAGGTTTTCGCCAACGCCGTGATCCAGCTGCGCGGCGACCTAGCCGACACGCCCTACTACGTGCAACCCGCGCCGTTGGGCCGGGTCGCCGCCGAGTCTCTGGCCTTTGGCGGGGCGGGCGCGCTGGCTCCGGGCGACCCGGCGGGCGCGCCGGTCTTCTTCGCCGAGACCGGGCATGGCATCAAGGGGGCATTCCTGGATTTCTGGCAGCGTGGCGGGGGCGCGGATGTGTTCGGCCTGCCGATCTCGGAGGAGTTCACAGGGCACGCGGCCGACGGGCGGGCGCGGGCGCTGCAGTACTTCGAGCGGACGGTGCTGGCCTACGGCCCTGAGGATGGCGGGGTGCGACTGGAGCCGCTTGGGGCACGGCAGCAAATGCTTGCGGCGTTGATACTGCCGCTGGCACCGCAGACCGTCCGGTAGAGCGGTGCCCTCCAACCCGCGTCATATGTTTGGTTGAGACTGCCAACTGCGCTGGCAAGTTCAACCAAACATATGACGGGCTACACCCGCTCGATATAGTCGCCGGTGCGGGTATCGATCTTCAGCACGTCGCCCTCGTTGACGAAGCCGGGCACCTGAATGACCGTGCCGGTCTCCAGGGTGGCCGCCTTAGTGACGTTCGTGGCCGTGTCGCCACGGACGGCGATGGTCGTCTCGGTGACGGCCAGGGTCACGAAGATCGGCAACTCGACGCCGAGCAGCACCTCGCGCTCCGAGTCATAGACCAGCTCGGCACCCTCGTTCTCCTTCAGGAAGCGCGCACCATCGCCCACAGCCTTCGCGCTCACCTGGATCTGGTCGTAGGTGCTATTATCCATGAAGATAAAGTCCTCGCCCTCGCGGTAGAGGAACTGCATGGGGCGACGCTCGATGCGGACGATCTCGATGTCCGAGCCGGCACGCACACGATCCTCGATCACCTTGCCATTATTCAGGTTCTTCAGCTTGATACGCACGAAGGCCCGCCAGTTACCCGGCGCCACGTGCTGAAACTCTACCACCTGATACAGATCATTGTTGTAGCGCAGCACGACGCCCGTGCGCAGATCGGTTGTGGATCCGGAAGCCATGGGGGGAAACTCCTTGCGTATCCGATATACTATACTCTCGCACCATCAGGGTGCGCGACACATGCGCAAAAATCGGCGCTTGTCGCGCCGACGCCAGAGTGTACCACAGGCCCGTAAGGGGTGTCAATCCGTGTTGACGCCACCATCAGGGCATGAGCCCGCCGTGGGGCTGAAGCATCCGGCTAGGTTGACGACGACCGCTGAAGCGGCCTCAGACAGGCC
>CAISPW010000456.1 GCA_903887465.1 uncultured Oscillochloris sp. | reverse complement strand
GGCGGGCAGGTGCGAATGGTCAATCCGGGCGCGGGCATCGCGGGCGTAGGAAGCCAGGAACCAGGCCACATCAGCGGGATTGGTCAGGGGCGCGGCAGCCAGCAGCACCCGGCGCAGATACTCCGTCAGGCGCTCGCGGTGAAGGTCGGCGAAGGAGGAAAGACCGATGTGTGTCCAGAACTCAGACTCGGTCGCCGCCAGGGTATAGCGTTCCTGTGGCAACGGATGACCGTGGGCATCACGGCCAACCAGCAGGAAATCGCGGTAGTTCGTGACGAGAACCTGACCGTAGTGCGTGAGATACTTCTGCACCTGCGGGCTTTTGGCGATGATCGTGACATCATCGGCGGTACCCTTCACCTCCAGCACCCCACGCGCAGGCATCTGGGCCGGGAAAGCATCGGAGGGAGCCTGCGCACCGATCTGGTCGGCGGTAAACAGACCGCCATCGGGGATACCGGAGCCGGAATTTTTCAGGGTGAGGATACAGTACACGCGGGGGCGGAGGTCGTGACCAATTGCATTGAGCAGCGTAGTGAGCGCGGGATAATACGAGGTTTCCTTGACCGCCGAGCCAGAGGAACGGATGTCGCGCAGATCGCGCAGGTAGGTGGTGATGGAGTTCATGTCATCCCTAATGCAAGCTTCAAACGCACGTGACCGTTCAGTGACGAGACGATAACGCGATGAGGCAATAGGAGCGCGTCATCGCCTCGTCGCCGCATCTCAGGACGGTCAAGCTGAAATGGCCGATTTTGAACCATGCCTTAGTTTCCTTGAAGCGTTCCCACACGGCCTGGGCCTTAAAGGTTGCAGTGTACGTCTTTTTCATAGGCTTATGCTACCGAACCCTGACCCCTCTGACTGTGCCGTTTCTTGGGTCCACGAGAGTCAGCCCGGCGGGAGCAGCGCGGCGAGGTGATCGATGCCAAAGGCCGCCTCGACAATGTCAGCCAGCCGGTCGTAGGGGTCGGGCAGCGGCGCGATCTCTGCGCCCTGCCAGCCCAGGCTACCCAGCCAGCCACGGCGAAAGGCCGTGTTGGCGAAGATGCCGTGGATGTAACAGCCCCAGACCCGCCCGTCGGCGCTGAGATGCCCGTCATCCGCCTGGGTCGGTGTGCCGCCCCGGCTGGTGATCGTAGCCAGCGGGTGTTCGTCCGGGCCGGTGGTGCGCCCGGCGTGGATCTCATAGCCGCGTAGGGGCGCGCCATGCGCCCAAGGGGCGCGGGCGTGGGCCTCAACCTGGACGGTGTGCTTCTCGGCGGCGAAGATCGTCTCCACCGGCAGCAACCCCAGCCCCGGCGCATCCCCGCCCGCGCCCTCTACGCCTAGCGGGTCGCTAATGCGGGTGCCGAGGAGTTGGTAGCCCCCGCAAATGCCGACAATCGCGCCGGGGAAACTCGACAGGGCCGCATCGAAGCCCCGCTCGCCCAACCAGCGCCGCGCCGCCAGGGTATGCTTGGTGCCAGGCAGGATCACCGCCGCCGCCCCGGCGATCTCCTGCGGCATGTCGACATATCGCACGAACACCCCTGGCTCACGGGCCAGCGGATCGAGATCGTCAAAGTTGGCGATGGCCGGGACGCGCAGCACGGCGATGGTGAGGCCCGCGCCCTGCGGCGCGGGGCCACGCTCCAGGGCCACGGCATCCTCCTCGGCTAGGCCGAGGTCGTGAACCCAGGGCACCACGCCGAGTACCGGCAGGCCGCTGCGCTGCTCCAGAATGGCGACCCCGGCGTGGAAGAGGGCCGGGTCGCCACGGAAGCGGTTGACGACCAGGCCACGGATCAAGGCGCGCTCCTCCGGCTCCAGTAGCATCAGGGTGCCGAGAAGTTGGGCGAAGATCCCGCCAACGTCGATGTCGCCCACCAGCAGGGTGCGGGCCTGGGCGTAGGTGGCCACCCGCGCGTTGACAATGTCTCGCGGCTTGAGGTTCAGTTCCACCGGGCTGCCGGCTCCCTCGGCGATCACTAGGTCGTACTGGCTGCGCAGCGCGTCGAGATTGCGGGTGACCACCTCCCAGAGCAGATCCCTGCGCTGCCAGTAGTCGCGGGCGTCGAGCGAGCGCCAGGGGCGGCCCTCGACGATGATCTGGCTGCGCATGGCCCCCTCGGGCTTAATTAAGACCGGGTTCATCTGCACGGTGGGGGCCACGCGCGCGGCCTCGGCCTGCACCGCCGTGCTGCGCCCAATCTCGCCACCGTCAGCGGTGACGGCGGCGTTGTTGCTCATGTTCTGGGCCTTGAAGGGGGCCACGCGCAACCCGCGCCGCGCGGCGATGCGGCAGAGGGCGGCCACCAGGGTACTCTTGCCCACCGACGAGGCAGTGCCGAGAACCATGATCACGGGGGCCAGTCGGCCAGTGTTTTGCGATAGCGGCATAGAGTCAACACCTCTCACAACATAACCAGCTTTTTCAGTGAAGTAGCCCTGTTCCGGTTGTGAAAGAGGAGTCAAGGCGTTCGCCGCCTAAGGCATGTTTCAAACGCACTTGACAGTTAGGGCCTCAGGCCACCAGCGCCAGGACTGCGGGTGGCGGCTCCGGTGGCAGAGCGGGCGCAGCAGATGCGACTGGCCCGTAGCCCAAGGCGACGAGCCAATCAGTGGGGG
>CAISPW010000455.1 GCA_903887465.1 uncultured Oscillochloris sp. | reverse complement strand
CAGCGGGGCGCTCACCAGCGCGCCGGTGGGGTTATGCGGCGAGATGATCAGCACACCTCGGGTGCGGCGGTTGGCCGCCGCCAGCAACGAGTGTCCGTCGATCCGCCAGCCCTCGCGCTCGATCATCTGGTAGGGCCGCAGTTCGATGTTGCGCAGGGCGGCCAGATACTCGAAGAGCGGGTAAGTGACGGCCGGTGCCAGCAGGTTGTCGCCGGGATCGGCCAGGAGGGCGAAGAGCAGCCCGTACGCCTCGCTGGTGCTGGCGGTGATGAAGATGTCATCCGTGCCGAGGGCGAGGGGCGGGGTGCGCCCGGCGTAGTAGGCGGCGATGGCGGCGCGGGCGGGCAAGCTGCCGTGCGAGTCGGGCGCATAGCGCCGGGCCTGCCAGTAGCCCTCGGCGGCCGCGCGCAGCACCTCGGGCGGGAAGAGCAGCCCCTGCTGGGTCGGGTTGCTGCTGGTCAGATCGATGTAGCCGGCCCCCGTCAGGCGGGCCTGGCGAGCCAACTCCAGAGGGTTCGGGCTCAGGTCGAGGTCGTGGTAGCAGCCGGGCATAGGGAGTTCCTGCGTGTTGAGCGTTGCGTGGGGCCATTATCGCACACGCCACATGCGATGATCGCTCCCGCACTGCGGCATGCGCCCAGGGCTGATGCAACGTCCTTGGGGGGCTGAAGCAGGGCATGAGCAAAGTCCTCGGGGCTGCGCCCCAGACCTCGCTTTTTGTTGGTATTTGGCGACTTCGCCGCCAAATACCAACAAAAAAAGATCGTTCGGGGGTGGCTTTGCCACCCCCAAACCCCCGCCAGAGGCGACGTTGCATCAGCCCTGGCCGGGCGCTTGGGCTGGCAGCGTGACTGATGTGAAAATAGCCGATAGCCGATAGCCGATAGCCGATAGCCGGGCATCAGCGACCATGTTCATCGCGGCGGTGTGCGCCCCGCGCATGAACGTCTTTTGCGGTAGTGCGATACTACATGCATGGATAATATCGAGCTAACGATGCTGACACTGGCTCGCCCGAATCACCAGCGACTCCGTATCGCCGCCGGTGGTGTTGAGCAGCAGCAGACCCTGCTCGGTTGGGCTCGTGCCGGCTGCGCCGCTATCATGCAGGCTGAAGGTCGCGGTACTCCCTGCGGGCAGGTTCAGCGTCGTGAGCGGATTTTTGCTCGCGGGATCGGTCGCCGTGTAACGCTCGTTAAGCACGCCCAGCGTGGCGGCGATGTGGCTGGTGGATTCCCCCGTGAAGTAGTTGTCGAAGGTGTAGGCGTCCACATTCACCAGCTTGCCAGCGTCGGCGCTCGTGAGGCCCACCTGCTCGCCGCAGACGGTGAGGATGAAGGCACCGCTGTTGGTGCCATGCTGTGTGAAGAAGGTCGCCAACTGCGGCCCAGCGGCTGGCCCGGCGTACACGACGCTACGCCCGTCGTCGGCGAATGCGGTGGTGGCGTTTAGCTCAGAGGTGTAGGCCACATAGTCGGGGCTTCCGTCGCGGTTCGTGTCCACATAGATGTCGATCTCTAGCGGGTAGTTTGCGTGCGTCACCTGCTGCCAGGTCTGCACGCCAAACTGCACCAGCACGCCTGACGCGCAGAGGGTGGTCGACACCGGGAATGTCGCCACGCCCAGGTAGCGCGCCGTGATGTCCGGGTGCCGACTGCCCTGGGCACCGGGCGTCGGCGGGGTCGCGTTCTCGCCGATCAGCGCCAGAGCGGCGTAGCTGCCCGCGCCCATCCCCCGGTTGCTGAGGGTGAACGTGTCGCGCAGGCTGCTCTGGTGACCGGAGTGATCGGCCTTGTCCGAGTCATCCGCACCATCAGATCGGCCCGAATTGTCCAGGCTGTTTGAGTTGTTCAGGCTAGGCGATCTGTTCAGATCGTCGCCGTCACCGTCATGGCCATCGCCGCGCGGGGTCTGTGTCTGCGCGACCCGCACCTTTGGCGAGAGCCTCGGCAGAACGTGCCAGGCCAGGTGCAGGTTATTGTCGGCGTTCCCGATGTCGGTGAAGGTTATGTAGCCGTCGTACTCAAGCAGATCGAGCGCGGTCGGACTGCCGCCGCCCGGGCCGGAGTTCATCGTCCAGGGGCGCAGCTTGGCGCTGTCGATCTCGACGCTCACCTGGACGTAGCGCGAGCGGCGGGATGGCACCGTGATGCTTCGGCGCGCGGGCTTGACCGTCACCGCGCCGTTGGTCTGGTCATCCAGGTAGCGGAAGTTGCTATCGATGCGGTAGGTGATCGGTCGGTTGGTGTAGTTTTTTACCACAACCGTGCGGCGGATAGATAGCTTGGCCCGGCTCACATCGACGAAGCCGAACGAGAGGCTGGCCCCCGCCCCGTTCAACTCGAAGGCGGCAGCACCAGCGGCAAGCGCCCGGTCGACGCGCAGTTCGCCGTTGCCGATGCGGGTGATCGGGGCGAGGACGCCGGGCAAGGTGGCCGGGTTGGTGTAGATCGCGGTTTCGGCGGTATTCATCAGCCGCGCCTTCACCTCACGCGGCGCGAGGTGCGGCTGGCTGGCCAAGATCAGGGCTGCCGCGCCAGTCACCATCGCGGTGGCACCCGAGGTGCCGCCGAAGGCAGAGTTCCCGTCGCCAGTGCCAACCTCCGCCGAGATGGATGCGCCGGGGGCAGCGATCTCCGGCTTGATCAACTGGCCAAACTGGCCCGCATCATCCTCGTGCGTGAAGGATGGGCCAATCGTCGGCCCACGTGACGAGGAACTAACCACGCCGCCGACCAGCGGGATTGCGGTCGCCTCTGAGACGGTGACATTCACCGGGACGTTGATGCTGGTCTTGATCCGGCTCGCGTCAGCCTGGGTGATGATCAGGGTCGGCAGCATATGCGTGCCGCCGTCGAAACCGAACGCGAAGGGGTCGCCGGGGGCCGTCAGTCCGATCAGCACGCCGATAGCCCCCGCCACCGCTGCGCTGTCGGTTTTGAGACTCACCGAGCACGTGCCACGGTCGATCAGCGCGACCTTGCCGGTCGGGCTGGCCAACAGCGCTTCGCCGGGACATGCCGTACCGACATAGACCACATCGCCGGTGAACCCGGCCCCAATCGGTGCCCAGTCCACGGTGGCGGTGTTCTGAAGCGCGCCGGCGATGCTGGCCGGGCTGTTGATCACCAGCGGGTAAGTCTTCGCGCTGGGCGTCTGGGTCTGGGCCACGGCGAGGGCCGACGGCGCAGACGCGGGCGTGTCCACGATATAGGGCCGGTCGCCACTATTGCCAGCCGCAGCGACCGTCAGGATACCCAGGGCGCTGGCATTCTCCACGGCGGTCGAGAGGTCGTCGAAGAAATTGTCGCCATAGGCCGCGCCAAGCGACATATTGATAATATCGACATGATCGTCGGTGCTACCGTCACCGTTCGGGTCGGCGGCAAAGTCCATGCCCTCAAGCAGGGCGACGCCGCTGCACGCACCTGCCAGGGCCGAGCAGACCTTGACGGCGTAGAGCGAGGCGGCCGGGGCCACACCCTTGGCCCCGGCGATAATGTCGGCCACGTGGGTGCCGTGGCCGCCGACGGTCACCGCCGTGGATCCGCAGTCAATCGGGTCGTCATCGGGGGCCAGGGGCGGGCTGCTGCGCGACCCGTCCCACGCCTCGCCGATAAAATCGTAGCCCCCGACGACCTTGCTGGTCGGGAAGAGTCCATCGCGGGTGGTGGCACGCGGGTCGGAGGTGCTGGTGCCGCAGGCCGCCGTGTAGGCGTCGGGCGTACCTGGCCCGCCGAACGCGGCGTGGGTGTAGTCGATACCCGAGTCGAGGACGGCCACACGGACGCCCGCGCCGCCGCTCGCCGCCCCCGGTGTAGCCGGGGTGGCCCCGCTAGCGGGCACCGTCTCGCCCAGGTCGAGCTGGAAGTCCACCAGCGGGGAGATCGTCACGACGCGCACATCGGCGGCCAAGCTAGCCAGCTTGGTCGCATCGATCTCAAACATCACCGCGTTGAGCAGGAGCTTCACCCGGCCCAGCACCCTGGCGCTGCGGTCGAGCTGACTGACGCTGGCGATGATCGCATCCTGCTCTGCGGTGATCGCGGGCAACTGCGCCTGCGAGTCTACGGCCAGGGAGGCTGGCGACCGGCTCAGGCGCACCACCACCGACACACGCCCGGCGACCGCCCCCAGCTGCGGGGTCAGCTTGCTGGCGACGGTCGCCGGTTCAGGCAGGCGCAGGTCGCCGAGGGTAGCGGGGACGCTGCGGCTCAGGCGCGAACCCCCGCCCTGCGCAGCGGCGCTCGGGACGCCCATAAGCGCGAGGATCAGGAGCATGATCACGCTGAACATACGACGGGTTGGCTTGCTTCGATTACAAAGCATCGTGGGTTCCCCACTTTCATACCAGATACCTATAGCAGTCCTATTCCAGTTGTGAAGAAGGAGTCAAGGCTTTAGCCGGCCTTATCCGGCTAAAGCCTCGACTCCACGCAACAACCCCAAGAGGATTGCTATATGCGCGGGGCGCACAACACCGGATGAAATATGGTAGCGCGGGCATCCTGCCCACATCCGCATCAAGGCGGGCGAGAGACCTGCGCTACCTCCCAACGCTCATGCTAGGCATGGCTCAGATCAGCTTTACCGTTTGGGCGATGTGGCGAGGATGCGATGTGGCAATGCGGCGAGGATGCGATGTGGCGAGGATGCGATGTGGCGAGGATGCGATGTGGCGAGGATGCGATGTGGCGAGGATGCGATGTGGCGAGGAGGCGATGATCCGCTCACACCGTGTCCTCGCCTCCTCGCGTCCTCGCCCTATTTGCGGATGTGATAATCCTGCTACGTACTAGGCTACTGTGTACTAAAAGAATCCTCCAAGCCGAGGGCATTGTCAAGCGACTAGAGACGTAGATAGTATCCAAAAGCATAGCGTTTTATGACGCTTGCTTCCGGTTTGGCAGGGCAATCCTGACAGGCTGGACTACACAGCCCCTACGCCCTGGCCCGAAGGCATCAGGCGCTACGTTCGCAATTTGGTTATAGGCCGCGTT
>CAISPW010000454.1 GCA_903887465.1 uncultured Oscillochloris sp. | reverse complement strand
CGGCCCTACGGGGACGCGCCCTTCGCGCCTCCGCGTTCGCGCCCTTCGCGCACCCTTCGCGCCTCCGCGATCCAAACCCCCCTTCGCGCCTCCGCGATCCAAACCCCCCTTCGCGCCTCCGCGATCCAACCCCCCGGCGTCGCGTCGTTCGCGCCGTTGGGGGGCCGAAGCATCGCCGGGTGGTATCCCGGTGGCGCAAATACGCAGGGGCGATGCTTCGGCCCTACGGGGACGCGCCCTTCGCGCCTCCGCGTTCGCGCCCTTCGCGCACCCTTCGCGCCTCCGCGATCCAAACCACCCTTCGCGCCTCCGCGATCCAAACCCCCCTTCGCGCCTCCGTGATCCAACCCCCCGGCGGCGCGTCGTTCGCGCCGTCGGGGGGCCGAAGCATCGCCGGGTGGTATCCCGACGGCGCAAATACGCAGGGGCGATGCTTCGGCCCTACGGGGACGCGCCCTTCGCGCCTCCGCGATCCAACCCCCCTTCGCGCCTCCGCGATCCAACCCTCTTCACGCCTTCCGCGATCAAACTTTGGTACAATGCCTGCGTACCCCGGCACATAGAAAGAGGACGCGATGACGCTCTCCCATGGCTTTACGCTCGTCCGTGACGAGCACGTCGCCGAGCTGAACACCCAGGCCCGGATCTATCGCCACGCGAAGACCGGCGCCGAGCTGCTCTCACTCTCCAACGACGATGAAAACAAGTGCTTCGGCATCACCTTCCGCACCCCGCCCGAGGACTCCACCGGGGTCGCCCACATCCTTGAACACTCGGTCCTCTGCGGCTCGCGCAAGTACCCCGTCAAAGAACCCTTCGTCGAGCTGATGAAGAGCTCGCTCAAGACTTTCCTCAACGCCTTCACCTACCCGGATAAGACCTGCTACCCCGTCGCCTCCACCAACCTGCAGGACTTCTACAACCTCGTGGATGTCTACCTCGACGCGGTCTTCTTCCCACGGATCACGCCCGAGATCCTCAAGCAGGAGGGCTGGCACTACGAACTAGAGCAGCCGGGCGACCCGCTGATCTTCAAGGGCGTGGTCTTCAACGAGATGAAGGGAGCCTACTCGTCGCCCGACGGCGCGCTCGGGCGCTTCGCCCAAGAGTCGCTCTTCCCCGATACCACCTACGGCCACTCCTCTGGCGGCGACCCCAAGACCATCCCCGACCTGACCTACGCGCAGTTCAAGGCATTCCACACCACGCTCTACCACCCCTCGAACGGGCGAATCTTCTTCTACGGCGACGACCCGGAGGACGAGCGGCTGCGCCTGCTGGACGCTTACCTGAGCCAGTTCGAGCCGATCACGCCGCCCTCGCAGATCGGCATCCAGGCCAGCTTCGACGCCCCGCGCAGCTTCGAGTACACCTACAGCGCCGACGACGACAACGGCAAGAAGGGCATGGTCACGCTCAACTGGCTGCTCGGCGTCGAGCCGGATGTCCAGCGCGTCCTGGCCCTCGACCTGCTCAGCTACATCCTGATCGGCAACGCGGGTGCCCCGCTGCGGAAGGCGCTGATCGACTCGGGCCTCGGCGAAGACCTAACCGGCGGCGGCTATAACGACGGCCTGCTCCAGCACACCTTCTCGGTCGGCCTCAAGGGCATCGACCCCGCCGCCGCCACCACGGTCGAGGATCTCATCCTGCGTATCCTGGGCGAACTGGCCGAGGGCGGTATCGACTCCGACACCATCGCCGCCGCCCTGAACACCTTCGAGTTCAGCCTGCGTGAGAACAACACCGGCTCCTTCCCGCGTGGCCTGAGCCTGATGCTGCGCGCCCTGGGCACCTGGCTCTATGACGGCGATCCCCTGGCACCACTGCGTTTTGAGGCACCCATGGCCGCCATTCGCGCCGCCCTCGATGGCGGTGAGCGGCTCTTCGAGGGCCTCATCCGCAGCACCCTGCTGGAGAATCCCCACCGCACCCGCGTGCTGCTGCGGCCCGATCTGGCCCAGGCCGAGCGCGAGGCCGCCGAGGAGCGCGCCCGCCTCGACGCCGCCCGCGCCGCCATGAGCGACGCCGACCTGGAGGCGGTGATCGCCGCGACCCACGCCCTCAGGGAGATGCAGGAGCGCGCCGACTCGCCCGAGGATCTGGCCAAGATTCCCACCCTCACCCTGGCCGACATCGAGCGCCAGGGCAAGCTCATTCCCACCGCAGAACACGCCCTCCACGGCGTCACCGTCCTTCACCACGACCTCTTCACCAACGGGATCGTCTACCTGAACTTGGCCTTCGACCTGAAGGCGCTGCCGGTGGAACTGCTGCCCTATGTGCCACTCTTCGGCCGCGCCCTCACCGAGATGGGCACCGCGCAGGAGGATTTCGTCAAGCTGCTCCAGCGTATTGGCCGCGACACCGGCGGCATCGGCGCGGGGCCGAGTACGGCCACCAAGATCAATGGCGGCGCGGCAGTCGGCTACCTGATGGTCTCGGGTAAATCTACCCTCGACCAGACCGGGGCCATGCTCGCGATCATGCACGACATCCTGCTGACGGTGGAACTGGACAACCGCGAGCGCTTCAAGCAGATGGTGCTGCGCTCGAAGGCCGGCCGCGAGTCGAGCCTGGTGCCGAGCGGACACAGCTACGCGCGCCAGCGCCTGGCCGCGCACCTCAGCCCAGCCGACTGGGTGGACGAGCAGATGAGCGGGATCGACGCCCTCTTCTTCATCCGCGAGCTGGAGCGGCGCATCGACAGCGACTGGCCCGGCGTCTTGGCCGACCTGGAGCGCGTCCGTCAGCACCTGGTGAACCGCAGCGGGATGCTGGCCAACGTCACCCTGGACGCGGTCGGCTACGCGGCCCTGGCCCCGCAGCTTAACGATTTCCTGGCCCAGTTGCCCACCGCCGACTACACCCCGGCGACCTGGGGCGTGGCCCCAGATGGCCCCTTCGAGGGGCTGACCATCCCGGCCAAGGTGAACTACGTCGCCAAGGGTGCCAACCTCTACGCGCTGGGGATCACGCCGGGCGGCTCGGCCTCGGTGGCCGTGAAGCTGCTCAACACCGCCTGGCTCTGGGATAAGGTGCGCGTGCAGGGCGGAGCCTACGGCGGCTTCTGCGGCTTCAACCGCAACACCGGCGTCTTCACCTACACCTCCTACCGCGACCCGAACCTCCTGGCGACCCTGGATATCTACGACCGCACGGGGGACTTCCTGCGCGGCCTCGCCCTGGACAAGGTAGCCTTGGAGCGGGCGATTATCGGCACGATCAGCGACGTGGACAGCTACCAGCTCCCCGACGCCAAGGGCGGCACGGCCATGTGGCGGCACCTGCTGGGTGCCACCGACGAGTACCGCCAGCAGTTGCGCGAGCAGGTTCTCGACGCCAGCGAGTCCGACTTGAAGATGTTCGCTGAGGCTGTGGATGCCGTGCGCGGGCAGGGGATCATCGCTGTGGTCGGGTCAACCGAGGCGATTGACGCGGCGAATCGGGATCGCCCCGGCCTATTGACGCCCATCCGCGTGTTGTAGGGGCGTGCCATCCACGTCCTGTAGGGGCGAAGCATCGCGCCATCCACGTCCTGTAGGGGCGAAGTAGCACCCTAGCTCCGGTCGCTCCG
>CAISPW010000453.1 GCA_903887465.1 uncultured Oscillochloris sp. | reverse complement strand
CCTTCGTGTGACTCGTATCCACGCCGTTCGTGTCGTCCGCTCGATTTCGCGTCGTTCGTGATCCAAGCGACCGAACCAAGCGACCGAACCAAGCGACCGAACCAAGCGACCGAACCAAGCGACCTAGTGCCTACCGCGATCCCGCGCCGGGCACCGCCACCATCCCGGTTGGCTCCAGGCACTTCAGCGAGGCCACGATCAGATCGCGGTTCATCCGCGCGATCACGTCCAGGCTGATCTGCTTCGGGCAGACCGCCGAACACTCGCCGATGTTCGTGCAACTGCCGAAGCCCTCGGCGTCCATCTGCGAGACCATGTTGATCGCCCGCTGCGAGCGCTCGGCCTGGCCCTGCGGCAGGAACCCGAGGTGCGCGATCTTCGCGCCGGCGAAGAGCATCGCCGAAGCGTTCGGGCATGCCGCCACGCACGCCCCGCAGCCGATGCATGCTGCCGCGTCCATCGACAGATCGGCCATGGCCTTGGGTACCTGCACCGCGTTCGCGTCCGGTGCCGATCCCGTCGAGGCGCTGATAAACCCACCCGACTGAATGATCCGGTCGAAGGCCGCCCGATCCGTCGCCAGATCCTTGATGATCGGGAAGGGCTTCGCCCGCCAGGGCTCAATCGTGATCGTGTCGCCATCCTTGAAGCTGCGCATATGCAGCTGGCAGGCGGTCACGCCGCGCACCGGGCCGTGGGACACGCCGTTGATCATCAGCGAACACATCCCGCAGATGCCCTCGCGGCAGTCGTGGTCAAACGCGATCGGATCTTCATTGCGCAGGATCAGATCTTCGTTCACCACATCGAGCATCTCAAGGAACGACATGTCTGGGCTTACGTGGGGGGCCTGGTAGGTCTTAAACGCCCCCGGCGCGCTTCCGTTCTTCTGCCGCCAGACAATAAGGGTCAGCTTCATATCGCTATCGCTCCCAATTTTAGATTTGGGATTTTGGATTTGGGATTTTAGAGTGCTCCGCAATCCAAAATCCCAAATCTAAAATCTAAAATTACTTATAGCTCCGCTGGCTCGGGTGGACGTACTCGAATTCCAGGGGCTCTTTGTTCAGTTGGGGCTTGGCGAGATCCCCACTGTAGCCCCATGCCGCCACGTACGAGAACTTCTCGTCGTTGCGCTTGGCCTCGCCGTCATCGGTCTGACTCTCCTCGCGGAAGTGGCCGCCGCAGGACTCGGTGCGGTGCAGGGCGTCGATGCACATTAGCTCGGCCAGTTCGAAGAAGTCGGCGACGCGCCCGGCCTTCTCTAGCGACTGGTTCATCTCTTCGTTGGCCCCCAGCACCTTCACGTTCTTCCAGAACTCCTCGCGCAGCGCGGGGATGCGCGCCAGCGCCTGGCGCAGACCGGCATCGGTGCGCCCCATGCCGCACTTATCCCACAGCAGCTTGCCCAGCTCGCGGTGGAACGAGTCCACCGTGCGCGTGCCGTTGACGCTCAGGAGTTTCTTCGTCCGGCCCGTCACCTCGGCCTCGGCCTGGGCGAACTCGGCGCGGTCGGTGCTCATAGTATCGGCCTTCACCTGGGCCAGGTAGTTGCTCAGGGTGTAGGGCAACACAAAATAGCCATCAGCCAGACCCTGCATCAGGGCCGAGGCTCCCAGGCGGTTCGCCCCGTGGTCCGAGAAGTTCGCCTCGCCGCCCACAAACAGGCCGGGGATGCTGCTCTGGAGGTTGTAGTCCACCCACAGGCCGCCCATGGTGTAGTGGATGGCTGGGTAGATCCGCATCGGCATTTCGTAGGGGTCATCGCCGGTGATCTGCTTGTACATATCAAACAGGTTGCCATAGCGCTCGGCGATCACCTTCTTGCCCAGGCGCTTGATCGCGTCGGCGAAGTCGAGGTAGACGCCCAGGCCACCGGGGCCAACGCCGCGCCCGGCGTCGCAGACCTGCTTGGCGTTGCGCGAGGCCACATCGCGCGGCACCAGGTTGCCGAAGCTCGGGTAGCGCTCCTCCAGGTAATACTCGCGCTCCTTCTCGGGGATGTCCTTCGGGGTGCGCGTATCACCCTTCTTCCTCGGCACCCAGATCCGCCCGTCGTTGCGCAGCGACTCGCTCATCAACGTCAGCTTGCTCTGGTGGTCGCCGGTGACGGGGATACAGGTTGGGTGGATCTGCGTGTAGCAGGGGTTGGCCAAAAAGGCCCCCTTGCGGTGTGCGCGCCAGATCGCCGTGTTGTTGCAACCCTTGGCGTTCGTGCTCAGGTAGAAGACATTGCCGTAGCCGCCGGTGGCCAGCACCACCGCGTCGGCCACGTGGCGCTCCACCTTGCCCGTCACCATGTCGCGGGTGATGATCCCACGGGCTCGCCCGTCCACCACCACTAGGTCGAGCATCTCGGTGCGCGGGAACATCTTCACCGTACCGGCGGCGATCTGGCGGGCCAGCGACGAGTAGGCTCCGAGCAGCAACTGCTGGCCGGTCTGCCCACGTGCGTAAAAAGTCCGGCTCACCTGGGCACCGCCGAAGGAGCGGTTGTCGAGGTAGCCGCCGTACTCGCGGGCGAAGGGCACACCCTGGGCCACGCACTGGTCGATGATGTTCACCGACACCTGGGCCAGGCGGTACACATTGCTCTCGCGGGCGCGGAAGTCGCCGCCCTTCACCGTGTCGTAGAAGAGCCGGAACACGCTGTCGCCATCGTTGCGGTAGTTCTTGGCGGCGTTAATCCCGCCCTGGGCCGCGATGCTGTGGGCCCGCCGGGGGCTATCCTGGTAGCAGTAACACTCGACGTTGTAGCCCATTTCGCCGAGCGTGGCCGCTGCGGCTCCCCCGGCCAAGCCCGATCCCACCACGATCACCTTATAGCGCCGCCGGTTGGCCGGGTTCACCAGCTTCATCTCAAAGCGGTGCGTGTCCCAGCGCTGCTCGATCGGGCCGCTGGGTGCCTGCGACTCGAGGCTGCGCGTCGACGCGCTCGCCTTTGATTTCGTCTCGCTCATATTTCATTCGCTCCTGAAGGCGGGAGGCATGTGTTGCCTATTGCCTAAAAACTAAGGGTTCAGGTGCCGGGTTTCAGGTGTCGGATTTCAGGTGCCGGGTTTCAGATTGAGCATGTCAGAAGACGGCGTTTCCTGCCTCCTGACCCCTGACCCCTAAAGATGCACAATCCCGCTCATCACCGCGATCGGGAAGAACATATTCGGCAGGATAACAATCGCCGTCACCAGCATCGCCACGCCACGCCAACTGCCGGTGTACTTCTGGTTGTTCAGCCCCAGGGTCTGGAAGGCACTCCAGACGCCGTGGAACAGGTGCAGGCCCAGGAAGATCATCGCCAGGATATAGAAGAGCGACACGGGCCAGTGCTGGAAGCTGATCACCACATTGTTGTAGGCGTTGTAGACCCCGTTATGCTCGCTAATGTACTCTCCCGCGCTGTAGCCTGCCACGCCAAAGGTGAAGTTCAGCAGGTGGAAAACAATAAACAGGAAGATCACAATCCCACCGTAGCGCATTGTGTAGGCTGCGTAGCCCGTGCGGCGCTGCTTCTGCGCGTAGCGCTTCACCTTGCTCACCCCGTGCGCGTAGGAGCTTTTCTGGCTCTGCGCCGTTAGCACCGTGGCCGACCAGATGTGCCCTCCCACCGAGGCCACCAGCAGCACCCGCATAATCCACAGCAGGTGCTCGCGCCCGAACACCGGGTGCCCCAGGTCGCGCAGGCCCGCCGCGTATTCGTTGAATATCGTCGCGCCGTAGAACATCTTCGCATTGCCGTACATGT
>CAISPW010000452.1 GCA_903887465.1 uncultured Oscillochloris sp. | reverse complement strand
GTTGCGCTGGCGCAAAGAAGCAGGGCGGTTGCAACGTCGCCTCCGGCGGGGGTTTGGGGGTGGCAACGCCACCCCCGAACGATCTTTTTTTGGTTAGTTTTTGGCGGCGAAGCCGCCAAAAACTAACCAAAAGCGAGGTCTGGGGCGCAGCCCCAGCGACGTTGCAGCAGCCCTGCGCAAAGAAGCAGGGTTTGGGATCGCAAAGGATGCGAAGTGGCGCGAAGGCGTTGGCGCCTGTCGCCTACCCCGGCAGATCCTCGGCGATTGCCGTGAGCCGTGCGGGGTCGCAGAGCGTCACCCGCTCGCGGCCGCTGCGCACGATGCCCGCATCCTCCCAGGCGCTCAGGGTGCGGCTGACCGTAAAGAGGGTTGTGCCGGTCAGTTCGGCCAGATCCTGGCGGGCTAGGCGCACCGCGATGGTTACGCCATCGGCCTCGGGGCGGCTGGCCTGGGCGGCGAGGCGCAGGATGGCGCGGGCCAGCCGCCGCTCGACCCGCTCGGTGGCCAGTTCGCGGTAGCGATCCTGGAGCTCGACGAAGCGCCCCGAGACCATGTGCAGGGCGCGCAGCGCCAGCACCGGGTGGGCCTCCAGCAGGGCGCGTAGCGCGTCGCGATCCCAGGCCAGTCCCTGGCTGTCCTGGGTGGCCTGGAGATCGAGCGGATAGATGGCCCCCGCGATGGCCGCAATGATCCCGATCTCGTGGGGCGGGCCGATCAAGCCCATAATGATTTGGCGTCCCTCGGGGGTAATCTGGCTCAGGCGGGCGTTGCCTGCAGCCAGCACGTAGAAGTGGCTGGCCGGCTCGCCCTGGCGGAAGAAGAACTCGCCGCCGGGCACGTGCCGCAGCTGTGCGGACGACGCGGCGGATGCCAGGATGTCGGCGGGGAGGTTGTGGAAGTAGCCGCAGCGGCGCAGGAGATCGGTACGCATTGGCGGATGATAGCACAGCAGGGGCTTGGGGTTTGCATTGTTGCGCTACCGCCGCAATGATCATATAGTTGGTTGAGCCTGCCAGTTGCGCTGGCACGTGGATTTTAGGGTGCTAGGCTTCACTATAGTGAAAATAGCCGATAGCCGATAGCCGATAGCCGATAGTACTACCGTTGTCGTCTTCCCGGCGGGGAGGCTCGGAGGGGCTTCGCCCCTCCGAAAGAAAAGAAAGGGATTTTTTTCGGGGGCCTGCGGCCCCCAAACCCCCGCTAGGAATGGCGATGTTGGCAACTACAACGGTCGTAATAGCCGGGCATCAGCGGCCATGTTCATCTGGTGTTGTGCGGCGGAGCCGCATGGTGGTCTGTTGTGAAATCCGCCGAGAGGAATTGCTATGGCCCGTATTCTCGCCCTTGCGAACCAAAAGGGCGGCGTTGGCAAGACCACAAGCGCGATCAATCTGGGTGCCGCCCTGGCGGTGGCCGGTCGTCGCGTGCTGCTTGTCGATGTCGATCCGCAGGCGTCGCTCACCGACGCCCTCGGGATCGACACCAGCCAACTCGCTCGCTCAATCTATGATGTGCTTATGGGCGACGCGCTGATCGGCGACATCCTGCAGCGCGCCGGGCGGCTCACCGTCGCCCCGGCGACGATTGACCTCGCGGCTGCAGACATGCAGCTGATCAACGAGGTCGGCCGCGAGCGCCTGCTCGCCGACGCTCTGGCCCCGGTGGCGGCGGCGTTTGATGAGATCTTGATCGACTGTCCGCCTTCCCTCGGCCTGCTTACGGTCAACGCGCTCACCGCTGCCGACGCCGTCATCATCCCGGTCGAGTGCCACTATATGGCCCTGCGCGGCCTCACCCAGCTGGTGCAGTCGATCGAGAAGATTCAGCGTCGGGCCAATGCGCGGCTCCAGTTGCTCGGCGTGCTGCCGACGATGTACGACCCGCGCACGCTGCACGAACACGAGGTGCTGGCGGAACTCCAGCGGCTCTTCCCCGGCAAGGTCTACGCGCCCATCCGCCGCAGTATCCGCTTCGCCGAGACGGCTCTGGCCGGCAAGCCTATGCTTGAGTACGACCCGTCACACGTGGGGGCGCAGTTGTACCGCGATCTCGCTGTGGAGGTGTTACGTGCCACCTAAGCGAGCTTCGCTGAACGACCGGACCATCTCGATGACGCCGATGCCGCGCGCCACCGACGATCTGGTTATGGGTGCGGTGCGCCGTTGCCAGGAGGTGCGTGACCTCGACCTGCGCGAGATTATGCCCAATCGCCTGCAGCCGCGCACCCGCCCGAGCGCGGAGGGTCTCGCGGAGTTGGCGGACTCGATCCGCGCGCACGGTGTGATCTCGCCGATCCTCGTTCGCAGCATCCCCCTGACCCCCTACGAGGGCGCGGGCTGCCGCTATGAGTTGGTGGCGGGCGAGCGGCGCTGGCGGGCCAGCCGCATCGCCGGGCGCACGGCCATCCCGGCCCTGTTGGTTGAGGATGCGCCTGACGACCGGGCCATGCTGGAACTGGCCATCACCGAGAACCTGCAGCGGGAGGATTTGCACCCGATCGACGAGGCGCTGGCCCTCGGGCGCATGCACCAGCTTCTCGGCTACAGCTTTGCTCAGATCGCCGAGCGCCTGGGCAAGAGCAAGGGCTATGTGCAGAACCGCCTGCGGCTGCTCCAACTTGCCGAAGATCTTCAGCAACTGGTCGCTGAACGTCCCGATACGCTCGGCCACGTCTACGAGATCGGTAGGCTGGCCGATGGGCCCGCGCGCGCAGCGCTGATCGCGGCGGTGCGCGACGACCGTGTCTCGCGTGCCGAGACCCGCGCCCGCGTCGAGGCTTTGCTCAGCCCGCCGCTTGCGGCGGATGTCCCCGGATCGTATTTCCAGAAATACGATCCGCCGCTTGCGGCGGGGCTGCTCAGCCCGCGCGAGCGCGGCGTCCTGCTGGCCGTAGCCGACAAGCTGGCCCGAGCGCTGCATACCCCTGAGCGGTTCAGCGCCGACGACTGGGCCGCGCTTGAGCCGATTGCGCAGCAGTTGGGCGACCTGATCGGGCGGCACCGCCGTGATGGCGGCTGAGTCGCGAAAGTGGAGTCAGGGCTGGGCGAGGTGCGGGGAGGGCGTGTCCCTCCCCAAAAAAATACCCACCAGCATCATTGGGGTGAGCCACGAGACGAAACACAGCCGAGCGCGGCCTTGTGGGGCCGCGCTCGGCTGTGTTGTGTACGGGGTCAGCCGTGCTGACCCCGCGACCTAGAACCGCACGTTACTTGCTGGACGGCGTGGTGATACCCGAGACCGCAGCGTTGATTGCGCGTACCACGGTGTCGATTCCGCCCACGGAGGTCTTGAGCATCCCAACGTACAGCCCGGTGGCGGCACCGAGCAGGTCGCTGGTCGCCTTGACGATCTCGTTGCTGTTCTGGGGCGCCACGGTGTTGTTCAGGTTCGTCGACACGTTCGTAACAACCCCGACCAGGCTGGTGGTAATGCTGCTCACAGCGGTGAGCGGCAGTGTGATCACGACCGCGCCCAGGCGGATCATGCTCGTGCCGATGTTGGTGATGGTCGCGATTGGCCCACCAGTCGTGGACGCCGGGATCTGCGGAGTGGACATAGCAGCACCTCCTTATTTGTACCATCTTCATAGATGACCGCAGTACAATTATACATCGACTAGGCGATCATTTCGCAGGGGTTTTTCGGGGAGTCGCCACGCCGTCCAGTCGCACTGACGCAGGCATGCCAACATGGACAATCGAGATCTGCCGATGATCGCGGTTTGTGGCGTTGCAGCGCGATCCTGGCCCCGATCTGCGATCCCGTCCTTGGCGCTGGACGCGCGCGTTGGCCTATATATCGTAGACCTAGATGATCTGATTAGGGTATAGGCAATTCGGCACGACGGTCTTCTCCGCCGCCATCAAGCTACGCGCTGGGCTAAAGCATGGCGGCTTATGGCGGGTTTAGGCTCAAGATAGCGCCTGATGCCTTCGGGCCAGGGCGTAGGGCTCGGGTAGTATATATTTTCGCACTACCGCAAAAGTCACGCGGTCGCGGTAACGTTCGCCGGGGGCTGAAGGCCCCCGGCTAGGTCTACGACGGCCGCTGAAGCGGCCTGTCTGAGGCCGCTT
>CAISPW010000451.1 GCA_903887465.1 uncultured Oscillochloris sp. | reverse complement strand
TGAAGCGGCCTCAGACAGGCCGCTTCAGCGGCCGTCGTAGACCTAGCCGGGGGCTTCAGCCCCCCGGCGGGCGGTGCCGGACCGCGTGCCTTTTGCGGTAGTATTAGCTTTTTCGGGAAGCTGTACGAGCGCGGTATAATACTGGCGACCTTCTCAGCATTGAGCATATTACGGAGATCACGATGCAGCGACGCTATACTCAGTTTGCCTGGGGCGTACTCGCCTATAACATCCTAGTGGTTCTTTGGGGTGCCTACGTGCGAGCCAGCAGTTCGGGCGCGGGCTGCGGCCAGCACTGGCCGCTCTGCAACGGCCAGGTCATCCCGCAGGTTCAGCAGGTTCAGACGCTGGTGGAGTTCGCCCACCGCATCACCAGCGGGATCTCGCTCATTCTGGCGGTGGCGCTGCTGGTGTGGGCGCTGCGGATCTTCCCGAAGGGCCACCTGGCCCGGCGGGGGGCCACGCTGACGATGATCTTTATCGTGATCGAGAGCCTGCTGGGCGCGGGGCTGGTGCTCTTCCAACTGGTGAACCACAACACCTCGGTGTCCCGCGTGACGGCCAGCGGCATCCACCTGGTGAATACGCTGCTGCTGGTGGGCGCGATCACCCTGACGGCATGGTGGGCGGGCGGCGGGCGCGCTATCCGGCTGCGCGGCCAGGGCGCGGCGGGCTGGATGCTCGGCGTGGGCGTGCTGGCCCTGCTGGCCTTGGGGGCTACCGGGGCGATGACGGCGCTCAGCGATACGCTCTTCCCTAGCGACTCGCTGAGCGCTGGGATCGCCCAGGACTTCGACCCGACCGCGCACTTCCTCGTCCGGCTGCGCTTCTGGCATCCCGTGCTGGCCATCGCCACCGGGGTCTACCTTTTGGTGATCGGGCAGATCCTCAGCCGGCAGCGCCCGAGCGAGGGTGCGCGGATCGGGGCCGCACTGCTGCTGCTGCTCTTCCTGGCCCAGCTTGGCGTCGGCGCAATCAACCTATTCCTGCTCACCCCAATCACGCTCCAGATTATCCACCTGCTCTTGGCCGATGTGGTCTGGGTTGCCCTGGTGCTGCTCAGTGCGGCGACGCTGTCTGGAGCTGCGCCAGAGCTCGGCTCCCAGCCCGTGTTTGCCGCCGCCGACTAGCGGCTCGCCACGCTTGGGAGGGCTGCGGGGAGGGCGTGTCCCTCCCCCCGGCGGGCGTTGCTCAATGTTGGGTGGTGCGGCGTGGCGTGCAAATGCTAACATCGATCTTACGTGGCGTTAACACGATTCTAACACGGCTCGGGTATACTGAGTCGAGTTACGCAAGACGGGCGATTTGCGGTGATCCTCCGTTACGCCAAACTATACGACTCGTACACGACCCTTCACCGCCTCCGAACCCCTCTTCCGGCCGTCCAGCAACCTGGGCGGCCTCTTCGATTCCTTGGGCATGTTTCAAACCCACGTGACCGTTCAGCGACGAGACGATGAGGCGATGAGGCGCTAGGAGCGCGTCATCGCCGCGTCGCCTTATCGCAAGACGGTCAAGCTGGAATGGCCGATTCTGAAACATGCCTTGGACGTTATTTCCCCGGCGAGGCGACGACGATCAGACGCGGGCTGCCGGAGCTGTACTCGTCGAGGTCGTAGGAGCCGTAGATAGCGCGCAGGCTGAAGCCCGCCCTGGCCAGCAGATGCTCGATCTCGTAGCGGTAGTACCAGCGCATGGTGAAGCGCATGGTGCGCCGGGTGACCCGGCCCTCGGCGTCGCTCTCGTCGTAGAGGTAGGTGACGTAGGATTTCTGCTCGGCGGTGTCGCTGTCGATGGCGACAAACTTCTGCACGTGGCAGCCATCGAGGTTGTAGTGGCGGTCGAGAACGATGCGGTTGTCCTCACGGACGATCTCGATCGGGTCGGGGTTGAACAGGTCGATCACCAAGCTGCCCCGGTGGCTCAAGGCGCGGCGAGCCGTCTCCAGGGTCGCGAGTTGGTCGCGCACCGTCTCCATGTGCATAAACGAGTTGATGGCGATGAAGGCTAGGCCGAAGTGCTGCTCGGGCAGGGCGACGCTGCGCACGTCACCTTCGATCAGGGTGGCCGATAGCCCGGACTCGGCGAGGTGTTCACGGGCGATGGCGAGCATGGCGGACGAGACATCCACGCCGGTGATCTGGTGGCCGGCCTCGGCCAGGGGCAGCAGCACTCGCCCGGTGCCGCACATCAGCTCCAAGATCGGCCCGCTTGCGCGCCGGGCCAACTCACGGTAGAAGGACACGTCCTCGGTGTAGTCGCGAAAATCGGCGTCGTAGTAGCGGGCGAAGGGGTCGTAGGTATTCATCTAATGTTGAATGCGGAAGGCTGCATGCCATACGTAACATGCAATATTCAGCCAAATATGGCCAGGATGGCCAGAAAGACGCCGCCGAATATAATCAGCCCGACGATGCCGATGGTCAGGATGCGCGGGTTGATCACCGGCTCGAAGCGCGGGCTACCGGGGAATTGCGTAGGCACGCCGATCTGCGGCGGGGTCGTCGGCCCCGGGGGCAACTGAGTCGCGCTGCCGGTGTTGATCCGCCCGGTGCCGCGCAGCGCCGAGCCGATGGCCGCGACCGCGACCGCCAGCACAATCAGCGTGACCAGGCCGATGGCCAGGACGTTGGAACTGACCGTTACGCCGATAGACTGGAAGATCAGGCTGGAGATGATTCGCGCTAGGGGCGAGCCGAACGCGAGTACCAAGAAGATCACCATGCCAACCCAGTTGTTCCCGCCGCTCCGCTTCCGCTTGGGTTCCATCGGAGATCTCCCTACGTGATCGTTAGGTGTGCCCAGCGGGCACGTATTGTCGTCTTCCCGGCGGGGAAGTTCGGAGGGGCAAAGCCCCTCCGAAAGAAAAGGATTTTTTTCGGGAGCCGCAGGCCCCCAAACCCCCGCCAGGAATGGCGATGTTGGCAACTACAACGGTAGTACTATGCGGGGTACGCCCGAACCACCAGGCGATGCGTGTAGACTCCGATCGGCACGCAGGTAATCAGCGTGAGTACTTCGTCGCCGGTGGGGGCCAGCACCCAGGTATCCTCGGGCCGCAGGGTGAGAACCTCGCGCACAAGGTAGCGGCGCTCGCCGCCGCCCGCCGTCACATAGATCTGGTCGCCGGTCGCCACGTTCGGCAGTTTGTTGAAGATCTCCCCGTGGTAGCCGACGTGCCCGGCGATCACGATGTTGCCGGGGGTGCCGGGGTAGCCCGAGATCGGCCAGTAGTGAACCGCCGTGTAGCGCGGCACATCCCACTGGCCCAGCGAGAAGCCGGCGCTCACAATGTCGGTGTCCACGCCGATGCGCGGGATGCGCAGGTGGCTGGGCCGGACGGACTCCCATGCCTGTGCGGGCGTATCCACGGGGGCCACGGCCCAGGCGGGGGCGGGGTGAGCGGCGAGGTACTGGCGGCCAAGGTGGCCGAGGAGGATCTGGTAGCGCGGCGCGTTTTCGGGGTGCAGTTCGAAGCGGGCGCGCTCGAAGTACTGCACGGTGTAGCTGCGGCCATCCTGGTCGCTCGGCTCCGTGAAGGGCTCGGAGATCGGGTAGCCGAAGGCGTCCAGGCCGCCGTGCGCCTCCCAAAAGCCCCGGAAGACCCCGCCCAGGGTGTGGCCGGTCTCCGCAACGTAGCTGGCCTCGGCGGGGGCCGACGCCACCGGCGCGAAGGCCGGGTCGCTGGCGTGGCCCTCGGCGGCCCAGCGCCCCAGGTGGCCAGCCATCGTGGTGCCAAGCTCGCCGTGCCACTCCAGGCGCGCGCGCTCGAAGTACTGCACCGGCCGACCCTCCTCCACGAACACCTCGGTGAGCGGCATGCCGAGGATGGGCAGGCCGCCCTGGCGGTCGTAGAACTCGCGGAAACCGTAGGCCAGGGTGTGGCCCGTCTCGCGGAAGCGCACCGGCGTACCGGCCAATGTGTTGGCAAAAACCGGCGAGGCCATGGCCAAGACCATGACCATGACGGCGATGAGAAAGTAGCGTCGAAGCATTTGCGCACGTCCTCTGCATATCATAATGCCATCGACGGATCTGGTCGCCGCCGAGATCTCAGTGGCACCGGGGCAAATTGCTTCGCCCCGCGTGCCTCATTCCAGGGCAGTTGCAAAGTCGCCTCCGGCGGGGGTTTGGGGGTGGCAAAGCCACCCCCGAAAGATCTTTTTTTTGTTGGTTTTTGGCG
>CAISPW010000450.1 GCA_903887465.1 uncultured Oscillochloris sp. | reverse complement strand
CGCCAAAAACCAACAAAAAGCGAGGTCTGGGGCGCAGCCCCGAGGACTTTGCTCATGCCCTGTGATGACGTTGCGATGCGGATTGACGCAAAAAAAAAGACTATGCTATACTGATCACGCTGAGCCCGTAAGGGACGCAAAGAGGCCGTAGCGGATGGTTCCCGCTACGGCCTTTTTGCGTCGATGCCGCCGCCTCGTTCTAGTTGTAGAGCATCTTGACCCGCTCACCGATATCTGGCATCTCGGATGCCACCAAGATCGCTAGCCGAACATAGAGTTGCTTGAGTTCTTTGGTGGGAAGGTTCGTGTGATAATTAATAATCCGGTCATTCTCCTCGCTTCCCCGACGGAGGCGTACCCCGTACCGCACCATGCCGTCGGTGAGCCGATTGAGATCAAGGATCGGCATCTCGACAATTTTGGTATGGGTGGGCGTGCCCTGCGGCTCTGGCAGCGCGAGACCCTCACGCCACGCGATGATCCATGCTGCGTCTTGCCGCTGTGTCGCCGCTAGCACCTCCTCAGCCACAGGCGCGCCGAGAATGAACATCACGCGCAGCACCGCCTGGATCACGGCGTCATCGCCGTGCGGCGGATACATATCGACGAGCCGCTGCCAGCGTGGGTTCCGCTTCGGGTATACGTAGCCGAGCAGGCGCACCCGCTGTAGCTCCGCCTCTGACTTACGCCGGTTCCGCTCCTCTCGCTCTGCCTCAGTGTACACACTCTTTTTCCGCCCTCGGCGTTTGGGTGCGGCGAGGGGGTCTACCGATGCCGAACCCACGACTGCGGCGGTATCGGGCGTTACATGTTCCATGCTATTCCGGCCTTCCCTTTTATTTTTGGCGTGCTGGAGGTGCTGAGCTCCGGGGAAGGGGCGTCGGATATGGTATCAGATTCCGCTGGCTCGTCAGGATCCGCAGGGCTGGCGACCGTGCGCGGGATCCGTGCGGGCGGCGTTGGACTGAGCCGCGATGGCTCGTCGAGCTCTGCGAGCTTCTCGGCCACCTCGGCGATAAGCTCAGGGGTCGGCTCCCATCCGATAGACTGCAGGTGGTTCGCAAGCAGCCTATTTATCAGACGATTGAACGATCCCTTATACGCGCGCTCTGAAAGATAGTAGGCATAGTTTCGCTGGCCCTCGGCGAGCGGGGCGCGAAACGCAAGGGTCGCCCGGCCAAGCTCCTTGCTTGACCGGGTGCCCTTGTCCTGTGCCTTGGTGTGCTTAACGCTGAGACATTTCGACATCGGCTGTCCCCATACTATCGAGGCCGCGCACGACCGCCCACTCGCTCTCGGCGTTGTAGAACCCAGGCAGATCCTTAAACGTGAGCGGGGCACCGCCGGGCAGCGTGCCGATCTCGGTTGCGTCGATCTCGTCGGCCGCCACGATCCCAAACCCACCAACGACAAAGACATACTGCGGGCCAGCCCCGCTGGTCTTCGCCCGGATCTGGGAGAAGCCGTCTTCCCAGACGGCGCGGCGGATCTCCGCAAGTCGCTTGCTGATATTGATCTTCCCTCCCCTTGGATTCGGTACCGTCCCGTAGCTCGCGTGCCTGGGGTTGATCGCGTTATCGACGACCCGGAGCGGTGGCCGGGTGCCCGCAAGCTTGGTGATCTCTTCCTCCGCGCGCTCACGGATATTATGCGTGCCCACATCCACCGATCCGAGGGTGACGGGCAGCAGCATATCGGGGAGCGTCGGGTGAGGGATGAGTACGGAGTAGTTGATGTTGAAGTTTCCTCCATCCAGCGTGAGGATGGTCGATTCCGTGAGCGGGCTCTCCTCCAGCAGCGCTCTCAGCTGCTCTGGAGGATTGTTCTGGATATAGAACGCCGCCGCAATTGCCTGGGGGCCGACCAGGACACGCGCCACGTGACCGCGTACCTCGTCCCCGTTATAGCGGAAGTAGTGATCCCCGCTGTAGAAATGAACGAGCCGATCCGCCAGCGCCTTAAAGCGCTCGGTGTTCACGCTCACCGTCAGGTCGATGATCGCGTGATCGAGGCCAAAGTGCTTCAGCGCCTTGCCCAGGCCGGCGTGAAAGCGCAGCATCGCGCTCTCCGTGACGTAGCGCTGGTGTGAGGTGTCGAACCTCCCGGTTCCGTTGGCCATCACAATTGTCCCGACCGCGTAGACCACGCTGTCGTCAAAGATCGGGCCAGTCCCATTCTTATGGGACTCCTCGACGTTCATCAGCTCAATGCCCGCCGTGCCCATCGGGTCAAAGAACGTATTCAGTGCGACAAGGGCCGGGTATTTAAATTCGAGTACCTCGTCAGATACACCTGGAGCGCGGGCGATCATCTTGGAGAAGCCCGCGCCGTCGTCGTAGCGGATAAACAGATCGTAGGTCGTCTCAGACGATGCGGTCGTGGCACGCTTGCGTAGAGAGTGGGATGCCATCAGAATGCCATCCCGCGTGGGAACTGCAAGGCTTCCACCCCGGCAGAGGAAACGTGGGCGTGGCGCTTGGAGGACTCGCACCTCGCATGATCGCGCCGTGAGTTCGGAGGTGTGTCCATCGGTAGATTTCCTTGGGTAGTCATATCCGTCGGCCCGATGCAGACGGGTGAGGTACTTCGGACGGACATCGAACGCGGCCCGGAGCCGGAAGTTCGGGCGCAACCGGAAGGCGATTCGCCCCGTGTGAACCCCTACGGTTACTGACATAGGACGTATACGCGCTATGAATCGCGACAATCGCTTTACTCGTCTCGGTCATGGCGTGCCTCTCGCTCCGGTATACGACGAGATAGATCGGAAATCACAGATGATGATTGGGGTTATCCACTGCCAACCCTTCCGCCGCCCCCGCCGCCGCCAGATCCGTATCGGCGGTGATAAAGATGAGTAGATCCAACCCACGTGCGACGTAGTGGTCATTGACCGCCAGCGCGACCGCCAACTGAACCGCGTCATATCCACGCAAGCGATGGTTCTGGGTGCGATCTGCTGCCTGTTTGATCATCGCCCGCTCGATGTGGATAACCGTATACTCGTTCGCATAATGGTGCGTGAAGAGGAGGATTGCGGCATCACGCTCGGCCAAGGTCAAACCACCACCGCGATGACGGGCGGCCAGTGCCGCCGCAACCTCAACGAGCGTGATTTCCGCGATGACAATGTTGTTGCCCATTGCAGGGTCGGTGATGCCGTTGATCCATGCACTCCCGATCTCGGTGAGGTAGCGTTTAGCGAGTGCGCTGGAGTCCAGATAGAAATTGCTCATTCTTTTGGCCCACGCATGTCAAGAATAATCTCGCTCAGCGGTTTTCCGCCCGCCCGGTCAAGTGCAGCACGTACCTCGTCCAGCGTCAGCGTGACCGCCGCTTTGGCGTGCGCTTGTTCTTCTGCACTGAACTCGACCAGTAGGCCGGCGGCGCGTAGTGCCTCGCGGGCGCGCTCACGCTCGCTTAGAGGCGTGGGGACTTTTGCTAACAACTCGGACAGCCACTCGCTGACCACAAGCTCCGGCACTTTACCGATCCGTTGCGCTTGCTCTTGGAGCTTCCGATACGTGTCAGCCGACAGTTCTACGGTGATTGCCGTCATCGTACGTCTTCCTCATTCCTCCGAGACGGCGAGGGGTTCCCCCACCGTGACCGAGGTTCGTAGTCGCTCAACGGCCATGCAGACCGAGCGATAGGATGTCTCGTCGCTCACCCCGAACAGGTTGCGCTCAATGCGCCACTGTGGCGTCGTGGGTGCCCGCGCAATGTACTCGGCAATCTCATCAATGGTCATACGTGGCCCTGGGTATGTCTCTGCGGCCACGCTGGGTGCCGGAGATGCTGGCTGTCTGCGCTGGCTACGCTCAGGCGGTGCGGCATCCTGGACGGGCTTCTTGGCCGTCTGCGGCACGAGGACACGATCAGGCAGCTTCGCCAGAAGACGACCGATCTCCTCGCCGCTCAAATAAGAGTCACGTACCGTTACGGCCTGACTGCCCGCAACAACGGTGGCGATACCTGCATGGAGCGGGAGGGTCATTTTGCTCGGGGGAAGCGCCCCCAGCTCGATCAGTTGCGGCGTACTCATGGTGGTGTTCGGCTTGTCATCGGTGGGGAACGTCTGCGCTCCCGATGACCAGTGGTTCACAAGCCCCCGCCAGGAGGTCTCTTTGCCGTTGAAGCGCTGGGTTGAAAGCGTCCAGCGCCCTCCTGCGGATCGTGACGAACGAAGCTGCCTGCTGAGTGCAAGCTCAAACGCCCGCTCCGTCTTAAAACATTCGGTGAGCATGTCGAGCTCTGAGACAATCACCCACATCAAGGGAAGATCATGCTCCAGACGAAACTCGGGCGGCAGCGTGTCCCAGGTGGTAAGCACCTGATGATCACGGCTATAGGTGTTGATGAGGTTCTGACGACGATTCCGCTCCTCCTCCAGGCGCATAAATGCGTCTTCAATGTCATCAGAATCAAGAACGCACATACGTACGTGCGCCTTGTTCTCAAACAAGATCCAATCTCCTTTGCCATCAATGATGTAGACGGCAAGTTCCTTGGGCGTGTGCTGGAGCATCAGGCTTATCGCCTGATTGCGCATCCGGGAGTCCTTGCCTGTTTCGGGTAGCCCCGCCACGCCCTGATGGTTCGTCCCTCGGATAGCACGGGTGAACCACTGATGCGGGTGGCCATGCTCCAGGGTGAATCCCTGGGGTACGAGGAACTTCCCGTGTTCGCCATAGCCACGTAGATGCTCGCTACGCATATAGGCGATGGTATCCAGCATATCGTTGGGCGGGTTTGCTATGGCGCTCTTGGTTTGCGCCATAATCTGCCAGTTGCCCCCCTTCCAGGGCGATACCACGACGGGTCTTACCGGCGCAGGGGTCGCGTGCGCCGGGAGCGTGTTGAGCGCTGCCAGTCGGGATGGTAGCGCGACCGGCGCGGATGTGCGCGCAGCAGCGGTTGCGTCCATACGTGTATGGATTGTCGAGTGCGGCTCAACAACCGGTAGGGATAGTGTGCGTCGGTGCGGTGCGAAGTCTCTTCGCAAAGGACGTGCGCGTCGGCTCGTTGCCGTGAGGCTGTTCATCACCGCGACCCCACGGGCAAGCAGCGTCCCGATGCTTGGGAGTTGCTTGTGGTTCCACGCCTGCACAAGCGCATCTCGCACATTCAGAAGCACGACAATGCTCACGCAGATGGCAACAACGGCGATCTGGGTGCCGGTATCATTCATATCGATCGGCGGCAACGCCTGAGCCACGAGGAAGTATCTCAACTCTGTCAGCTACCGGGTTCGCACGACGGCGGATCACATGGCCGGCCTGGATCAGGTAGGGTTGCACGTGATCGACGTAGCACACCTCTGAGCCCGCTGGGAAGGAGAGGCCCAGGCCGGCTGCGCCTTTCGGCATGTTGAAGTGCGAGGCTGCCCCACCAAACCTCGCCAGGTGCGCAGCGATGGCAGAGTCGAGCCGCTGCTGCATGGGCACCGCAGCGTCGAGCTCTTGCCAGATGATGTAGATGGTGTCCATTTGAATTAATCCCGTCATAAGATTTGTAAAATTATTAAACATATTATACCACGTTTTCGTGGATGTGCAAAGTGTGTCTATTTTGCCTTTGTCGCGCCTCGTTGTGTACCGTAGCAGCGTAGGACGACGCCGTCCATACATCGGCAACCGCACCGACAGCGCCCCCGCTCGCCGAGGGCGATACGCGGGCGAACAAGACATACCGCGTGATTACGAACACCCTCTATGTGCGGCAGGCACCGAACACCCAGGCCGTCATCGCCGCCAGGGTCTACTACGGCCAGCGTATCGAGGTAGATGGGATCAAGACCAAGGGTACCGAGGCGATCAATGGAGATGTACGATGGGGCCACCTCGCAAACGGCATAGGGTTTGTGTCCATGCGCTATGTGCAGGAAACATGACCTCGCGAGAGGAAGAACACACAAACCCCCCATGCTCTGTAGAGCATGGGGGGTTTGTGATGCTGTCCGCTAGCGGACAACATGATATTTGACGCTTTTCTTGGTCTATGCGATCCTTACAGGCACGCCTCATGGGTTATCTCGGGAGTTTGCATGACTGATATCGCCACTGCCGCCGCCGCGTTTGTCCAGAAGTGGGAAGCCGTGACGATCAACGAGAAGGCCACCGCGCAGGAACACTTCATTGACCTCTGTCACCTCCTCGGACATCCAACCCCCAACCAGGCAGACCCTAACGGCGACTTCTACCGCTTCGAGAAGCCGCTGACCAAGTCAGGCGGCGGCGCGGGCTTTGCCGATGTCTGGTTTAAAGATCGCTTCGCCTGGGAGTACAAGAGCAAGGGCAAGTATGGCGATCTGCGCGGCGCATACACTCAGCTTCTTCTCTACAAGGGCGATCTGGGCAATCCCCCGGTGCTGGTGGCCTGCGACATTGCGAACTATTATGTCTCAATCGAGTTCACCGGCTACCGCACCCAGGTTGAGCAGTTCACGAACGCGGATCTCCAGAATGCCGCAACCCGCGATCTGCTGCGTCAGGTTTTCACCAACCCGGAACAGCTTCGTCCTATTGAGCGGGCCGAGACGATCACCGAAAAGGCGGCCAAGCAACTTGCGCGTATCGCCCGACTGCTGGAGGATCGCGGGTTTGCCCCGGTGGATACCACGCCGTTCTTTATGAAGGTGCTGTTTGCGCTGTTCGCCGAGGATATTCGCCTGCTGCCCGCCGAGTTGATGACGCAGAGTATTCGGCAGGCGATCATGAACCCCGGCGAGTTCGTCCCTATCGCGCAGAGCCTCTTTCAGACAATGAAGTCCGGCGGCTACTTCGGCCCTGGCAACAAGGTGCCGTGCTTCAACGGCTGGCTCTTTGAGCATGCGACGGCGCTTCCGCTCAATGCCGATGAACTCCAGCTTTTGAATGAGGTGGCCAAGCTGGACTGGTCGAGCGTCGAGCCAGCCATTTTCGGTACGCTCTTTGAGCGCAGCCTTGACCCCAGCAAGCGGGCGCAGCTTGGCGCACACTACACCAGTCGCGATGACATCCTGCTCATCGTTGAGCCGGTGCTGATGCAGCCCTATCGCCGCGCCTGGGAGGCGGTGCAAGCGGGCGTGGACGCCCTGCATACGCAGTGGCAGACGACGAGCGGCGCATCTCGCCAGAAGCTCCGCAGTGTTGCGGAGGCGATGATCTTTGACTTTATGGATACGCTCTCGAAGGTGCGCGTGCTTGACCCGGCCTGCGGGTCTGGAAACTTCCTCTATGTGGCCCTGCACCAACTCAAAGACCTGGAGCAAGAGGTGTGGCGCTACGCCGGTGGCCTTGGACTGACCCAGCCCGAACTTGGGGTGACGCCCTTGCAACTCCACGGCATCGAGAAGAACCCCTTTGCCGCTGAGTTGGCCCAAGTGGTGGTGTGGATTGGCTACCTGCAATGGCTACGCCTGAACGGGTGGCTAGAGGGCCAGCCAATTGAGCCGATCTTGCAGACTCTCCACTCGATTGAGTGCAAGGACGCGATCCTTGCCTTCGATGATGAGGGGAAGCCGGTTGAGCCGGAGTGGCCAGCGGTGGATGTGATTATCGGCAACCCGCCATTTTTGGGTGGAAAGAGAATGAGAGGAGAGTTTGGCAACGAGTACGTAGACGCTCTGCGCTACTTATTCAATAACCGACTGCCAAATTTTGCAGACCTTGTTTGCTATTGGTTCGAGCGGGCACGGGGGCAATTGGTGGGTGACTCTACGGTAAGGGTCGGCCTTCTTGCTACAAGCTCCATACGAGGTGGAGCAAACCGCGTT
>CAISPW010000449.1 GCA_903887465.1 uncultured Oscillochloris sp. | reverse complement strand
GATCTTTTTTGGTTGGTTTTTGGCGGCGAAGCCGCCAAAAACCAACCAAAAGCGAGGTCTGGGGCACAGCCCCAAAGGACGTTACATCAGCCCTGATACGTGTGTCCCGGCGCTGTCGCGGTCAAGGCTCGCCGTGCTACAATGGGGCGCGTCAGCACCTATCAGAGGAGTCCCTGATGCAGCCGATGGTCTACTGGTTTCCGGTACCCGCCGCCGGTCGGCTTGGTACCATGGCCCACCCGCTGGGTGGGGGCAACCTAGCGACGGAACTGTCTGGCCTGCGCGCCGCCGGGGTCGATGTGCTGATCTCGCTCCTCGGCGCACCCGAGCAGAAGGATCTCGGCCTGGGCAACGAGCCAGACCTCGCCCACGCCGCCGGGATGGCCTTCCGCGCCCTGCCGATCTATGATTTCGCCACGCCGCCGCTCAACTCGGCCACGGCCGCCTTCGTCGCGGAGATCGTCGAAGACCTGGTCGCGGGGCGGTCGGTGGCCATCCACTGCCGGATGGGTATTGGCCGGTCGTCCACCATCGCCGCCTGCGCCCTCTGCGCCCTTGGGCTCACCCCCGCCGAGGCGATCACCCGGATCAGCCAGGCCCGTGGGCGCCGTGTCCCCGACACAATCGAGCAGCGGCGCTGGATCGACCGCTTCGCCTACGACTGGCCCCATATTCGCCCGACTCACACGGAGTAGCCATGCGCCCAACATATCTTGACGCCGACCCGGCCCCCGCCCAGGTGATGGTCGGCCGGAAGCCCATTTACTACCGCCGACACGGCAGTGGCCGACCGCTGCTGCTGCTCCACGGCTGGGGCGGATCCTCGCGCTACTGGCGCGGCACGCTGGCCGCCCTTAGCGCCAACCACGATGTAATCGCGCCTGACCTGCCGGGCTTCGGCGACTCGCCGCCCCTCGATGGCCACGCCAATATTCACCGCGTGGTCGATACGGTGGTCGCTTTCGCCGATAAGCTCGGCCTGGCCCAGTTCGACCTCAACGGGCACTCGTTCTCGGCCAGCGTGGCGGTCTATGTGGCGGCGCACTACCCCGACCTCGTGCGTCGCCTGGTGCTGACCAGTTTCAGCACCTTCCGCAACGAGCCCGAGCGGCGGTTTGTGCTGCAGGTACACAAAGTGCTGACCCTGTGGATGGCCCTGCGCCGCCCCTGGATGGCCGACCGACGCATGTTCTACCGCGCCGTGTCGAGCCGTCTGTTCTACCGTTTGCCCGCCGACGACCAGATTTTGCGCGAGAGCTTCACCGACTTTCTGAAGATGGACAAGCGCACCTCGCTGGCGAGCGCGGGCAGCGTCGGCGACCCGGAGATCAACCCGGCTCTGCGCCAGATCCGCGCACCGACCCTGATCATCGGGTCGCGCCAGGACAGCATCATGCCGCCGGGGGGCACACCTGTGGCGGCGAAGCTCGTCCCCAACAGCCGGTTGGTCTGGATCGAGCGCTGCGGGCATCTGCCAATGATCGAGCGCCCCGACATCTACAACCGCATGCTCACCGAATTCCTCGACTGAACTGGTGCCACCGGGAGCGTGAGGGCCGCAGATCCTCGGCTCTATAGCAATCCTACATAGGTTGTGAAGAGGAGTCGAGCCTTTAGGCGGCGCGCTCCGGCTAAAGCCTCGACTCCATGCGACAACTCTCATAGGATTGCTATACTATTTGGTTGAAATTATCAGCTTCGCTGATAATTTCAACCAAATAGTATAGCTGGTTTTTAGGGCGGCAGCCCTAAACGTGCTGTGCCGCGCCCAGGCGCCCGGCAATGATGGCGGCGGCGGCGTCCCAGTTCCAGCGGTGCGCATCTTCGGCGGCCAGGGCACCCTTGGCCCTGGCCTCGTCGCGGCTGCGGTGGATGTGGCGCAGCAGTTCCACCAGGTGATCGTGATCCGGCTCGGCCCAGCGCGTCCCGGCGTAAAGCGGATCATCGGCAGGCGCGGGCGTCAGGCCGCGTGTGGCCAGCGGATAGCCACTCGCCTCACGCACAAAGTCGGTCGGCCCGCTCCAGCCGGTCACCAGGGCCGGCGTGCCACAGGCCATCGCCTCCAGGGCCGGCATACACCAGCCCTCGCCCCGGCTGGGCAGCACAAAGCAGTCGGCACCTCGGTAGAGTTCGGCCAGTTGCGCGGGGGCCAGGGGCCGGTTGTAGATCAGGCCCACCGCCGGTGCCGGGCTCGGCAGGGCCGCGCGCAGCGCGCGCAGCGGGTTCACCGCCGGCTCCCGGCAGTCGATCTTTAGCAGCAGCAGCACCGCGTCGCCCGGTCGAAAGGCGGCCCGGTAGGCCCGCAGCAGCACATCCCAGCCCTTGCGCACGCCCCACTCGAAGACCGAGAGAAAGACCGTGCGCTCGGCGAGGTTTGTCCGTGGTGGGCCGGGCTGAAAGATCGCCAGATCAACGCCGAGCGGTACGCGGTAGACCGGTCGCGACACCCCGCTTGCGCGGAACATCGCGACGCCCCACGCGGTCGGCGTCCAGACCTCGTCCATCAGGTTGGCCTGGCGCACCCACGCCTCCGGCAGCCGGTCGACCTCCAGCATCGTGTAGCCGACGCGGTAGCTACCGCTATTCTTAGCAAAAAGATCGCCCCGGCCATAGACGACCTGGGGCACATCGAGACGCAGGGGGCGCTCGCGCTGGAGTGCGGCGATGCGCGGGTGAGGTGGGCCAAAAAGGGCGGTCTCGCGGTCGTCCGAGTCGAAGAGATAGAGCGGGCGCACGGCCATGCCGCATTCCTCCAGGGCCAGCACCAGGGCTCGCGACGAGCCACTGTAGCCGGTGAGTGAGGAAAACGACGAGTGCCAGACCAGGTCGGTCATCGCGGGCGCTCCAGCGCGGCCAGGCGTGACTCCAGGCGCGCACGGGCGGCCCGTTCGTCATCGAGGTGCGCGGTGAGGCTGTCGATCACCCGCACCAGCGCGGCGTGGGCGGCGCTGGCCTGATTCAGCTCGGGGCCGAGCAGCCACCAGGCCAGACGGGTGCGCAGGCGAGCCAGCAGGCCGACTGTCGGCTGCGGGCGAATCTCCCAGTGCTGGTGCAGACCCGCCAACTCGCGGGCGAAGAAGGAGTCGCTCAGGGCTAGGCCGCCCAGGGTGGGCAGGGCGTCGAGGGCCGGGCCGCCCTGCGCCAGCCCGCGCTCGACGGCGGCCAGCAGCGGCTCGCCCGCCGCCTCGGGCACCAGGAAAATCGGGCTGTCGCCGGGCGGGTGATCATCGCGCATCAAGAGCTACTTCCCCGCAAAGAGGGCGCGGTTCTCCCGCACCCATGCCACCAGCCGGGCGATACCCTCAGCCACATCCACATGCGGACGCCAGCCCAGTTCGGCCTCGGCCTTGGCGATGGCGCTAATGTAGACTGGCTGGTCGCCGGGACGCCAATCGCCACGGCGCACATCGATCCGGTTGCCGGTGAGCCGCTCCAGCAGCGGGCCAAATTCCGCCCAGACCGAGAGGACGTTGGCCGGGCCACCGCCGATGTTGTAGATTCGGCCAGAGACCGCGTTGATACGCGCTAGGGCCGCCAGATACGCAGCCACCAGATCATCAATGTAGAGCATATCGCGCACCTGCTTGCCATCACCGTAAATCGTGATTGGCCGGCCCATCACCGCAGCGATCACAAAATGCGCCGCCCAGCCCTGGTCCTCGACGCCCATCTGACGTGGACCATAGATGCAATTCGAGATCTGGATTCCGCCGGCGACGAACAGGTGTGAGTCATGCTCAACCTCCAGATCGTAGACCGGGGCTTCACCTAGCTCCTCCGTCATCGCCAAGCTATCCCAGAACAGCGACCCATCAGCGCGGTAGAGGTGCATCACCCGCTCGAAGTGTTCGGGCAAGGTCTGATTCCACTGCCAGCGCAGCAGGGCATTCAGGCGCTGCGTGCGATCAGGGCTGAAGGCGTAACCGATAGCGGCCAGACGTGGGTACATGGCCGACCCACCAAGCATGCACACCGTGATCTGCACCGTCGTCCCACGCTTGTAGGCCGTTGGCTCAGCCTCAGTCATAGACGTCTCAATGCCAAACTCGGCCAGCAGGCCGCGCAGTTGCGCGATCCAGGCCCGGCCATTCTCCAGGTAGGCCACATCCTTCGACTGAGCGAAGTTGGGTGCGACCGCCGTATCCACATAAACTCGGCAGAGTTCGGCACCGAGGAACCCACGCAGAAAGGCACGCTTCACGAGGGCGTGACCCTGAGCAACATAGCTGGGCAGCCCATAGACAACCCGCACCTTATCGCCAACCGGGACGCCGAGCAACTCAAACAGCGTAAAAACCGGGATTGACTGCTGCTGAATGCGGTAGGACGTGCCTTTGATCACATGGCCGCTCGGCAGGGTTGATTCCGCAGTCCACTCGACGATCTTCGACGTGGGCAGGCCAAGCCAGCCCATCCAGGTTGCCACCTCGTCAAGTTCCTCCGGCTTGCCGAAGTGCTGGACAGCGTAGGAAGGTGTTGTCCGAGCCTCGCGGGTGTGGATGCTCAGGTGCCCATCGCCGAAGAGCCGACCGACAATCTCGGTGAGGGCCAGCAGACGCTCGCCGCGCAGCGGCAGCATATTCTCGGCAATCCGCTCGGCCTCGTTGATACAGCGCGCATCGCTCGTCTTCGCCCGCACCGCCGCGAGGTAGGTCTCGGCATCGAGTACGGCATCGGGCATCTCCACGTAAGACGGCGCGTACTTCGCCTCGGGCAGCACCGCCAGGAAATCGCCGTAGGCACAGGACTGGTTGGTAAACAGGCCGTGGGGCCGCACTACTCGGTGTTCGGGGGTAAGGGTGAGCGACATGCCGTTCATCGTGGTGATGCGGCGCACCGGCTTGACCCCGGTTTGCCAGACCTTGCGCACTCGCGTCCAGCCATAGCCGCTATGCACGATGTCGCCAGGGCGCAGCGCCGAGATCGGCTTATGGCCAAAGGGCGTGAGTACCGGCTGGTCGGCGGCGAGACACGATTGCCGGAAGACGACCGTCTGCAAGCCGTAAATACGAGCATAATCGCGCACATACTGGTCGGCGGATCCCTTCGAGCACCCGTAGGGCGAGTGGAAATCGAGCAGGTGATCCTCCGGCACACCCTCGGGCATGTCGCGATAGGCGTAGCGGGTGGGCTGCTCCACCACCGTCACCTCCTCCATGCCGCCGTAGACCTTGTTGGTCGAGGCGTAGAAGATGGCGGGCGGGCGCGGCGCGGCGCGCGCGGCCTCCAGGACGTTGAGCGTACCGAGGGCGTTGATCTCGAAGTCGGTGCGCGGGTCGAGAACCGAGGTGGTGACGGCGACCTGGCTGGCGAGGTGGAAAATCGTCTGGTGGCCGGGGACAACGGCGGCGATGGCGGCGGGGTCGCGGATGTCGGCGTGAACAAAACGCACCAGGGTGCCGTAGCGTTGCTGAAGCCACTCCAGATTCAGGTGCGTCAGCGGGCGGCTCAGGTTATCGAAGATCGTCACCTGCTCACCGCGCGTGAGCAGGGCGTCGGCCAGGTTACAGCCGATAAATCCGGCACCGCCGGTGATCAGATGGTTCATGTGAGTGTCCTGTGGGGGGCAGACCTGCCGTATATCTTTCTATGACGCAGGGCCTGCGCACACAGGGCGGCATTATAGCAGAAAAGCCCCGCAGGCCGTGCCTGCGGGGCTTTTCTGCCAGGGCGGGTGCGAAGTCGCCGACAGCGGGGATTCGCCACTCCCCAGGCGGTTGCATCAGCTAACGGATTGCCAAGGGCAGAAACACGCTGGTGGTGCTGTCGCTCACCACGAGGTTCACCGTAAACTGCACGGGCGACAGGCCCGCTGAGGTGATCTGGATCGTGCCGGTGTAGCTGCCGTTCGCCAGGTTGTTCCCCGCGACGACAAACTCAAGCTCTTGGCCGACGGAGTCGCTCCCGCTCGTGATCGTGATGATGCGGGCGGATTCGCTCAACACGCTGGCGACCCAACTGATCTGCGAGCTGTCACTCGATCTGATGCTGATCCTGAAGGAGCGATGTGTGCTAGGCGTGGTGATCGCGCCGATGTTGCTCATCGAGATCACAATCCCCGGCGTCGCGACCGTCCCGCTGGACCGCGCATCGCGGTGGAACTGCGGCCAAGGCGCGCTATAGGCCGACAGATTACCCGCCGGACTGCCGAGCATGCCGGCGAAGTTCGTCCAGGCGTAGAGCTGGCCGCGCCCCGAGTTAAAGACATTCATGCCGCCGATCACCAGGTCGAGCTTGCCGTCCTTGTCGATGTCGCCCACGGCGGGGGTCGCCTTCAGGGTGCCCCAGGTGAAGAGCGATGTCTGACTGCCGCAGCTCGAACTCTGGCAGGTCAGGGGCGCGCCGGTGTCGCCGCGTAGCACGTGTACCGACCAGAAGTTGGCCGCGATCACCTCAAGCGAGCCGTTGCCGTCCAGGTCGGCGATCACCGGCGACTGTAGGTCGCCGCCGAAGGGGTCGTTCGAACCCGAGTTCGGGTCGCCGGTTGAGGTTGACCACTTCGGGGTAGGGTTGGTCGGGTCCCAGGCCACAATATCGCTCTTGCCATCGCCGCCAATCGAGGCGTCGCCGCTCACCGTGGCCACGATCTCGGGCTGGCCGTCGCCGTCGATGTCGCCAATGGCCGGCGAAGACTGGACGCAAGCCGGGGCGTTGAGCGTCTGGAGTACGGCACCGTCCGAAGGGCGCAGGATCTTGAGCCACTTGCCGAGCTTGTTCGTGTTGCCAATTGGGAAGAAGCAGCCCGAGCCAACGACGATCTCGTTGCCGGGGTTGCTGCTCAACAGGTCGGTCGTCGCCGGCGACGAGTAGATCACTTGGTCGAAGCTGGTGCGCCAGATATTGCCGGTCTGGAAGGGGATGAGCAGCGGCGAGCGCTGCTGCGTGTCGAAGGCATAGACGAAGCCGCCATCTCGGGTGGGCGGAATGACCGCAGGATTAGCCGAGATGTCGGTGGGGGCGATCAGCTCAAGCTGCGGGTCGGCGTCGATATTCATAAACAGCGGCGTCGCCCAGATCGTGTCGGCGGCGTGGTAGTACCAGCGCACCGTGCCATCGCTGTTGAGCATGTAGAGGTTACGGTCGAGCCCGCCGAAGGCCACCTCTAGGGTACCGTTGCCGTCCACATCGGCGAGGGCGGGCGCGGTGATCACACCATACAGAGCCTCCACAGCACCCGACGTTACGACATCGAAGGCGTGCAGGCTGAAGTTCCAGAGCAACTGGCCCGTGTCGCCACGGTAGGCAGCCACACCGCCGTCGCAGACGCGACCGGTGTCCTCAAGCGTCCCGTAGCCGATCAGCACGGTGGGCGTACCGCTACCGAGCAAGATGCCGACGGTGGGGCTGCCGTTGATCAGGGCCACGCCCGCAGCGCAGCCGTAGGCAGGCACATTTTGCTGCCAGAGCAACTGGCCGTTGGCCTTATAGGCATAGAGGCGACCGTCTCTGCCGCCGACTACCACCTCGTTCCCATCGGCGCTATTCCCATCTACCTCGGCGATGACCGGCGAACCGCGCTCGATAACGTTACCGGAAAGCACGATCCCGTGCTTGGCGGCGGTATCATCCTGGAAGGTATTCGTGTGCGTCCAGCCCGGCAGCGGGCTGGGCTGGTTTCGATTGTTCGCCTGCGCGGGGACGATAAAGGCAAGGCTGGCGGCGATGATGGCGAGAACAATGAGCGCTAGGGCGCGGCGGGTGTGAGAGTACATAGTGGTATCGCTTATCCCTTGTGGGCAAGGTAGGACGGCGGCGCCCTCGCAGCGTCGCACGTCATCGGATACACATACGAAGCGGTTGTGGGTACGAGACGTGGATTACAGAGGAATGAACTATGCTGCTGAGGATAGTTATTCACCGTTACGAGGTAGTTACCAGCATATCTTTGCGAAAAGCGTCGCGATGGGGAACGACGACGGCACCTCCGGCGGGGGTTTAGGAGGGTACGGTAAAGCCAGCCCCAAGACGGTCTTTTTTGTTGATGTTTGGCAGCTTCGCCGCCAAAGCCCGATAAAAGGCAGGTGCGGGCGCAGCCGCTCAGGGACAAACGCCTACGGCTTCTGGGCGCTAATCATCAGCAGGCTGCCCTGGCGGAGCAGCAGCAGCATGGCCACGGCGAAGGGCCGGGGCAAGCGCAGCATAAGCCACGTGAGGATCTTGGTAACCTTGCGTGAGCCGAGGATGGCGTGGGCCTCGATCGCGTAGCGCTCGTGATCCATCCAGGGATAGAGTTCGGTGCCGTTCTGCCAGAAGGTGCGATCATCCTCGGCGTGGATGGTGCGGAAGCCGGCCTGCCACAGGGCGAGCGCATACTCGTAGAGGTGGCGGCGGCGCTCGATGATGCCAAACGACTTCTCGCGATCACCGTCGGTGGCGTCGCTCTCATGCTGGTAGATCGTCGTCAGCGGGTCGCCGATGGCGATCAGCCGACCGCCGGGCTTAAGCACCCGGTAGGCGTTGGCGAAGAGCTTGTCGAGGTGGTCGTGATGATGCAGGGCGTTGCTGGCGAAAACGATGTCGAAGCTGCCATCGGCGAAGGGCAGGTTCTCATTATCGCCAACGAGCAGGTCGAAGCTGACGCCGCTCAGCGCCATGCGCTTCCAGGATCGGCCTAGGCCGAGCTGTGGGTCAGAGACCACATCAATCGCCACGGACTCGGCCCCACGGGCGGCGAATTGCTGCGAGGCCCAGCCCTCGCCGGCGCCGATGTCGAGCACGCGCTCGCCGCCACGGAGGTTCATCTGGAAGAGCGCGGCGCGAAACATGCGCTCCATGGTGATCCAGGGTTCAACGCCCACATCGAAGGGCAGGTTGAGCGAAACCGGGTGTTCCTGATCGTAGATCCCCAAATCCTTCCACATCGACACCCAGCCCTCAGACTCGCGCTGCTTGGGAGCCCAGGCGAAGTCATCTTTATAGAGCAGGGGCATATTATGGGCGAACCCATAGGTGGCACCGCAGCGTCGGCAGCCGAGGGAAGGCGCAGCGTCGCCCTTGGGGGCGTGGTAGATCAGCCCGCCGGCCCGGCATGTTGGGCAGATCAGGATATCGAGCAGGCCGGGGCGGATCAGCGGTCGGTCGGCAAATGTCATAGCCGCTTCTTCTCCAAATCAGGCCGATCGATCTGCGCGCGCAGCAGATCGACCTCGGCGCGTAGGCGGCGTTGCTCGCGCAGGCTCTCGTCCAGCGCGGGCAGCAGAGTCTCCAGCAGGTCGCGGTTGAAGCGATCCTGACCGGCAATCATCGGATCGAGGTAGGGTTCCTTGAGGTGGGCGGTGATCTGGCGGCGCAGCCAACTCACCGCCGGGCCGATCAGCGGGATGGCTGAGTGTACCGCGTAATCGGGCCGGGCGACCTCAGCGGCGCGACGCAGGTTTCCGCGCCGAACGACCGCGAGGGTGGCGGGCAGGTCGGCCGCAGCGCGGGCCACCAGTTCCAGCAGTGCGTCGTCGAAGCGCTGGCGGGTGAAGGCCAGGGCGCGGGCCACGCCGCGCTGGGCGAGGCGGGCGGCCAGCGGGCGCGGGCGGCTGAAGGCGGCGATGCGCTCCTCGATCTGCGGCAGCAGGCTGCTCCAGCTATAGTGCGCCTGCACATAGGCCCGCCCGCGCGCGCCCAGCACGTCGGCGTGGGCCGGGTCGGCCAGCAGAGCGTCGAGGGCGGCGCAGAACGGCGCGTAGCTGTCGGGCGCGTAGCCGCCGCCACTCTGCTGCACATGCTCGTGGGTCACAGCGCAGCCGGCGTGGACGATCACCGGGCGTCCCTGGAGCCATGCCTCCATGATCACGATTGAGAAGCTCTCGTTGAGCGAGGGCTGGCAGATCGCCGTACACGCGGCGTAGGCGTCGGTCAGCTCCTCGCGGCTGAGCATGCCCAGGCCGATCACGTCGGATCGCTCGGGAAGGGACACGTCGCCCAGACCAGTGAGGGCCAGGGCCAAGGGGCCGGGGCGCTCGGCCTTATAGCGAATGAACCACTCGATCAGCAGCGGCACGTTCTTGGCCACCTCTAGCCGACCGCTGTAGAGCAGCATCGGCCCGGCGATGCCGGTGCGCGCCCGGAAGCGCGCGGCGTCGCCAACCGGCGAGTCGTCGGGGAACCCGAAGCCGAGGCTGGCGCGGTAAGGATTGGTCACGCCCAGGCCGTCCGAGGCTAACGCACCTTCGGCGGCGGCGTTGAAGAAGAGGGCCGCGCTGCGCTCCAGCAACTCGCGGAAGATGGCCAGATGCGCCGCCGGCTCATCGTGCAGACAGGGCACCAGGATCGCCCGCTCGGCGGCCGCGCTGGCTGGCCAGTAGGTGGTGCCGAACAGGTACGGCGCATAGATCAGGCAGGCGTACTCGTCGGCGTGCGCGGCCACGTGGCGCTCCAGGTCGTCGCTGCGCAGGTTATTGGCCATAAAGTGCAGCTCTTCGTGGTAGCGCAGCCGCTCGCCCCGGTTCGCCCGCTGCATCAGGCGGTGGAAGCTGCCCACATCCACCGATCTGGTGTGGAAGCGGCGCAGCGTCACCCCGTTCAGCTCCGTCACGCCGGGGGGCATGTGATCGCGCCAGTCGGCCATATCCAGCGTGCCGGTGGTGAGCGCCTCGACGCGGTAGCCACGGGCGGCGAGTTGCTCGGCCCAACTGCGCAGCCCGCTCTCGGCACCGCCGAGGACCTGCGGGCCGTAGCGCGGGGTCACGATGGCAATTGGCTTGGCCTGCAGCGCGGCGATCTCCTCGGCGCTGGCCGGGGCCACCTGATGAATCGCCAACGGATCGCGGTGGTCGCCCGGCGCGGGCATGCCGTCCAGCAGCGCGCAGACCTGCGCGGCCAGGTCGGCTGGATCTTGGGGGCGGAAGAGCAGACCGGCCCCGCCGAGCGTGCCGGGGGTGGCGGTGGCATCGGCGGAGACCACCGGGCGGCCACGCGACATCGCCTCGACCACGGGCATGCAGAAGCCCTCGTGGATGCTGGCGGTGACAAAGATCGCGCAGGCCCGGTAGCAACTCTCCAGGGTGGCGGCGTCCACTTGGCCGGTGAAGATCACGTGGTCGGACAGACCGAGCGCGACCGCGCGCGCGCGCACCTCGTCGGCATACTCGCGGTAGGTGGGCGTGCGGTCTTCGCCGACCAGCAGCAGGGTCGTATCGGGGTGCTGGGCGAGAATGGTCGGCAGCGCTTCTACGAGGTCGATCACGCGCTTGTTGCGGGCCATACGGCCCACATAGAGCAGCACGTGCTTATCGGCAAGGCCAAAGCGCTCGACCACCGTCGGATCTGGCGGGCCAGCGTAGCCCGCGTTTTCCACCACCGCGTAGGGCATCAGCGCGACGCGCTGGGGGGCGATCTGGCCGGTGGCCAGCAGTTCGTCGCAGGTAAACTGGCTATGGCCCACGGCGTAATCGGCGTAGCGCACCAGGCCCAGGTTATCGCGCCCGCGCACGAGATCATCGTAGCCGGGCCACTCGCGGCCCCACAGCTCGGGCGGCGTCACCCCGTGGTAGTCGAAGATCACCACGCCACGGCGCACCTCGCGGATCAGCTCGACCAGATCGTAGTAGCTGGAGTAGTTGACGATCACGATGTCGGCCTGACGGAAATGCTGGGCGGCGAGCGAACTGGCGTCGGGACGACGTAGCTCATCGAGCGAGACCGTCAGCACCGAGCGGCGCACATCGGCGGGCAGACGCACATCGACAAAGCTGGTGAGCAGAAACGTGTGGTAGCCCGCCGCCCGCAAGGCCACCAGTTGGGAGACAATATGGCCGCCGACGGCATCGTTGGCCACAATGTTGCCGTTGAGGATGGCGACGCGGGTGGCATCGGCGGGGGCGAAGGCGACCTCCAGCCGAAGCGGGGGCACACCGCACGCGCTCAGCCAAGCCCGGTTTTCCTCCACCAGATCGATCTGGAGCCAGTGATGACCAGGAGTAGGCGGCGACTCGACGCGCAGCTCGACGCGGACGCGCATGCCGGGGGGCACCGGGGCGGGCAGAATGGCGCGGCCCTCGGCGGCGCGTACGGGTGCGCCGGATGTGTCCAGCCAGCGGTAGCCCAGACGGACTGGATACGGCCCGACGGTAAGCCAGGGCGAGCGCCCGATATTGTGCAGATCTAGCTCCAGCAGCATTACTTCACCGCAGCGCAGCCCGCATGGCGGCGCGGCGAGGAGCGTGTAGGTGGCGGCAAAGAGCGGTGCGAGAGATGGCGCGCTCATAGGGCGTAGATCTCGGCGGCGCAGGCGGCGGCGCGGCGGTACAGCGTGTGCGCCAGCTCGCGGCACAGGCCCAGGAGCAGATTGCGCAGCACGACCTGCGCGTCGTCGGGGGTGGCGAGGTCCAGGGCACGGCGGGCGGCGATGATCTCGGGCAGGCTGGCCAGGGTCTCGGTATAGGCCCAACGCAGGGCGCGGCCCTCGGACATGTGGCCACATTCGACGATAAAGTCGCGCTCTACGGCGGCAAACGGCCCCAGCAGATCCGCGAGTGCGTAGGTTTTGAACACAAAGCGCAGCCGACCACGATTATAGTAGGCGCTGCGGGTCAGTTCGTCGCGCAGCGAGAGCGACTCCTGGTGGACGAGCGTAGCGGCGGGCGCGTAGCCAAGGCGGTAGCCTGCCTGGCGCAGGCGCCAGCAGAGATCAACATCCTCAAAGTAGGCCGGCGCGTAGCCCTCGTCGAGCAGGCCCACAAGCTCAAGCGCCTCGGCGCGTAGGGCGATGGCCGCCGCCGTGACAAACGCGAGATCGCGGGGCGTATCGTGTTGGCCGGCGTCGATCTCGTGCCAGCCGATGTGCTGGGCCACCGCGCGCGGCCAGTCGAGGGTGACGCCCGCGTGCTGGATGGTGCCGTTCGGGTAGCGGATCTTGCAGCCGACGGCGGCGAGTGCCGGGTCGGCATCCAGGGCGGCGACGAGCGCGGCGAACCAGCCCGGATCGACCAGCGTGTCCTGGTTCAGCAGGATGATCGCCTCGGGGGGAGATTCTTGGGCCAGCAGGGCGCGGATGCCGGTATTCATGCCGCCGGAGAAGCCCAGGTTGCTCGGGTTGCGAATAAGCGTGATGGCGGGAAAATGCGCGGCCACCAGATCGGCGCTGCCATCGGCGGAGGCGTTATCGACGACGACAATCTGGTCGGGGGCGAGGGCGACCAGGCGACCGAGGCAGGCGAGGGCGGCCTCGGCAGCGTTCCAGGTAAGCACAATTACCGCGCAGCGCATTACGTAGCCTCTGTCGGTTGAGCGGCGGCGGGGGGCGGGGCCAGTTCACCGCGCAGCCGGGCCAGGATCTGCTGGTCGGCATCCTCAAGGCCCGCCAACTGCTCGGCGATGTCGCGGATCTGCTGGGCCAGCAGGTGGCGCTCGCGCACCACACTCTGATTAAGGTTTGCCACACCCTGGAGGGTGTGGTCGATCCGCAGGTTCGTGACGTGAGCCTCACCCTGCACCCGCTGGACTGCGGTGCTGAGCGGGTTGATCATGTTGCGTACGGTCGCGTTGATTCCATCCTGCTGGTAATCATTCTGCTCGGCCAAGGTGTAGAGCGCGCGTAGCACCGCGACGTTCTGCGCTTGCTGCTGTATGATCATCGGGTGCAGCATTGGGTGCAGCAGCGGCCAAAGCACGCGCTCTTGAAAGAGCTGGCGCAGGCCGGCCAGTCGCCCGCTGGGGCGGGCGGGATGGTACTCCAGTTTCCAGGAGTGTTCAAGCACCTGGATGGCTGCGTTACGGGTGGCGTGGAGCAGACGCCCGCGCTGCACCTGCGCGGCGTCCTCAACGGCGGGCGGAGTCTCAGGCTGGGGCATATCCATCGTAGGTGTCGTCCTGTGACGATCAGCCGCCGGCATGGCGGCGAGAAATGCGCTGATCGGGCGAATCAGGCTCGGCCAAGCGAAACGCGGCGCGAGGTCGCGGGCGCGGGTGGCCATGGCCGTGCGCAGATCGCGGTCGGCCAGCAGGCTGGCCAAAGCCTTCGCAACCGCCGCGACATCCTGGGCCGGCACGACCCGACCAAGATCGTGGCGGGCAACCAGCTCGGCGGCGGCATCGCCCGCGCTCACCAGGCTCGCCCTGCCGACCCACAAGTGGTCGAGGATCCGCGAGCGCAGGGCGGCGTAGGCTGTCTCCAAATGTTGGCGGTGCAATGATACCACAACGGCAGCATCGAGCAGAAAGTCGGCCCGGCGCGCATAGGGCACCCAGGAATCGTAGAAGAAGATATGGCGGTCGAGCAGCCCCAGCTCGGCGGCGAGGGCGCGGGCATGATCGGGCGTGTGCATCGCCGCCGCCGCGCCGGGGTGGCTGCCGGCCAGAAAGACCAGCCGGGCGTCGGGGATCTGAGCCACAACGGCGGGCATGGCCCGGATCAGCGTCTGGGGATCCATCCAGTCCCACAGGCCACCGCTCCAGAGGATGATCGGGTCGTCGGGGCCGATGCCAGCGATGGTGCCGCGCAGGGCGGGGCCGCTGCGGGCGGGCGGATCGGCGGGCAGGCCGAAGGGCAGCACATCGATCAGGGCGCGCAGCAGCGGGTCGGCGTCGACGAGGTCGGGCGTGACCCGGCCCGCCGCCATCAGCGCGCCGATGTAGAGGTCGCGCTGGCGCTCGGTGGCGCAGAGGAAGACATCGCCGGCGGCAAGCTGGCGGCGCAGCAGTTCGACATCGCGGCGGTTGCGATCCGTGCGCGCGGCGGGGTCGGCGGCGCGCAGCAACTCCAGGTTCTCCAGCATGGTCGGGTCGTAGAGATCGACGATCAGGGGCAGATCTGACGCGCCCAGCTCGGGGTGGGCCTCAAAGACAAAGCCGTTCACCAGGGCCAGATCGGCGCGGGCCAGGTGCGCCGCCAGGGATGCGGCGTTGCCCCAGGTGTAACTGCCGGTGACAAACTCGGGCGCGACGATATCAATCGGCTGCGGGGCCAGGAGGGTCACATTCGCGCAGGTGGCCAGGGCGCGGGCCAGTTCCCAGTAACGGATGCCCGGCCCAGCCATATGGCGGCCCACCACATCGTGGCTGACAATCAGGAGGTGTTTCATCGCCGTGGATTGTACCATGGTACGTTTGGGGTACGTTTGGGGTACGTTTGGGGCGGGCGAAGCTCCGCATGGGCGTTGGTCTACGGACTCTGACTTAACAATATCCACATGTCTCTAAGCCATGTCCCAAATCTTTTCCACATGTACCCAGTGCTACAGTGAGCGCACGCTGCCCGTATTCGGCCCTGCTTGCGCATGGGGAATGGATTCCTCGTTGGTCGCATGCGTTTGAGTATCGTACCATCATCTGCCGTACGGTCGGGGCGCGCGCCGGGGCAACGCATGGACTGGCAGTGAGAGCATCCTCGGGTGGCACGCTGGGATAAAGCAAAGGTTTTTTGCGTACGTTCGGGTACGTAGAAAGTGGCAGATTCTGAGATGTCGACCGCCGGTACGATCCCCAACGACACCTATCCAGATCGACAGGCATCTGTTGATCGCGTCGTCTCCACCGCGTCGCCCCGGAAACGATGGCTGCTGGTACACCCGCGCAACCCGGCCCGGCTGCTGGTCGAGGCTCTCAGCAAGCCCAGCCTGCCCTTGGGCCTCTTGATGGTGGCGACGCTGGCCCAGCATCAGTTTGCCGTTACGCTATGCGATGAGCGCATCGGCGACACGCTGCCGGAGGATTTCTCGGCCTACGACGTGGTGGCGATCACCGCACGCACGGTGAATGTCACGCGGGCTTACCAGATCGCGGACCAGGCCATGGCCCAGGGGCGGCGCGTGATCCTGGGCGGCATCCACCCGACGATGCTGCCAGAGGAGGCTCGCCAGCACGCCAGCACAGTGGTCATCGGCGAGATCGAGTCCGTGTGGGACGACCTCGCCGCAGATGTCCAGCGCGATACGCTCCAGCCGATTTACCGGGCCGAGAGTCTGAAGCCGCTGACCGACATCCAGCACGCCGACTTTGATCTGCTGCGCCGGCCTATCCGGCAGCGCAGATATGCCTCCCGCATTCCGCTCGTCGGCACCAAAGGCTGCCCGGTGGGCTGTACGTTCTGCTGCACGCCCCAGATCTATGGCAAGACGTACCGCACCCGCACCCCGGAACACATCATTGCGGAGATCCGCTACCACCAGGCGCGCATGGGGCGGCAGAAGCTGCACTTCTCCTTTATGGACGACAACATCTCGGCCCGCTCAGAGTTCGTAGAGGAGCTGTTTGAGCGCATGATCGGGCTGAATGTAACCTGGAACGCCAATATCTCGATGAACTTCCTCCAGAAGTCGCATATCCCCGAGTTGGCGCGGCGGGCCGGGTGTGAGCTGTTGAATATCGGCTTTGAGTCGCTGGACCCGGAGACGATCAAGCAGGTGGGCAAGGGCTCGAACCGGATCGGCATGTACGACACGGTGGTGGCCAACGTCCATCGCCAGGGGATCGCCATCCAGGGCTACTTTATTTTTGGACTCGACACCGATACCGAGGCAAGCTTCCAGCAGACCTACGACTTCATTATGCGGAACCGGATCGATATGCCGGTCTTCACGCTGGCGACGCCGTTCCCTGGGACACCCTGGTACGACGAGATTAAGCCACGGCTCCAGCACACCGACTGGGATAAGTACGATGTGCAGCACTCGGTCTACGCGCCGGCGAATCTGGATCAGGAGCGGCTGCTCACCAACTATATCAAGCTCTACCGCGAGGTCTTCTCCTGGCGCGGGCTGCGGCACCGGATCAGTTGGGACAAGCCCGCCTGGATCAAGCTGGCCAACGTCGGCATCCATTTCTTTGCGCAGGGTCTGAAACCTCAGCAGTTTATCTAAGCGCGTAGTATTCCGTGTTAAGGCATGTTTCAAAATCGGGCATTTCAGCGTGACCGTCCTGCGATGACACGACGAGGCGATGACGCGATCCTATCGCGTCATCGCGTCATCGCCTCGTCGCTGAACGGTCAAGCGCGTAGTATTCCTTGTTAAGGAGCCCACGTGTCTACCATTACCATCAATGATGTGGCCATGGAGGCCAAGGTCGGCGAACGGCTGCTGAACGTCGCACGGCGCAACGCCGCGCATATCGGCTTTATGTGCGATAACGCCGGCACCTGCCAGGGCTGCCGCTGCCAGGTGCTCGCGGGTGCGGATCAACTCAGCCCGCCGAGTGAGGCGGAGCAGGCGTGGATCCCGGCGGATCGGCTGGCGGAGGGCCAGCGCCTCGCCTGCCAGGCGATTATCCACGGTCAGGGAGACATTCGCGTACTCAGCCGGGCTGAGGAGCTGCGCCGCTTGGTACTGGCCGTGGGTACACGTGGCCTCGCGGGCCTGCCGCCCCTGATCACGATCCTCGCGCGCGCGAGTGTCGAGCAACTGTCCCGCTTTCCGGGAAACGTGTTTTCCTCGATCATGCGTATCGGCCCGGTGCGCTTCGCCTTGCCGGTCGTTGACCGGGAGCGCTTGTTCGGCGATGTGTCGAGCGTCGTGAAACACATGCGCGCCGCCCCCGCATTGCCCGCGCGGCAGAAGGCGCGGGCCATCCCCATCTTGCTGGCTGAGCCTGTCGCCACGCCACCACGCCTCGCTGACTCGTCCACAGGCAAAAGGCCGAATGATCGCTGATCTCAGGCGCGGGCCGAAGGGGCGTCTGGCGAACCAACCCACGCCCCCCGCGCGCGATAAACGCAGACAAATCACGCTCCACCGATAGCCCAAGCAAGGAGGCACCCATGGCCGCACCGAAGACCACGCCCCCCGCAGATTCCACGCAGACGTCAGAAAGCATATCGGCCACGTCCATCGCCGACGCCGGCGCCGACCTGACTCGCCTGGTGGTCGCCGTGATCCCGCTGCCGTTCGCCGCCATGAACGCCATCGGCAGCCGCCTGCCCGGCCTGATCTCCAGCATGACGACCGCCCTGGGTGGCGCGGCGTCGGCCCAAGGCGGGAACGACCTTGGCAAGGCGACCGGCGATCTCGTCAACGCTACCGCCGGGCTGTCCCTTGGCCTGCTCAAGGTCGCCGTGCAGGGTCTCGAATCGGCAGTCCGCGCGGTCAACACGGCGGTGACGGAGTCGAGCGCGCCGCCGAGCAAATAGCAATCCTCTTAGGGCAATACCGCAAACGTCGCCCGGTCAGGCTGAGCGACCGGCCCGTAAACGGGCGGGCTACGTTGACGAAGGCCGCCTGCGCGGCCTGCCTGAGGCCGCGCAGGCG
>CAISPW010000448.1 GCA_903887465.1 uncultured Oscillochloris sp. | reverse complement strand
TGCAATCGAAGCAGCATGGAGCGGGAAGGTTCTGATTACCACATTGCGGATGGTGCCAGAGCGGATCAGCGCCGTGTGGCTCTATACGGGGGAGACGCATTGATGGCAACCGGAAGCCCAAAAACGAAATGGCTCACGCAGTCCGATCCGGCCTTGAGTTGTGTGCAGTTACCGACGGGTGTTAGCCTTAGCTACGAAGGGAAGGCCCCTAAACACGAGGTGCTGGCAACCCCGGCTGGCAGCGCATCCCCGCTCTGGACAACTCACCCCCATGCGCCAAATCGGCTCTATTATGGGGATAATCTGCCGTTGCTCGCCGCGCTTCTGCACGACAGCAGTGTGAAGGGGCATGTCAAACTGATCTACATTGACCCGCCCTTCGCCACGAACAGCGTTTTTCACTCGCGTACACAGACAGACGCCTATCAAGATCTTCTGGTTGGGGCGGCATTTCTTGAGTTTATGCGCAAGCGGCTCATCCTGCTGAGAGAACTTCTATCAGAAGATGGTTCTGTCTACGTACATTTAGATGAGAACATGGCATTCCACATCAAAGTTATTCTGGACGAGATCTTTGGTGTCCAAAATTTCCGCAACTGGATTACACGGCGGAAGTGCAGCCACAAAAACTACACAAAAAAAACATATGGCAATATCTCCGACTATATCTTGTTCTATACGAAGTCAGACACCTACGTGTGGAATCGGCCCGTTGAGGCGTGGACGACGGAACGATCTCTAAAAGAGTACACCAATGTAGAGGAAGGTACTGGCCGCAGGTATAAGAAAGTGCCGGTACATGCCCCCGGCACGCGCAATGGTGAGACCGGCCTGCCATGGCGCGGTGTGCCCCCGCCGCCCGGCAAGCACTGGCAATATACCCCGAAGATGCTCGACGAGATGGACGCACGCGGCGAGATTTACTGGTCGCCAACGGGCAATCCGCGTCGAAAGATCTACCTCGACAAGAGCGAGGGCGTGCCCATACAGGACATCTGGTACGACTTTCGCGACACCAGAAACCAGAATGTGCATATCACGGGCTACCCCACAGAGAAGAACCCTCACCTGCTCGAACGGATCATCCAGGCTTCCTCGAACCCTGGCGATCTGGTACTCGACTGCTTCAGTGGCTCAGGCACCACACTGGCGGTCGCAGATGTACTCGGACGCCAATGGATTGGTATCGACAAAAGCCGAGAGGCGATCAGCACAACCTTGCGACGATTCACCAAGGGAACCGAGCGCATGGGCAATTTTGTTAGCCGCACCGATAGTGACGTACGAAGTGATGTCAGCCCGCCTAAGCGGCAACTCGCCCGGTTTGCGGATCAGAACGGCTCGGTGGCCGAGATGCATGATCGCCGGATCAAGAATTTCACACTCTACGGCAGCGAGGATGCGGGCGAGAGCCTGAATGTGTGGCGCGATTTTCTGGAATCGTAAGCTATGATTATGATGATCTCACCTGTGTTATTGCACCCCGCGCCCCTGGCTGCTATGATGCAAGAGGAATGACGCATCACGTACCGCACACTATGATCTGGACCATCTCCGACTTGCACCTCTCCTTCGCCCAGCCCAAGCCGATGGACATCTTCGGGCCGCACTGGAAGGCGCACCCGGAACGCATCGCACGGCGCTGGCGGGATCTGGTCGCTCCTGACGATTGGGTGCTGATCGCCGGCGATGTCTCCTGGGCCATGAAGCTCGCCGATGCCCTGGTCGACCTGCGCTGGATCGACGCCCTCCCCGGCCAGAAGGTGATCATCCGGGGCAATCACGACTACTGGTGTTCGCGGCGGGTTACGCCCATCCGCCCCCAGCTGCCGCCCTCGATCCGCCTGCTTAGCGCCGACGCCATCGACATCGGCGCGGCGGTGGTCTGCGGCACGCGCGGCTGGATCACCCCCGAGACCCCTGGCTACGTGGCGGCCACCGATGAGCCGATCTACCAGCGCGAGCTGGGTATGCTCGACCGCGCCCTGGCCCACGCTGCCCAGCTGGCGGCGGGCCGGCGGCCGATCATCGTGATGATCCATTACCCGCCCTTCCTGAACCGTCAGCCTAGCGAGTTCGCCCGCCGCATCGCCGCCGCCGGGGCCACCGCCTGTATCTACGGCCACCTCCATCGCAGGCAGGATCACGGCAATGCCGTCAACGCCACGGTCGATGGCGTCTCGTATCAGCTCACCGCCTGCGACTTCCTCGACTTCGGGCCGGTGGGCGTGCGCGGCCTGTAGTTCGCACTACCGCAAAAGACGTTCATGCGCGGGGCGCACACCGCCGCGATGAACATGGTCGCTGATGCCCGGCTATCGGCTATCGGCTATTTTCACATCAGTCACCCTGTCGTGGCAACGTTCGCCAACAGTATCCTGAAGCCCCCGGCTAGGTTGACGACGGCCGCTG
>CAISPW010000447.1 GCA_903887465.1 uncultured Oscillochloris sp. | reverse complement strand
TTTTGCGGTAGGGTGATTATAGCATTGGTCACATCTGGCGTGCCACAATCGTCATCTCGCCCAGCAGGGCGGTTGCAACGTCGCCTCCGGCGGGGGTTTGGGGGTGGCAACGCCACCCCCGAACGATCTTTTTTGGTTGGTTTTTGGCGGATTCGCCGCCAAAAACCAAACAAAAATGATCGGTCGGGGGTGGCGTTGCCACCCCCAAACCCCCGCCGGAGGCGCCGTTGCAACCGCCCTGCTGGGCGAGATGACGATTTTGGCACGCCAGATGTGACCAATGCTATAATCACCCTACCGCAAAAGACGTTCATGCGCGGGGCGCACACCGCCGCGATGAAAATGGCCGCTGATGCCCGACTATCGGCTATCGGGTATTGGCTATCGGCTATTTTCACCTCAGCCCGCCGGGGGGCTGAATCCCCCGACTCTGGTCTACGAAGGCCGCCTACACGGCCTGACCCAGACCGCGTAGGCGGCCTTTACAGGTCGTAAGCCCGCCCGTTCACGGGCCGGGTACGCAGAGTGAGAGATAGCCACTATGCTCGTCAGAATCCCACTTAACACCACTGGGCCTCTGATCGAAGCCACCTTTGTCTCGCGCACCAACCAGCTTCTGATCGACGCGCAGATTAACGGTAGGCTCGTGCGCGCCCACATGGCTGATCGTGGACGCCTCACCGATCTGCTGGTGCCGAACGCCCGCGTACTTCTGGCCCCACGCGACGAGATCGGTCGGAAGACCGCCTTTCAGGTGGTGGGCGTCTACCAGGGCGACGAACTCGTCTCTTTGGATACACAGATGCCGAATCGGCTCGTGACGGCGGCGCTGTCCAACGGTGCGCTGCCGCAGTTCGCCCGCTACACCAAGGTGCAGCGCGAGGTAACGGTGGGCGAGAACCGGTTTGACTTCCGGCTCGGCGAGGGTCTCAACACCTGCTACCTAGAGGTCAAGTCGGTGGGGTTGGTCTTGCGACGGATTGCCCGCTTCCCCGACGCGCCCACCGAGCGCGGGCGTCGCCAGCTTGAGCAGTTGAGTGTTATGGCCCGTAACGGCCAGCGCTGTGCCGTCGTCTTTATCATCCAGCGCCACCGCGCCCTCGCGCTGGTGCCCAATGATGAGGTTGACCCCGGCTTCAGCCGCGCCATGCGCGCCGCACTCTCAAATGGGGTTGAGGTGTACGCCTATCTCTGCCCGCTCACCACCGAGGGCATCCAGCTCGGCCCGCCGGTGCAGGTCTTCGGGGCGCTTACGTCCGTGCCGTACGATCTCTAGCCGGGGCGGCTCGCGAGCTACCCCTGCCAACCATACCTGACTGGTTTGACATCCGACATCATGCTCAATACACCAGCCCCACAGCTTGTCGCGAAGCTCAGTCCGCCGCTCCTGCCGGTCGCCATCGTGGATCGTGGGCAGCTCACCGCGCGCCTCGGCGCGGATGCCGACGCCCGCCTGCTGCTGATCGTCGCCCCCGCCGGCTTTGGCAAGACGACGCTGCTAACCAGTTGGCTCGCTGGAAGGATGAAGGTAGAAGGTAGAAGGATGAACTCGGATAGCGCTGCACGCGCTGATCCTTCTCCCTTCATTTTTCATCCTTCATCTTTTGCATGGCTCTCGCTTGATGTGCGCGACAGCGACCCGACCCGCTTCTGGGGCGCGCTGCTCGCGGCCCTGTCGCGGGCCTTCCCGGGCCTGGGCGATCACGCCCGATCCATGCTCCAGTCGCCCCAGCCGCCCTCGCTAGAGGTGGTGATTGGCGCGCTGCTCGACGATCTCGGCACGCTGACCGCGCCGTGCCTGCTCATCCTCGACGACTATCACCTGATCGACGACCCGGCGATCCACGCCGGGGTGGCCATGCTGATCGCGCACCTGCCGGCACTGGTACGCCTGGTGATCATCAGCCGCAGCGAGCCGCCGCTGCCCCTCGGTCGCCTGCGCTTGCGCGGCCAGCTCGTCGAACTGCGCGCCGCCGACCTGCGTTTCTCGCTAGCTGAGACGGGCACCTTCCTGCGCCTCCACGGCCTGGCCCTGGCCCCCGACGAGGTGGCCGAGCTGGCCGCCCGCACCGAGGGCTGGCCCGGTGCCCTCCAACTGGCCGCGATCTCGATCCGTGAGGGCGGACACCCCCGCCAGATCATCGCTGCCTTCGCCGGTAGCAACCGCCATATGGTCGATTACCTGGCCGAAGAGGTTCTCATCCGCCAGCCCGCCGAGCGCCGCCATTTTCTGATCGCCACATCCGTCCTCGATATATTCTGCGCCGATCTGTGCGACGCCCTTGTGCCCCCGGCAACCGCCGGGCAGAACGCGGCGGCGATCCTTGAGGAATTGGAACGCGCTGGCATGTTCCTGCTGCCCCTCGACCCGCAGCGCCGCTGGTATCGCTACCATACCCTCTTCGCCGAGTTTCTGCGCGAGCGCCTGCGCCGCGATGAGCCGCAGCTTGAGTCGCAGTTGCACCGTCGGGCCGCCGAATGGTACGCCGCCGCCGGTATGCCCGCCGAGGCGGTGAGTCACCTGCTCGCCTCCGGCGACTATGCGCGCGCGGCAGCCCTGATTGAACAGGAGGGCCGTCTGCTCCTGCTGCGCAGCGAGGTTGCCACGGTTCTTGGCTGGCTGCGCGCGCTGCCGGAGGATCTGGCCCGCGCTCGCCCCGGCATCTGCATGATCGATGCCTGGGCGCGGGCGGTCTCCGGCCAGTTCGAGGCGGTTGAGATCCCTCTGGGCCGGGTTGCCCAGATCCTCGCCGCATGCGACGGCGACCCCGATACGCTCACCGCGCTGACGTCGCCCTTCACGCCGCGCAATCTGCGCAGCGAGGTTTTGGCCGTCCGGGCCACGGTGGCCGGGATGCGCCGCGACGCCATGCGTACGGTGGAACTGGCCTGCGCCGCCCTGGCCGAGTTGCCCACCGATAGCGTGATCGTGCGCAGCGTGGTCTCGCTGATGCTCGGCAGTTCGGCCTATATCAGCGGTGATATGGTCGCCGCCGAGCGTGCCCTGAAGGAAGCCGCCCATGACGGCCAGGTCGCCGACTTGCCGATCATCGCCACCTTCGCCCTGCGCGAACTCGGTGAGCTGTACGGATGCATCGGCCAGTTGCATCGCGCCGCCCATACCTATCAGTCCGCCATCGACCTCGGCGCGCGCCTCTACCCGGCCAGCAACCCGCTCGCCGGACGACCGGTGCCGGTCGCCGGTGCCGCCTATATTGGCATGGGGAAGCTGCACTACGAGTGGAATGAGCTGGATGCGGCAGAGTCGTCGCTCGCCGCCGGTCTACAGCTCGGTCGTCAGGGGGCGAATGTAGAAATCCTGCTGATGGGACCAATCGCGATGGCCCGGCTCCAGCATGCCCGGGGCGAGCGAGATGCAGCGCGGGCCACGATGGCGGAGGCGCTGGCCTTCGCCCGCACCACCGGCGTACCCCGCCTCGCCGACTGGCTTGGTGCCGAGCAAGCCCGCATGGCGCTGCTCCAAGGCGACCTCGCCGACGCAGTCGCATGGGATCAGGGGCGACGCCTGCAGATCGACGCCCCCCTAAGCTACCTGGAAGAGATCGACTACCTGGCCCTGGCCCAGTTGCGCCTCGCTCAGGATCGCTCCGCCGAGGCCCGTCATTTGCTTGGCCGTATGCACGCGCTCGCCGAGGCCGAGGGTCGCCGTGGCTCGGAGATCGAGATCGAGGCGCTGGGTGCCCTCGCCGCCGCCGCCGTCGGCGATCCGTCTGCCGCCCGCGCCACCCTGCTGCGCTCCCTGGCCTTCGCTGAACCCGAAGGCTACCTGCGCAGCTTCGCCGATCTCGGCGAGCCCATGCGCGTGCTCCTCAGCGACTGTCGCATGGCCCTGGCCCCCCGCGCCGACCCGCGCGCTCGGCATACCCTCGCCTACATCGACCGCATCCTGGCCGTCCTCGCCGCCACCCCGGCACGCCCGCGAGCAACCCCCGCCGCTGCGCTGATCGAGCCACTCTCGCCACGTGAGCGTGAGGTGTTGGCCCTGGTCGCCACCGGCCTCTCCAACCAACATATCGCCGACCGCCTGATCGTTAGCATCAGCACCGTCAAGAAGCACATCAACAACATCTACGGTAAGCTCGATGTGATCAGCCGCACCCAGGCGCTCAAGCGGGCCAGGGAACTCGGCCTAATTGTTTAGGGTAATGCCAGCGCGTCCCCGCGTCCTTGCCATATCCCCGCCGGGCGCAGACGTTGATTCGCAGCTCAGGCGCTCGGGAAGCCCAGCCCCCGCTCGCGCATGCTCACGTAGCGCCCGCGCCCGATCACCAGGTGGTCGAGGATGTCGATGTCGAGCAACTTGCCGGCCTCCACGATCTGCCGGGTGACCAGGACGTCCTCCGGCGAGGGCGTGGGGTCGCCGGAAGGGTGGTTGTGTACCACGATCATGGCCGTGCTGTTCTTGCGCACGGCATCGCGGAACACCTCGCCGACCCGGATGACGGCGGTGTTGACCGAGCCCACGTAGACCGTGCTGATCTGCTGGACGCGGTTCTTGGTGTCGAGGAGCACCGTGCGCAGATGCTCCTGATCGAGGTGGCCCATCTCGACCATCAGCAGGCTGGCGACATCGGCAGGGCTACGGATCTGCGGTCGTTCATCGGCGCTGCTGATCAGCAGGCGTCGACCGATCTCCAGGGCAGCCTTGAGCGTGGCCGTCTTCGCCTCGCCCACGCCGTGCCGACGACATAGCTCGGCGTAGTCGGCGCGCTGCAGCCCGGCCCAGCCGCCGTGTTCAACCAGCAAGTGCTGGGCCAACTGAAGGACATTGGTGCCGGCCACGCCCACGCGCAGCAGGATGGCCAGCAGTTCGGCGTCGGAGAGGGCGGCGGGGCCAGCGTCGCGCAGGCGCTCGCGCGGCTGTGAGTCGGGCGGGAGTTCCTTGAGGCGGAGGTGGTACGAGGGCGTGGGATGCATCGGCGTTCTCCTTCGGTGTGCGGCGGTCAATGTACAGGGCTGTTGCAAAGTCGCTGGGGCTGCGCCCCAGACCGCGCTTTTGGTTGGTTTTTGGCGGCTTCGCCGCCAAAAACCAACCAAAAAAGATC
>CAISPW010000446.1 GCA_903887465.1 uncultured Oscillochloris sp. | reverse complement strand
TGAGTGTTGAGTTCGACGGATATAATGTGCTGGGGCCAAACAGGGCACCGCCTGCCCATAGGATAGAGCAAGGGAACTCCATATGCATAAAGCCATCCCGTTCATCCTCGTGCTGCTGGTAATGGCTGGCTGCGTCGCCCCGCAGGCCGGGCCGACGCCGACCCCGAGCCCACCGGCCCGCCCGCCATCGCGATCCACGCCGGTGCCCACCCTCGCGCCGACAGTCGCCGCCCCGTCGCCCACGGCGAGCGCGACAAGCAGCCCGCCCACGCCCACCGCTGCGCCCACCGCCGCCCCGCCGCAGGGCGGCGTCCTGCCCGCGCCCCTCTATGTACTCGACAACGGCCAGATCGCCCGGATCGAGCGCGACGGCAAGAGCCGCAGCCTGGTGACCAACGAGAGGGTTGACATCCAGGGTCTTGCGCCGGTCGCCACCTTCGCCCTCGCCCGCGCCGGCGATATTGCCTACGTGGTCGGCGACCTGAAGGCCGACCGGCTGGTGCGGGCTGGGCCGCACGGCGAGGGCAGGCGCACCATCTACGAGGCCGAGGGCCACGAGTTGAGCGACCTAGTCTGGTCGAGCGACGGCGCGCAGATCTACCTGCGCATGTTGAATAACCGCCAGCCGCCGGACACGCCCAGCGGGATCTACCGTGTCTCCGCCGAGGGCGGGGCGCTAGAGTTGCTACGCGCCGACGACCCGGTCGACAATGTCGCCAACCCCTCGCCCACGATCAGCGGCTATCGGCCCTTCTCCACCTCGCCCGACGGGTCGCACATACTCATGGAGATTACCTCGACCTACTACAACAACTGCAGCCTGGGGGTGATGCCGGTCGGCGGCGGCGACGCGGTGCGCCTGGATCTGCCGCCGGGCATAAAGACCTTCTGCGGCGAGGCCACATGGTCGCCTGACGGCACGGCGGTCTACTTCTTAGCTGGGCCGGAGGCGGGGCCAACTGTCTGGCGGGGTGATACGGCCAGCGGTGCCACAATGGCGATGGCGACGATCGACGTGCTATCGCGGGCACCCCTGGCGCTACCGGGCGGCGTGCTGCGCTTCTTTCTCGTTCGCCGCGACCCCTCCGGCGCGGGGGCGATGAGCTTCGTCATGGCCAACCTGACCGCCCCGCAGGCCGCGCCCGCACCCCTGGGCGTGCCCTTTAGCGACCGCCTTGGTCGGGTACTCTGGGCACCCGACGGCAGCGGCGCCGCGATGGGCGTGGAGACGGCGAGCAAGTCGGTAGATCTGCGCTGGGCGACCGCCGATGGCCCGCCCGTGCCCTTGCCCAACACCAACCAGGGCATCGCCGACATGGCCTGGGGACGGTGACGCGGCGAAAAAACCGGGTCTGGGGCACGGATCCACGAACCGTTGCACCAGCCATGCTCTTAGGGCTAGGACGCGCCGATAGCGCGTCCTAGCCATAGGGCCAGATCCCCATCATCACCGGGCAGCAAGGGCAGGGCAGACGCGCCGCTCGGGTAGATCTCAGCGGCCCCCCGACCGGGATAAAGCAGGGCCACGGCGGTCACGGCCCGCACCCCGTCGGCGGCCCCGATACTGCCCAGGTAGCTGTATGCGTCGGCCAGAGCGTCCTCGGGCACACCGCCGGATGCGTCCAGGCGGTATTTAGCATCCAGCACGATCACCCGCGTTGGCCCGCCAACCGGCGTGATCTCCAGGGCCAAATCGGGCACGCGGGTATGGCGATCAAGCGAGCGTAGCCCCGCGCCGCCGGGCGTGTAGCGGGCCTGGTAGCGCAGGGTCAGCCGCGCGCCCGCCGGGCCTTCCAGAGTCAGCAGCGCCCTGCCCTCGGCCAGATATACGCCCCAGGCCAGATCATCGGCGGGGTCGTCCTGACGGGCGATCTGCTGAGATTCCAGGTGCAGGCCGGGCAGGCGCAGCAGGGCCAAGGCCACCCTGGCGGCACACCAGCGCTCGTAGATCCGGGGCAGATCCTGGATGGGGATCTGCAGCGTCGGCGCGTCCCACTGGATCAGCGGGCGTCGCCGCAGCTGCTGCCACATGCGGTAGACCGCGCGGTAGTCGGGGTCACGCTGGAGGCGCGCAGTGGGGCCGAGGAACTGGCTGAGGGTGCCCACCTCGGCAAAAGGGGGAGCCGCCCGCAGGCCGCGTAACTTCGTGCCGACGGCGGCGGCGCGCTGCCGAGCCGCGTCGGGCAGGCCCGGCAGCGCCTCAAGCTGCGCGGCCCGCCGGACGAGCAGGGCCAGGATGCGCGTGAGCAGACGGTTCTCGTAAGAGTCGTGGCTGGCGGCGGGCTGTCGCTCGGGCACGGCGGACAGCCGCCGGGCGAGGGATACGTCGCCGTCATGCTTATCGACAGATGCAGAGGCGTCGAGGCGCGCCCGGTCGAGCGCCGAAAGGTCGCGGGCTTGGCCAGGATCAACCAGCGCCACCCCTGGCCGCAGGCGCTCGGGCGGGCGGCGGGAGATCCGCTCGGCGGCGGAGAGAAACCGGTCGAGGTCGGGGCCGAGCAGCCCGGCCAGATCCTCGGCGGGCGCGGGAGGACCGCCGCCGACCTCGACCGGCCAGGCTCCGGGTTCGGTCGCACCACCCAGGGCGAACACCAACTCGCGCCCGAGGCGCTGCATATCGTCCAGCAGCGCGCGGTAGCGCTCCGCATCAAGCTTGCGCGGGCGCACCCGCAGGCTGGCCCGTAGCTCCTCGGCGCGGCCGTCCGGCCACACGGCGCGCAGCAGCAGCGCGAACGCGCCCACCCCGCCCTGGGCGGGCCAGCGCCAGCGCCAGGCCGGGTCGCCCGGTCGCAGGAAGGGCTCCAGGGCCAGCTCGCCCGCCCACAGGCGCAGCGTGGCCCCCTCGGGAGGCCGGCACGACAGCTCGGCCGTCCGCCACTCATCGAGGGCGACATCATCGCCGAGGGCGATCCCGTCGAGCAGAAGCTCCACCGATGCTCCTCTCCCAATCGAGGTATGAGGCGGCGGGGCCGCCCCTACACCGTAAGGCCGAAGCATTCGCCCCTGATGCAAGGCGAGGTTGGCATATATCTGGGGCGAATGCTTC
>CAISPW010000445.1 GCA_903887465.1 uncultured Oscillochloris sp. | reverse complement strand
CGAGATGGGGACTGGATTGTCCGTAGCTCGGTTCACACTGTCTTGTCTGGGTTTGCCTCCGAAGAGTGAAACCGTTCGTCGCTCGCAACGTTGAGGAGTATACACGACCTTCGCGCCCTTGTCAAATCGTGGCGTTTTGGCGGGTGCAGGCATGAGTTGTCAGCGACTTTAAACGACCCTCCTCCGATGCTAATACAGTAGAGGTTAGCAGTAACCACTGAGCAGCGGAGGAAGGCATGCCGGATCGTACCACAGCCGCCCACACGGCGGAGACGTTTGTGACCACCATGACCAGGGCGGTTGCAACGTCACACACGGAACAGGATACGGTCGAGCGCTGCCGCCATGGAGCGCTGAAGTGCCGCAAGATTCGTGAGCCCGGCCCGTGTGGCGAGTCCACAGACCGTATTTATTCAGGATGGCCAGCACGTGGGGGGCCTGCCCCATGTGTACCTGGGAGGCGTCTTCATGCAGGGTCACATCGCGGCGATAATGCAGCCCATTCTCGATGTGCCAGTGACCACGAACCACCTCCATCAGACGCGGGGCCGATGCAACGGTGGCCGGTGCGCTCGTAATGCCATAGCGCTCCTCACGGCGGATCTGCCGACCGACCTGCGTCATTCGTACCACCTGGACGGCTTGCGCTAGATACGGCCAATCGCGAGAGCCCGCCAGCAGACTGCTGCTCGTCAGTCGGCGATACTCGCGCCGCCCATGCCCTTTCTCATGCGGCTCTACGACGACAAAATCCAGCGGGATCGGGCTGAACCCCTTGGCCACGGGGATGATCCGGGGGCTGAACCGCAGTTTCAGGTCATCAAGCAAGGTCGGCTGGTTCTCTTTGGCAATCCAACAATAGTGCCCGTGGGTTTCCACCACCTGGGTACTCAAGGTACGCTGGGCAAACATCGCATCGCCACTGATGATCGCTCCGCGCAGATCCAGGCGGCGCAGGAGGCGTGGGGCGGCCACAATCTCATTTTCCTTGGGTACAACCGCCTCCTGGGCCAGTACCGTGCCGGTTGTGACGGCATAGGCACTGAGCAGATGGACGCCCTGGCTGCTCCCCGTGGGGATGGTGCCACGCAACGTCTTGCCATCCAACGCAATCTGCTGGCTCGCGGGGGGCGGATCCTCCGCCGCTGGTGGGGGTGCCACCAGCACCGCCATCACCCGTTCCCGCGTCGCCACCGCCACCGCGTGGCCAAACACCCGGCTCCACGTCGTGGGATGCGGCATCCGGGCGCGGGGCAGACCAAAGCGTTCGGCCAATTCGCCGCGCCGCTCCCAGGCCCATTCGGCGATGGCGCGCACCTGACTATATCCTGCCAATTTGGCCAGGAGTGCAATGGCCAAGAACACCGCCAACGGGTACCGTACCCTACGGCGTTTGCGTTGGTCGGGCACCGCTCGGAATTGCGCGTACACATTGGCGATATCGATGGTAAAGGTCTGGTCGCTCCCAAACGGCGTGACGGTGCCTATGATTAGGATCCACGCAGAACACCTTTCTGGTGATTGGATGCTTGATACCCCATCATACCCGCAAAGGTGTTCGCTTATTTGTGCGCTTTCCCCTGAGCAGGGACTTTGCAACAGCCCTGGAGGTGTACCGCAGACTCATTCATAGCGTAGTTCCCTATGATACGATGGTGTCACTATCTACGCTCTACGACGTATGGCCCGGTTTGTTTATGCTACCGCGTTGATAAGAGCAAGATGAGTATCTGTCCAGTAAGGAACCGCCCATGACGACACCCCCCGCTACAGCTTGGCGCGCCCTGGCGGAGCGTGTGCAGGTGCCTGCTGCCAGCGCCGCCCCGCGCGGCCTCTACCGTGGGCTATCCAGGCGCATCGCCACCCGCCCGGCGGTCGACACCAGCTCGGTCAATCTCTGGGAGCGGCTGGCCCACCGGGTCGACTTCGCCCAGTACCGCCCACGGCGCATCCCCGGCGTGGCCGAGGAGACGGTGAGCGAGGGCGGCCAGAGCCTCACCGTGCTGCGCAGCCCTGGCGGCAGCTACCTGCGGCTCACGGCGTCCGAGCGCGAACTCTGGCTGGCGATGGACGGCACCCAGAACGTCGCCCAACTGGCGACCACCGGGTTCCTGCGCTTTAAGCAACTCTTGCCCGTGGCCGACCTGGTGCAGAGCCTGCGCGGCCTCGGCTTTCTGGCCGACGCGCCGGTGGGCGTCTACCGCAGCCTGCGCAGCCAGGAAGAGGCGCGCAGCGTCGAGGGCAAAGGCGAGCAACTGCTGGGCATCCTGCGCGAGCGCACCTTTGCCATCAACGGCATTGATGGGTTTGTGGGGGCGATCTACCGCGCCGGCGGGCGGCTGCTCTTCACCTGGTCCTTTGCCGCCGTCCACGCCCTGATCAGCATCGCCGGGCTGACGTGCTTCGCCCTGAAGGCCGGCCATGGCGACTCCTACCAGGTCCTCAGCGCCGACAATGTGCTGCTGAGCCTGCTGACTCTGTGGGCGGCCCTGCTGGTCTCCTTTGTCCTCCACGAGCTAGCGCACGCCCTGGCGGTGAAACACGGCGGGCGGCGGGTGCTGCGCGGCGGGGTGATGATCTACTACGGCATGCCCGCCGCCTTCGTCGACACCAGCGACATCTGGCTGGCCGGCCAGCGCGCCCGCGTCCTGGTCTCGCTGGCTGGCCCACTCTGCGATATGCTGGTGGGTTCCCTGACCGCCATCGCGGCCTACCTGCTCCCGGACGGGCAACTGGCCGCCGCAGCCTACAAGCTGGCGGTGGCATGCTACCTGGCCGCCCTGTTTAACTTCAACCCGCTGCTTGAGCTGGACGGCTACTTCATCCTGGTCGATCTGCTGCGCCTGCCAAACCTGCGCCGCCGCGCCCTCGACTTCATCAGCGGACCGCTCTGGCAGAAGCTGCGCAGCCGCGCCCACTTTAGCGCCGAGGAGCACTTCTTCGCGATCTACGGCCTGCTCGCGGCGGCCTACACCGCCCTGGCTATCATCCTGGCCACGCTCTTCTGGCAGCGGCAACTGGTCAGCGTAATCATCCAGCTATGGGAAGGCAGCCTGGCCGGGAAGCTCCTGGCGCTGGTGATTGGCCTGGCGCTGATCGTGCCATTCGGCCTCGGCCTGATCGTCGCCGCCTGGGGACTCGTGCGCGCCGCCGCCGCGTGGGTCGCCCGGCGCGGCTACGGGCGCAGCCCGCTGATCGCAGGCGCGGCCTTCTCGGCCCTGGCCCTGGCTCTGGCCGGGCTGCCCCTACGCTACGGACTCCAGGCCGCCGCCATTGCGCCGCTACTCTGGTTGGCCGCCCTCGCGGCGCAGCTCGCCCTCCAGGCCGACTACCGGGGCGCGCAGGTGAGCCAGGCGCTCAACAGCTTCCTCGCCGTCACCGCCATCGAACTGCTGGCCCTAGGCGGCTACCTGGTGCTGCCAGAACTCGCCGCGATCTGGGCGAGCATGCGGATCGCCGGCTTCCTGCTGCTCATGTTCGCCGGATTCATCGCCCTGCTCGATGTGGACCTGCGCCAGTCGCGACCGGGCGAACTGGCGGCCAGCGCCGTAATGCTGGGCCTGGCCTTTTTGGCTGGCGGCCTCACGATTGGGCTGATCCAGACGGCCCAGCCTGGGTCGCGCCTGGTGTGGGTGGTGATCGAGGCCGCGCCGATCTACCTGAGCGTGGTGGCCCTGGCCCTGCTGCTGCCACAACTGATCGGCCTGCGCGATTCGCGGCTGCTCTGGTGCTGGCTGCTGCTCTGGCTCGGCATCGCCGCGCAGACCGTGAGCTACCTGCTGGAGCTGCTGCCGGCCTGGCGCAACACGCCGCCGGCCATCGCCGCGCTCACCCTCTCGTCGGGCCTGTGGGCGGCGGCCTGGTGTACCCACTACCTCACCCTGCGCCAGATCAGCACCCGTGGCCTGATCTGGCCGCTCCAGCCGGCCATGAGCGAGGCCGAACGGATCCAGCGCGCCTTCCAGCACTGCTACGCCGGCTGCTACCGGCTGCTCTACGATCTCTACGGCGCCCGGCGCGCCCAGGCGCTCGATGACCGCATGGACGTGCTGGCCGCCACCGCCAACTGGGACATCACCCTCGACCGCGAGCGGGCGCGGATCAGCCCGGCGCTCACCCGTGGCCCGCTCGATACCCAGGGCGCGCGCTACGCCGAGGTGCTGCGCTACACGGTGACGACGATTGAGGAGCAGGCCGGGGCCAGCTTCGCCCGACGGGCCATCCGTGCCGCCTACGACGCGCTGCCCTGGCCCGAGCGCGAGGCGTCCAACCGCCAGATCTTCCCGAACACCCCCTGGGCGGGCGAACTCTCGCGGGCCTTCGGCGATGTGCGCGAGGCCCGGCTGCGCCTACTGCGCCAGGTCGAGATCTTCGCGGTCTGCGATGACCGCGAGCTGCACGATCTGTCCGCCAGCCTGGAGTCGCGCCGCGCCGCCGCCGGACAACTGCTCCTGGCCGCCGGGGTGCCGCCCTCGGGCCTGTGGATCGTTGAGGCCGGTGAGGTGGCGGTGAAGATGGGCGACGATCTGGTGAGCGAGCTTCACCGAGGCGACTTCTTCGGCGAGGTCGGCGACGACCTGGCCCAGGTAACAAGCCGCGCCTACCGCGCCACCATCGAGAGTACCCTGCTCTTCCTGCCCGGCACCGAGATCGAGCGCACACTCAAGGAGGTCGCGCCCCACACCAGCGCGGGGCTGGCCCTGCGCGAGATCGTGCGCCTGCTGGAGCGGATCCCGCTTTTTCACGATGCGCCACGAACGTCCCTGCGCGATCTGGCCGTCCACGCCGAGCGGGTGGATCACCCGGCGCGCACCATGATCGTGCGCCAGGGCGTGGCCAGCGGACGCTTTTATTTGATCGAGACAGGGCGGGCGGCGGTGGTGCGGCTCGATTCTGAGCGCCCGTCCGACAAGCCGCAGATCGTGGCCCAGCTTGGGCCAGAAGAATTCTTCGGCGAGTTGGAGTTGCTGCGCGGCGGGCCCCCAATGGCCAGCGTGATCAGCGCCACGCCGATCCGGCTGCTGGCCATCCCGCACCGCGTGATCGGAGCGATGCTCGCTGGCACCGGCGACCTCGCCCGCAGCCTGGAGCAGGTCGGCACCGGGCGCATGCTGATGCCGCGCTAGGCGCTGTCGCCCGGTGGGCAACGCCCGCCGGGGGGCTGAAGCCCATAGGCTAGGTCTACGAAGGCCGCTGAAGCGGCCTGCCTGAGGCCGCTTCAGCGGCCTTCGTAGAACCTAGCCCGCCCGTTTACGGGCCGGGCGCTTGGGCTGGCAGGATGATTTTTGCGGTATCGTTTGCGTTCATAAGAACCATTTAGTTTTGTTGCGTTT
>CAISPW010000444.1 GCA_903887465.1 uncultured Oscillochloris sp. | reverse complement strand
TTTGTGCAGGTACAACACCACAGCGATGCCGTGATGGGTTCATCATAGCACACTTGTATGAATTTCGCAACGTCAGCGAACGAAACAAAACGCAATGAAACGCAACAAAACTAAATGGTTCTTATGAACGCAAACGATACGTATTTTCAACAGTAGCACGCTCAATGTGCTGCTTGTGGTGATGATCACATTCCTGTTGCCCAACTTTGTGATTGCACGGGCCTGGCTGCTTATGGCGTGGGCCTTCACTCTGCTGATCACCACCCTCTGGCGCTTCAGCGCACGTCGCCTCGTCTACGCCATGCGTCGGGCTGGCTATCTCACTGAGCGGGTGATCGTACTCGGCGCAAACGCTGAGGGTATCGCGGTGGCCCAGCAGTTGTGCGCTACACCTAGCTCCGGCATCAAGATCATCGGCTTTGTTGATGATGACCTCAGCCCTGGCAGCGAGGTGATGCCCGGTACCCCTGTCCTCGGTTCAGTATCCTCCTTCCAGACAATCATCCAGCAGCATGCTGCAGACGTGGTGATCATCGCCGACACCGCCCTCGTGCGCGACCGCCTCTCCACAATCTATGGCGCGATGGAGACTCTGCACCAGATTGACGTGCGCCTGAGTCCCGGCCTCTTCGAACTGCTTACCATCGGTGTTCAGGTACGCGAGCAGGGTTTTGTGCCGCTGCTCGCCCTGAATAAGACCCGCATCACCGGGCCGCACGCCTTCGGTAAGGCACTCATCGACCGCATCGGTGCCATGGTTGGCTTGATTGTCCTCAGCCCATTCTTTCTGATAATCGCCCTGCTCATCTGGCGCGAGGATCGTGGGCCAGTGATCTACCGGCGTCGGGTGATGGGGGCCAGCAACCGCAGCTTTGACGCCTTCAAGTTCCGCACCATGCGCCTCGATGGCGACACATTACTCAGCCCCGAGCAGCGCCAGGAGCTATGCGAAAGCGGCAAGCTGAAGGCCGACCCACGGATTACGCCGATCGGTGTCTTCCTCCGTCACGCGAGCATTGACGAACTGCCGCAACTCATGAATGTCATCCTCGGCCAGATGAGCCTCGTCGGCCCACGCATGCTCACAAGGGAAGAACTGACCCACTTCGGTCGCTGGCAACACAGCCTACTCAGCGTGCGCCCCGGCCTCACCGGACTCTGGCAGATCAGCGGCCGTAGCAACCTCAGCTATGAGGATCGGGTTCGCCTCGATATGCAGTACATCCGCAACCACTCAATCTGGCTCGACCTGTATATCATCTACCGCACCATCCCGACGGTGATCGCCGGGCGCGGAGCGTACTAGCAATTGCAGATTGCAGATTGCGACCAACCTACGATCTGCAATCTATGATTCCACAGGGGGAACCGTATGAGCGCCACACTTCGTGCCGCCGTGATCGGCGTCGGCAGTATGGGCCGCAACCACGCCCGCGTCTACGCCAGTATGGAGGGGGTTGAGCTAGTGGCGGTGAGTGACGCCAACCAGACGATTGCCGAGCAGACCGCCTATATGTACCGCTGTCGCGCCTACACCGATTGCCGGGCGATGCTGGCTCACGAGAATCTCGATCTGGTGTCGGTGGTTGTTCCCACACGTGACCACTACCGAGTAGCCGCCGAGGTGATCGATCATGGCGTCGCCCTACTGATCGAGAAGCCCATCGCCGCTACCGTCGTCGAGGGCCGTGATCTCATTGATCGCGCCCATCGGTGTGGTGTGTCTCTCACCGTCGGCCATATTGAGCGATTCAACCCAGCGATCATCGCTCTGAAGGCGTGCCTCGACGGTCAGGAGCTGGGCAGCGTCTTCCAAATCGCCGTCCGCCGCGTCGGCCCCTTCCCGGCACGCATCGTGGATGTCGGTGTCGTGATCGATCTAGCCACCCACGATATGGACATTCTGAACTATCTGATTGGCTCGCCGATCAACCGCATGCATGTCGAGCTAAGCCGTCACGTCCACCCCCACCACGAAGATGTCCTCTCGGCACTGCTCCACTTCGAGAGCGGAGTGATTGGCACCCTCGACATCAATTGGCTCACCCCCACCAAAATCCGTGAGTTGAGCGTGATCGGCGAGCGCGGCATGTTTGTCGCCAACTACCTCACCCAGGATCTCACCTTCTACGAAAACGATCTGTGCCGCGACAAGGCATGACACGAACTGGCGGTACTGGGGGTGAGCGAAGGGCGCATGATCCGCCAGAAGATCCAGCGTCGTGAGCCTCTGGTCGAGGAGTTGCGTTCATTTAGTGATTCCGTGCGCTACCAGTATGAGCCGCACGTGCGGGGGGAGGACGCGCTCCAGGCTCTGGTTATGGCCAATCGCCTGGTGGAACTGGGGACATACCCACAAGAGTTGCCGGTGCTTCTTGAGCGTGAGGTGAATATGCCGTGCCTACTCAATAATCCGGGATAGCTTCGCACATCCCACAGAGTCATGGGCGAAGCGGACACTCATAGCCGGGCTGATCACACCCGTACATGCGGCCCTGGGCCAGCCGGGTAGCGGTGTACGCACAAAGCTCTCGGGGCAGTTCAGCGCGTAGCGGGCGGCGACCACGCTGCGCGTGTGGCCGTACAACAAGGCGCTCATCGTGGGCGCTCTGTTGTATCTCACGCGGCGAAGCCGCCCCGCACCCCCACCGGGAGGTGACGTTGCATCAGCTTTGGCCCACAATAGGCGCTACGCTAGCAATCCTATGAGAGTTGTCGCATGGAGTCGAGGCTTTAGCCGGAGTGCGCCGCCTAAAGGCTCGACTCCGCTTCACAACCTATGGAGGATTGTCACTCGCCGTGCAGGCTCCAGAGTTTCAGCGAGGCGTCGAAGCTGCCGCTGGCCAGAGAGAGGCCGTCGGAGCTGTAGGCGAGCGAGGTGACACCCTCGCCGTGGGCGGGGACGCTGTGCAGCAGGGCACCGTCGTGTACCCGCCAGATCCGCACTGATCGGCTGTAGTCGCCGCTGGCCAAGTACTCGCCGTCAGGGCTGAAGGCCACATTGAACACCGCGCCGCCGTTGGCCTGGAGCGTGTAGAGCGGTATCCCGTCGGCCACACGCCAGAGGCGGATGGAGCCATCGGTGCCTGCGCTGGCCAAAATACGTCCGTCGGGGCTAAAGGCCACGCTAAAGATCGCATCGCTGTGCCCATGAAGCGTATTCAGGAGGACGCCGTCGGCGACCCGCCAGATCCGCACCTGGCGGTCGTGGCTCCCAGTGGCGATCATCCGCCCGGACGGGCTAAAGCTCACGCTGTTCACCGCGCCGCGATGGTCGGCCAGACGGCGGATGGGACGCCCTTCCCCGATCCGCCAAATGCAAACGCTATGATCCCAACTGCCGCTGGCGATGGTGGCGCTATCGGGGCTGAAGCTGACGCTGAACACCGAGCCGCTGTGGCCATCCACTCCCCGCAGCGGATCCATGGCGACGGCGTCGCTCATCCGCCAGATCTGAACAACCTGGTTACGCCCGGCAGCGGCGAGCCAGCGCCCGTCGGGGCTGAAGCTGATGCCGTTGACCTCGCCGAGGTCGGCCTGAAGCGTGTGGAGCAGGTAGCCATCATCGGCGCGCCAGATACGCGCCACGCCGTCCCAAGACCCCGTCGCGATGAGTGTGCTGTCGGGGCTATAGGCCACGCTGTTCACCCAGCTTTTGACGGCCAGGGTGCGACGCAGCGTTGGGCGCGGGGTCGCGGGAAGTATGGCCGGGTCGGTCGCAACCCGACGCGCGGCGGCGGCGTGCTGGCGCAGCAGGAAGCGCCGATAGTGGGCGTCGAGGATCTGACGGCTGCAGCGCATGGCGATGCGTACGGGCTGGCGCAAGATGGCATCGGACAGGGCGGCGTAGTCTGGCGCCTCGGCAATCTCAGCGGCGAGGCTCACCTTGAGGCGAATCGCATCAACCGCGATCAGGCCAGCGCTGAAGAGGCGCGCGAGATCGGCGCGCAGCAGGATGGCGTTGACGCTCTCGACTGGGCCATTCGAGTCAATCAGCACGACCTGGAGAGCCTCGGCGACGGCACAGCCGGTGATCGCGCACTGCCCACCGTAGGCGTTGAGCAGGGTATTGCGCAGGGTATCTTCAGGGGTGAGTTGTGGCGTAGCAGGTCCTCTCTGATCGGTCGAAAACAGCACCGATGATGTCTCAACCATGGGCGCGACCTCTATACGGTTCATCATGTTAGGGAAGTGGTACCCATCGTACTACGGAGCTATAACAGATGTCTACGTATAATCATACCTTAGTTGTTGACAGTTTGGTCAATCGAGGACGATGATCCCGAGGCGCAGGGCGGCCAGCACCGCTTGCATCCGGTTGGGCTGGTGCAGCTTGCCCAGGATGCTCTTGATATGCGAGCGTACCGTCTCCTCCGTGACGGTGAGGGACTCGGCGATCTCTTTATTCGAGCGGCTGGTGGCCATGAGGCGCAGCACATCGAGTTCGCGGGGGGTGAGTTGGGGCGGCAGCAGGGCGGGCTGGGGTGCGCTGGTGGCAGACAGACGCCGCAGGACGCGGCGGGTGATGCTGGGCTGGAGGTATGCCTGGCCGCTGGCGATCACGCGGATGGCGTGGAGCAATTCGTCGGCGGGGGCGTCCTTGAGTACATAGCCGTCGGCCCCGTGTTCAAGGGCGGTCATCACCTCCTGCTCGGAGTCCACGCCGGTGAGGATGAGGACTCGCGAGTGTGGAGAGATCGCCTTGATCGCGCGACATGCCAGGGCACCGCCCATCCCAGGCATTTTCAAGTCAAGCAGCACCACGCCAGGGCTGAGGGCGCGGGCCTTCTCCACCGCCGACAGGCCGCTGTCGGCGTCATCCACCACCTGAATATCCGCCTCCAGGTCGAGCATACTCTGAAGGCCACGGCGCACGACGGCGTGGTCGTCCACTATCAGAACACGGATCATAGCATCACCATATATGTCTGCAGGAGGTGTGCCTGGGCTCGATTTAGCGTAGCGGCAGCGTCACCGTGATCGTCGTACCCGCACCGATTGCGCTATCGATGCGAAGCTGGCCACCGAGCGCCTCCGCACGCTCGCGCATGCTGATGACCCCGTAGCTCCCCCGTGAGGTGCCGTCGGCTAGGGCGTCGGTCGGGTCAAAGCCCTGGCCATTATCAGCGATACGCATGACCACCTCGGTGGTCTGGCGCAGCAAGGTGAGCTTCGTCTGGCGGGCGGCAGCGTGTTTGACCACATTATTCAGAGCCTCCTGGGCGATGCGGTAGAGCTGACGGCGCATCAGGGTGGGGAGGAGATCGAAGGCCAGATCGACCTGAAGAAAAAGCTGCGGTCGGGGCGGCGGCGCGATTTCCTCTAGGTAGCCGACCAGTTCATCCTTAAACCGCGCGGCGTCGAGGTCGTTGGGCCAGAGGTCGAAGATCGCCCGGCGCAGAGCCTGGGCCGCCTGCTGGGCCTGGGGCATCAGGTAGAGCAACTGCTCGCGCACCACCTCGGGCCGCTCGGGGAGCTGGCGGATGCAGGCACCAATCGTATAGGTGATGCCGTAGAGCTGCTGCGAGATCGTGTCGTGGATCTCCAGGGCGATCCGGTTGCGCTCCTCCTCGACGGCGAGGCGCTGGGCACGACCGACTACCACCTGGATGCCGCCGATCATTACGGCGGCGTGGCTGGCCACGTGCTGGAGCAGATCGCGGTCGGCGACCGTGAGCAGCCGCCCGCCCAGCGGGCTATCGACAATCAGGATGCCGAGCGGCTGGCCAAGCAGCACGATTGGCAGCACCACGTAACCACACAGGCCGAGCATCGCGTCCATCTGCGGGTCGCCGGTGGGCGGTCGATCATCGGTGACGAGCAGCGGCGTGCCGCTGCGCAGGGCCGCCACCAGCAGCGAGTCCTCGTTATCGGTGGGCAGGCGGGCCGTGTGCGGCATCTGCTGAAGCTGGGCACCGGGGCCGCTCGTGCTATAGAGCCAGCCGGTGAGTACCGCGTCGTAGGGTTCGAGCATCGCCAGGACGGCGCGCTCGTAGCCGAGTTCGGTGGTGATCAGGGTGAGTACGCGCTCGTGGATCTCGGAGATGTCGCCGGACGACTGCATGGCTACCGCTAGGGCGTGGGTGACGTGAAAAATCCGGCTGACCCGCTCAAGCTGCTCTTGGCTGGCGGCCAGGGCATCGTTGAGTTGCTCCAGATCGGCGACGCGGCGGAGGAGGGACTCCCGCTCATCGCCAGGGTCGAGTGCGGCTTGACTATGGGCGAAATCTATCACGTGCCTATTATAACACCTGGCCAACGTCAGCAGCGGTCGTCGGCCATCATTCGTCAAAATTATATAAATTATTCCCCTACGCGGGTGAGGAATCCCCCCCGGCTTGGTGATTTTCATCACAACGCAAACAATGTATTATAATGGAGAAGCATCAAACGTGTTCCTGTGCGGTCTTTAAGGAGCTATAACCTAGACCTTGCAACGACCCCAAACGTATCCTCCAGCCACCGGAATACACAACAGCCGAGCGTATGTCGGTCACGGAGGACGCGACGCACGACGGAAAAACGGCTTGTCAGTGCCAAACTGGCCGTCTCGGTCGTAGCTACGGCGAGACGTACACCCGGCCTGTGGACTGACGGTAAGACCATTCTCGAATGGCATGTTGGGATGAAGCAGGAATTTCTAGCGCGTACCTTGTGGGTACGTAGAAAGTAGCAGAATACAGGTATGGCCGGATCGAACGACGGCGCGCCGAAGAGCCGATGGTCCTCGGGCGTAGCCCCTTACGTCGAGATGGGCTACTGGGACGCCGATTATCAGCCTAAGGACACCGACATCCTGTGCGCGTTTCGCATTGTGCCGCAGGAGGGGGTTGACCCGATCGAAGCTGCAGCCGCCGTGGCCGGCGAGAGCAGCACCGCCACGTGGACGGTGGTGTGGACGGATCGGCTCACCGCGCACGAGCACTTCCAGGCCAAGGCCTACCGGGTAGACCGGGTCCCCGGCACGGATCAGTATATTGCCTATATCGCCTACGATATTGACCTGTTTGAGGAAGGCTCGATCGCCAACCTCACATCGAGCATCATCGGCAACGTGTTCGGCTTCAAGGCCATCAAGAGCCTGCGCCTTGAGGATATGCGTATCCCGCCGATCTACACGAAGACCTTCCTCGGACCGCCCCACGGTATCGTGATGGAGCGCGAGTTCCTGAACAAGTTCGGCCGCCCGCTGATTGGTGCCACCACCAAACCCAAGCTTGGCCTGAGCGCCCGCAACTACGGTCGCGTGGTGTACGAGGCGCTGCGTGGTGGCCTCGACTTCGTGAAGGACGACGAGAACATCAACTCGCAGCCCTTTATGCGCTGGCGCGACCGCTTCCTCTTCTGTATGGAGGCCGTCAACAAGGCTGCGGCCGTCACCGGCGAGGTGAAGGGCCACTACCTGAACATCACCGCCGGCACGATGGAGCAGATGTACGAGCGCGCTGAGTTCGCCAAAGAGCTGGGCAGCATCATCGTCATGATTGACCTGACCGTCGGCTACACGGCCATCCAGAGCATGGCCAACTGGTGCCGCAAGAACAGCGTCATCCTGCACATGCACCGCGCTGGACACAGCACCTACACCCGCCAGAAGACCCACGGTATCAGCTTCCGCGTGATCAGCAAGTGGATGCGCCTCTCCGGCGTTGACCACATCCACGCCGGTACGGTGGTCGGCAAGCTGGAAGGCGACCCGAACAGCGTCCAGGGCTTCTACTCCACTCTGCGCGACAGCAAGGTCGCGATCAACCCGGTTCAGGGTCTCTACTTTGAGCAGGACTGGGGCTCGATGCCGGGCGTGTTCCCGGTGGCCTCGGGCGGCATCCACGCCGGCCAGATCCACCAGCTGCTGCACCTGCTAGGCGAGGATGTCGTGATGCAGTTCGGCGGTGGCACGATTGGCCACCCGGACGGCATCGCCGAGGGTGCTGCGGCCAACCGCGTCGCCATCGAGGCGATGATCCAGGCGCGCAACGAGGGCCGCGACTACCTGAACGAGGGGCCGGAGATCCTTGAGCGCGCCGCCAAGTGGTCGCCGTCGCTCGCCAAGGCGCTTGAGATCTGGAAGGACATCACCTTCGATTACGCGAGCACGGACACGCCGGACGCGGTGGTGACCCCCTCCTAAGTAGGGAGGGAGGGCTTTGGGAGCGTGACTCTCCCTTGCCCTCCCCCTCGTTCTTCTCTAGCAGCATACGGAGCTTAGCACTATGCGAATCACCCAGGGAACCTTCTCGTATTTGCCGGACTTCACCGACGAGCAGATTCAGGCTCAGATCCAGTACTGCCTGAACAACGACTGGCCAATCGCCATTGAGTACACTGATGACCCGCACCCGCGCAATGTCTACTGGGACATGTATGGGCTGCCGATGTTCGACATCAAAGATGCCGTGGCGATCATGCAGACCCTGACCGAGTGCAAGGCCACCTTCCCGGAACACTACATCCGCATCTCGGGCTACGACCGCTCGCTTGGTCGGGCGACCACCGCGCTCCAGTTTATCGTCAATCGCCCTGCCGACGAGCCCGGCTTCTACCTGGATCGCCAGGAAGTGAGCGACCGCCAGGTGCGCTACACCATCCGTTCGCACTCCGTCACCCGACCACGGGGCTAAGGCCACATAATCACCATGACAGATATCCCAGCGACCCAGGGCGAGCAGATTGACCTGGATCAGGTATGGCAGAGTTCAGACATCCAGGCCCTGCTCGATAAGCTCAATGAGGAGCTTATCGGGCTGGTGCCGGTAAAAACACGCATCCGCGAGATTGCGGCGATGCTGCTGGTGGCGCGCCTGCGTGAGCAGCATCAGATGTCCACGGATCGCCCGACCTTGCACATGAGCTTCACCGGACGCCCTGGCACCGGCAAGACGACCGTCGCCATGCGTATGGCCAAGATCCTGCACTCGCTCGGCTATGTGCGCAAGGGCCATCTGGTGGTGGCCTCACGAGACGACCTGGTGGGCCAGTATGTGGGCCACACCGCGCCGAAGACCAAAGAGATCCTCAAGAAGGCGATCGGCGGGGTACTCTTCATTGATGAAGCGTACTACCTCTATCGGCCCGAGAACGAGCGCGACTACGGGCAGGAGGCGATCGAGATGCTCCTGACGGCCATGGAGAACCAGCGCGACGACTTCGTGGTTATCCTGGCCGGCTACAAAGAGCGGATGGACACCTTCTTCCAGTCCAACCCCGGCTTTCATTCACGGATCGCCCACCACGTCCATTTCCCAGACTACAGCCTGGACGAGTTGGTACAGATCGCTGAACTGATGGTACGGCAGCAGATGTACGCCTTCGACGACAACTCGCGGGATGCCTTCCGTGAGTATCTGGAACAGCGCGTGCAGCAGCCGCACTTCGCGAATGCCCGCAGCGTGCGCAACGCCCTGGATCGGATCAAGCTGCGCCAGGCGAACCGGCTCATCCGCGCCGGGGGCAGCATTATCGCCAGCGACCTAGCCCGTATCGATGTCGAGGATGTGCGAGCCAGCCGGGTCTTCCGTGGCGGCAGTTCTGCCGCCGAGACGTCCGCCTGATCGACCTTGATCGACGTCGTTCTTCAGGTGTTTGACGGCAGCGCCAGACACCTGAAGCATCATCGTCATCCGGCTCTGCCGAAGGCACCTCAAATCCTTCACGGTGGCAACTTCTGTCGGACAAATCCACCGACCGCGCAGGTTTAGTAGAGAAAGCGATCATGCGTATGCGCAAGCGACCGATTATCCTGGGGATTGTGGGCGACAGCGCCGCCGGAAAGACGACGATCACCTCCGGGCTGGTGAAACTCCTCGGTTCCGACCGGGTAACCCACGTCTGCACCGACGACTACCACAAGTACGATCGGCGCGAGCGCGCCGCGAATGGCATTACCGCCCTGCACCCAGACTGTAACTATCTGGATGTGATGGAACTGCATCTGGAGCGGCTGCACTACGGCCAGCCCATCCTCAAGCCGGTGTACGACCATGATACGGGGTCTCTTGTGCGCCCCGAATATGTCCAGCCCAAAGAATTCGTGATTGTCGAGGGTCTGCTGGGCTTCTCTACCGCGATCATGCGCCAGTTCTACGATGTGAAGGTCTACCTTAACCCGCCCGAGGATCTGCGCCGGGTCTGGAAGATCAAGCGGGATGTGACCAAGCGTGGCTACAAGCCCGAGCAGGTGCTGGCCGAGATGGAGAAGCGTGAACCCGACTCGGCGGCGTTTATCCGTCCCCAGCGCGACCTGGCCGACATCGTGGTGCAGTTCTACCCTCCGCCCGAGGTGCCAGTTGAAGATGCGGGGCCAACCCTGAACGCGCGGCTTACCCTGCGCCCAACTATCCCGCACCCCGACCTGACCTATCTCTGCGAAGATGATGGGCAAAGCCCTGGCGTGCGGCTAGAACTCGGCCGCGATGGCGGGCGGCCCGTGGATATCTTGGAGATCGACGGCACGGTCTCGCCGGATCACGCCGACCGGCTTGAGCAGGCGATCTGGCAGCACCTGCCCGACTTGGCTCCGCTGCGCGGCGACCAGTTCGGCGACTACAGCGACCGGAGCGAGACCCGCCACAGCGACCCGCTGGCGATCACGCAACTGCTGCTCACCTACCATCTGCTGCGCCAGTATAGCGGGGTGGAGAACCTCCCCTTCGCCCGCCCCGTAGCGGCCCTTAGCCGAATGAGTCAGACGGCCACCTCGACTGTGGGACGGTAAAAAAAGATCGCGGGAGCAGGAAACCAGCAACGGGCAACAGGTCTAGACCTGTTGCCCGTTGCTGGTTTCCCCCAGCGCTGCGTCGACGGCACCCGCGACGGCGCCCGCCTCGACTAGTTCGCGGGTACGCTCGATGTACGGGTACATCAGGCAGTCGCGCTCAATAAAGGGGGTGTCGCGGCGCAGCAGCGCGTAGGCGGCGGCGGTACCGCGCCCCTGACGAGACTCCGGGCCGAGGATCTCGCGGCGGAAGTCGACGCCCTGGGCACCCGCCATTAGCTCGATGGCCAGGATGTGGGCCATGTTGTCGATGATCTGGCGGGCCTTGAGCCCGGCCGTCACGCCCATGCTTACGTGGTCCTCGACATTGGCCGAGGTGGGGATGGGCCAGCACCTTGTTCTCGGTGGCCAGGGCGGCGGCGGGGGTTTATGGAAATAGCCCGTAAAACCGAGGAGCTTTCGCCCTGGGATAGAAGGGCTTCATCCGCTTGAGCGGCTTTAGCTTCAGTCGCATGGATTTGCTGAACACACTGTAACGTGTTATACTGTCTCCATGCGTAAAGCGTTCAAGTATCCGCAGTATGGAAATGGCGTGCGGTTGGAGGGTGAGCGCCTCATCCTCTCGAAGATGGTGGGCGCGGTCGCAATCGTCCTGCACCGCCCCCTGGAGGGTACGCCTAAGACGGTGACGCTCACACGATCGCGTACCGGCAAATGGTTCGCCTGCTTCGCGTGTAAGACGGAAGCCGAGCCGCTGCCGCTCACGACGGCCCGCGTGGGCGTAGACGTGGGCCTGACCTCATTTGCGACCCTCTCGGATAGGGGGAAGAAGATTGATAACCCCCGGTTCTACCGCCGCGATGAGGCAGATCTGAAACGTGTCCAGCAGCGCAAGGACGCGGCGAAGCTGGCGCAGGACTGGCCGGAAAACGCGAAGCAGAAGGGCATCTTGGCGAAGATTCACGCGCGGATCGCCAACCGGCGTAGCGACTTCGCCCATCATAACGGTTGCCAAAGCGGAAGAAGCTGGGCGACAGGTGATTCGGGTGAACCCCAGGAATACGACCAAGATGTGTTCGCACTGCGGCAAACTGGTGGTCAAGACGTTGCGGGATCGCACGCATTCCTGCCCCTATTGCGGGCTGGTCATGGATCGTGATGAGAATGCGGCGATCAATATTCTGCAACGGGGTCTCCAGCCGCTTCGACCATGACTCGGTGGGATGGGGCGGCATCCCCTTGAAGCCCAGCAGCGGCTCGACTGAGCTCGCCGAAGTCTGTAGCGCTGGGAGCCGTCACAGTTTATTATGTACCGCAAGATCTCGCCCTACGCGCAAGGAGACATGAATGACCCCCCCCCGCTCGCGCTGGTTCATCCGCCCGCTGGTGATCATGGCCGCCCTGACGCTGTTCGCCGCCTGCGCCGGTGCCCCCGCCGCCCCGACCGTCCCCGCCGCCGCGCCGAAGATTCCAATCAAGCTCGCCGAGAACCCCTGGACCGGATCGTCGGTGAATGTCCACGTCGCCAAGATTCTCCTGGAGGAGCAGCTCGGCTACAAGGTCGAGATCGTCACCATCGACGAGAACGCCCAGTGGGCCGCCCTCGCCAACGGCGACCTGAGCGCCACCCTGGAGGTCTGGCCCTCCGGCCACGCCGAGCATATCACGCAGTATATCAACACCGGGAAGGTCGTCGAGAACCTCGGCCCGCTCGGCGTGGTCGGTAAGATCAGTTGGTATGTGCCAAGCTATATGCTTGAACAGCACCCCGAACTCGCCACCTGGGAGGGCATCAAGGCCGACGCCGCCCTGTTCAAGACGGCCGAGACCGGCGACAAGGGCCAGTTCCTCACCGGCGACCCGAGTTGGGTGCAGTATGACGGCGATATCATCAAGAACCTGGGGCTGAACCTCCAGGTCGTGCAGTCGGGTTCGGAGCAGGCGGTGCTGGCGGCCCTCGACGCTGCCTACAGCCGCAAGGCTCCGCTGCTGTTCTACTTCTGGACGCCGCACTCCGTCCACGCCAAATACCAACTGACCCCGGTGGTGCTGCCGGACTACAGCGACACCTGCTACGCCAATGCCAAGGCTGGCAGTGTGGGCTGCGACTACCCCAAGGATGTTCTCTTTAAGGCCGTATGGTCGGGGCTGAAGGAGAAGGCTCCCGATGCCTATGCGCTGCTCAAGGCCATGAGCTACCGCAACGCCGACCAGATCGGCATGATCGCCGCCGTTGATCTGGAGAGCAAGACCGCCGAGGCGGCCGCGCGGGCATGGATCGACACCCACAAGGATGTCTGGCAGAGTTGGGTGACGAAGAAATAGGGAAACATTTCAGGGAGGGCGTCGCCCTCCCTGGCCATTCCCCCACCGAGGAGTTGCCCATGCTGATCTGCCGCGACATCTGGAAGATCTTCGGGCGGGCACCGACCGAGGCGTACGCCGCACTGCACGCCGGGGCCGCCGACGCCGGGCGCTACGCCGACCACGTGGTGGCGGTGCGCGGCGTCTCGTTTCGCGTGCAGCGCGGTGAGACCTTTGTGGTGATGGGGCTCTCGGGCAGCGGCAAGTCAACCCTGGTACGCTGCCTATCGCGGCTGGCCGAGCCGACCCACGGCGAGGTGCAGATCGACGGCCGCGACATCCTCGCGATGGGCGCGGCCGAGCTGCGTGAACTGCGCCGCCACACGGTGAGCATGGTCTTCCAGCACTTCGGGCTCTTCCCGCACCGCCGGGTGATCGACAACGTGGCCTACGGCCTGGAGGTGCGCGGGGTGGCCCGGCGCGAGCGCCACGCGCAGGCCGAACGTATGATCGATCTGGTCGGGCTGACCGGCTGGGGCAATCACCTGCCGCGCCAACTCAGCGGCGGTATGCAGCAGCGGGTGGGCCTGGCCCGCGCCCTGGCGGTGAACCCGGCCATCCTGCTGTTTGACGAGCCATTCAGCGCGCTCGACCCGCTCATCCGCCGCGAGATGCAGGATGAACTGCTGCGCCTGCAGAGCAGCCTGCGCAAAACCAGCGTCTTCATCACCCACGACTTCGCCGAGGCGCTGCGCCTCGGCGACCGCATCGCGATCATGCGCCAGGGCCAGTTAGTGCAAGTGGGCACCCCCGAGGAGCTCGTGCTGCGCCCCTACAATGATTATGTGCGCGCCTTCGTGAAGGACGCACCCCGCGCGCGGGTACTCACTGCCGGGGCGATCATGGCCCCTTGCGCGCCATCCCCCGCCGGGCCGGACGGGCCGGCGGTGGCCCTGGCGACCAAGCTTGAGCAGGCGTTGCCGGTGGTGGCGGCCCACGACGGGCCGGTGGCCGTGGTGGACGAGGCGCATATAACCCGTGGCCACCTGGATCGGGCGCTGGTACTGCGCGCCCTGTGTAATTAACCAGAGGTGGTTGAATGGGCCAGATTCGCTGGCCCATTTAACCACCTCTCCCTATGAATTTTGGGGCGGCAGCCCCAAACATGAGGAGCGACGATGGCGAGCCAAACCCCAGCGATAGCTGCTGCGGCCCAGATCGGCCCGCGCGCACGGCTGCGGCTGCTGGTGGGGGCCACCCTGCTGATCGTGCTGACCCTCAGCGCGCTGGCATGGCCCGCCGAGGCCCGCCGCTTCCCCGAGGGCTGGAACCTCGGCCTGCGCGAGCCGGTCGACGCCTTCCAGAGCTGGGTGATCACCAGCCGGGCCAGCAACCCGATCTTTACACTCGGATTCGACCCGCTGCGCGGCGCGATTGACGGGAGCCTGCGCATAGTCGAGGGCGGGCTGCTCGGGCTCTCCTGGCTGAGCGTGCTGGCGATCATTGGCCTGCTCGGCTACCTCGGCGCCGGGCTACGCCTGGCTCTGCTCTGCGTGGGCGGGCTGCTGCTGGCGGGCATGTTTGGGCTTTGGGAGCCGAGCATGCAGACCCTCGCACTCATGGGCTGTGCCGTGAGCTTGTCCCTGCTGATTGGCATTCCGCTGGGTGTCGCCGCCGGGCTCAGTTCACCATTCGAGCACCGTCTGCGCCCGCTGCTCGACGCAATGCAGACCATGCCGGCCTTCGTCTACCTGTCGCCGGTGCTGCTCTTCTTCGGGATCGCCCGCGCCCCGGCGGTGGTGGCCACGCTGATCTACGCCCTGCCGCCGATCATCCGCCTGACGAGCATGGGCATCCGCCATGCCGACCCGGCAGCGGTCGAGGCCGCGCGGGCCTTCGGGGCCACCCCGCGTCAGTTGCTGTTGCGCGTCCAGATGCCCCTGGCCCTACCGGAGATCATGGCCGGGGTGAACCAGACGATCATGATGGCCCTGAGCATGGTGGTGATCGCGGCGATGATCGGCGCGGGTGGCCTTGGCCGCGAGGTATTAGTCGCACTCCAGCGGCTCAACGTTGGCCAGGCGCTGGAGGCCGGGCTGGTGATCGTCACCCTGGCGATCATCCTCGACCGGCTGAGCGCCGCCCTTGGCCGGATCGACCTGGCCGCCCCGCCCGAGGCTGGCCGACGTGACCTTCTGGCGAACTGGCCAACCAGCGCCTTTGCCACACGCCAGACGAACCCGGCCTACGCCCAGGATCTGCGGCGCTTCGCCCGCCCGATCAACGCGGCCCTGCTCCTGCTGCTGATCCTGCTGGCCGACGTGGCCCTGCTGCACCTCGGCGGCTTTCCGGCGGGCTGGCGGATCTCGCTGCGCGGCCCGGCCAACGCCGCTGTCGCCTGGGCACGCGACAACCTCTACCAGATCGGCGGGCTGCCGATCGGCACCGGCCCGCTCAGCGACACGCTGACGATCTACTTGCTCAACCCCATGCGCAACCTGCTGCTCGACTGGCTACCCTGGCCCGCCGTGATCCTGGCCGTCGCCGGGGCCGGCTACGCCGCCGGTAGCTGGCGTCTGGCCGCCATGTGCGCCGGCGGGATGCTGCTGATCGGCATGCTGGGCATGTGGGTACCCAGCATGGATACGCTCAGCCAGGTGGTGATCACGGTGCTGGTCAGCGTGGCCATCGCCGTGCCTCTGGGGGTACTCTCCGCCCAGAGCCCGGCCGCCCGCGCGGCCCTGCGGCCCATCCTCGCCTTCTTCCAGACGGTGCCGGCCTTTGTCTACCTGGTGCCGGTGATCATGCTGGTGAACATCGGCCGAGTGCCGGGGCTGATCGCCGCCGTACTCTACGCGGTGCCGCCCGGCATCAAGCTCACCGAACTCGGCCTCAGCCAAGTGCCCACCGAGACGGTTGAGGCGGCCCGATCATTCGGCGCGACCCGCGCCCAGTTGCTGCTGCGAGTGCAGTTGCCCCTAGCCACGCCGGCGATCATGCTCGCCGTCAACCAGATGATCATGATGGTCCTGGCCATGGTGATCATCGCCGGACTGGTCGGCGGGGCCGGCCTGGGCCTGGAGGCGGTCATCGGCCTGGGCAAAAACCAGACCGGGCGCGGCATCGAGTCGGGCCTGGCGATTCTGATCATCGCGACCATCCTCGACCGGATCACCCAGGCATGGGCGGCACAAGAGTAGGGGCGGGTTCCAGGGCGGTGGCATCTGCGCCCGCGTCGCCACCCCCAAGAGATCTTTTTTTGTGGATGTTTGGCGGCAAAGCCGCCAAACATCCACAAAAAGCGCAGCCCCAGCGACGTTGCAACCGCCAATTCCCCAACGCAACGGTGGTTGACGTGCAGCCATGTTCGGCGTATGCTGAACATCCACGACTTGCTGACCTAGAGGAAGGTATCAATGAGCGATATCCAGCAGTACCCGACCATCATCCTCGCTGGAGCCGACCCAGCATGGATGTTTGATATCCAGCAGCACCTGCGTGCGATCGTCGGCTGGGACTACGACCTGCTGCTCACCTTCTCGGCCAGTCAGGCCCTGCGCTACGTGACCCAGCGCCGAGTGCGGCTGCTGATCACTGAGGCGACCTTTCTGCGCCGCGCTGAGGGCAGCGGCGAGGATCTCGCCCGGCGCGCCCACGAACATACGGCAGATATTCAGGTCATCCTGATCCACGACGGGGCCGCGCCCGCATCCCCCGACATTACCCACGCCCTGGCGCGCAAGGCGTCCCCTGAGCAGACCTACTCGGTTCTCAGCGCGATCCTTACGTCAGCTACGCACGGGCCGTCGGCAGAACTCTCATCATCGCTTTAGCTCGCCCTCATAGCGATTTTATCGGGGCAGGCTACGATGGTACGGTCAGCGGATGCCTGATATGGGGAATCGGGCAAGCGGTGGCGAGCATAGCATCCCTCCTTACTGCGGCGGGCGCGTGGCGAAAGCTGCGCGCCCGCCGCTGTTTTGCTGCGCCCCATGGTATACTTGCCGCTGGGAGGGCCGAGGGAGGGAAACCCTCCCTTGAGAACTCCCTTCTTTATGCGAGTTGATTATGTCAAGCGAAGCTATCATCGCTGCGGAGCAGCAGTTCACCTCCGGACTCTACCCGAAGCGCCAGGTCGCCATCGTGCGCGGCGAGGGTGCCCGGCTCTACGACGCCGAGGGGCGCGTATTTATCGACTGCGTGGGCGGCCAGGGCGCGGCGAACCTGGGCCACAGCCACCCGGCCATAGTGGCCGCCGTCCAAGCCCAGGCCGCCCGCCTGATGAGTTGCCCCGAGATCTTCCACAACGATGAGCGGGCCGCCTACCTCCAGGAACTGGCCGCAGCCCTCCCCTTCCCGGCGCGGATCTTTCTCTGCAACAGCGGAGCCGAGGCCATCGAGGCCGGGCTCAAGTTCGCGCGCATGCTCAGCAGACGCACGCAGATCATCGCCACCAAGCGCGCCTTTCACGGTCGTACCATGGGTGCGCTTAGCGCGACCTGGGAGCCCAAGTACCGCGAGCCCTTCCTGCCCCTGGTGCCCGAGTTCGCCCACGTGCCCTACGGCGACGCTGAGGATCTGGCCGAGGCGGTGGGCGCACAGACGGCGGCGGTGCTGCTGGAGCCGGTACAGGGCGAAGGCGGCGTGCGCCCGGCCCCGGCCGGCTACCTGGAGGCCGCCCGCCGGATCTGCGACGAGCGCGGTGCCCTGCTGCTGCTCGACGAGGTGCAGACCGGCTTCGGGCGCACTGGCCGGCTCTTCGCCTGCGAACACAGCGGCGTCGTGCCCGACATCCTTATCCTGGCCAAGAGCATCGCCGCCGGACTGCCCATGGGCGCGGTGGCCATCCACGCCCGCCACGGTGCCCTGGCTGGCGGATCCCACGGCAGCACCTTCGGCGGCAACCCGCTACTCTGCGCCGCCGCCCGCGCCGCCCTGCGCAGCTACATCCAGGACGACATCCCGCGCCAGGCCGCCGAAAAGGGGGCATGGCTGATCGCGCAGCTCGTCGCCCTCAAGCTGCCCGTCGTGCGCGAGGTGCGCGGCCTCGGCCTGCTCGTCGGCCTGGAGCTGAAGAATCGCGTCCAGCCCTACCTCGCCGCCCTGATGGAGCGCGGCGTCCTGGCCCTGCCCGCCGGCCCCACCGTCCTGCGCCTGCTCCCACCCCTGGTCGTCTCCTACGAAGATCTGGAGACAGTCGTGGGGATCATCAGGGACGTGTTGGCCAGCCCAGTGGCCCCGTAGGGGCGCATCGCGCTGCGCCCCTCCCTCGGGCACGCATCATCACAGGGTACAACAGACCCATGCGCAAAATCGGCGTCATCGACCTCGGATCAAATACCACCCGCCTGATCGTGATGACCTACGAGCTAGGGAGCTGCTTTCGGCTCACCGATGAGGTCAGCGAGACGGTGCGCCTCGCCGAGGGTGTGGGCGACAGCCGCACCCTCCAGGCCCGTCCGATCTCCCGCGCCATCGAGGCGCTCTCGATGTTCGAGCGCTTCTGCCACAACACCGGGGTTGAGCAGATCATCGCCGTCGGCACCAGCGCCATCCGCGAGGCCAAAAACCAGGAGGCGTTCTGGCAGGCTCTGCGCCGATCCACCAGCATCGACCTGCGCATCATCAGTACCGAGGAGGAAGCGTACTTCGGCTACCTCGGCACAATCAACGCCCTCGCGCTCAACGATGGCTATATCTTCGATACCGGCGGCGGATCCACCCAGGTCTGCGCCGTGCGCAACCGGCGGCTCCTGCGCAGCTTCTCGGCCCAGGCTGGCGTGCTGCGCTTCACCGAGCGTTATGTCACCTCCGACCCGATCAGCAAGAGCGATATGCGCAACCTGCGCGAGGGTGCCCGCCGCGCCTTCGCCGACCTGGACTGGGTGCGCGCCGGGGCCGGATTCCAGCTCGCCGGGATGGGCGGCACAATCCGCACGCTGGCCCGCATCGACCAGAAGCAGCGCAGCTATCCCCTCGACCGCGTCCACGGCTACATCCTCTCGCGCACTGCCGTAGCCGGCATCGTCGACCAACTGGCCGGGCGCAGCCGCCGCGAGCGCGAGTCTCTCCCTGGCCTCAAATCTGACCGCGCCGATGTTACGGTGGCCGGCGCGGTGATCGTCGACCAACTCATGGAGCAGGGCGGGTTCAGCGAGTTGCTGGTCAGCGGCCAGGGCGTCCGCGAGGGGCTGTTCTACCAGCACTTCCTCAGCCCGACCGACCCGCCTATCCTGCCGAACCAGCGCGAGTTCAGCGTGCTGAACCTGGCCCGCCTGCACGAGTATGAACACAACCACTGCGCCAGGGTGGCCGAACTCTGCCTGTCGCTGTTCGACCAACTCGCCCCGCTGCACCTCTACGGTGCCTGGGAGCGCGAACTGCTCGGCTACGCCGCCACCATCCACGATATCGGCGTGCAGGTGGGTTACTACGATCACCACAAGCACTCGGCCTACCTGGTCTTCAACGCCACAATGCTGGGATTCTCCCACCGCGAGATCGTCATTATGGCCAGCCTCGTGCGCAACCACCGCAAAGGCCAGGCCGACCTGTCCGAGTTCGCCCAGATCCTCCAGCCCGACGATGAACTGCGCGTCGCCCGCCTCAGCGCCCTCCTGCGCCTCGCCGAATACCTGGAGCGCAGCAAAAGCCAGGTGGTGCGCGCCGTCACGGTCAACCCCGCCGAGGATCCGCTGCGTATTATTGTCCACGCCGACGGCGATTCTACCGTCGAGATCTGGGACGCCAACCGTCGCGCGGGCCTGATGAAGCGGGCATTCGGTCGCTCCGTCGAGATCGTCGCGGCGCGGTAGGGGCGAATCCGTGGCCCAGGTGCAGAGCGCCTGGGTCACGGATTCGCCCCTACCGCCTATGTTATAATGCCGCAGAATCAATCCCTCGATAGACCCCCATGCGCGGGGCGCACAACACCGCGATGAAAACCGCCGCTCTATCGGCTATCGGCTATCGGCTATTTTCACCTCAGGACGCTATGCGCTGCCCCTTCTGCCTGAATCAGGAAACCGACGTTCTCGACTCGCGCAAGCTGAACGACGGCGAGCTGATCCGGCGGCGCCGCAAGTGCCGCAGCTGCGGACGTCGCTTTACCACCTACGAGCGCATCGAATCCGTCAGCCTGACCGTGGTGAAGAAGGATGGCAAGCGCGAGCCCTACGACCGCGAGAAGATTATGCGCGGCGTACGTACCGCCTGCTACCGCCGTCCGATCTCGGTGCAGCAGATGGAGTTGCTGGTCAACGATGTCGAGGCGGCCATGATGGCCACCGACGACCAGGAGATCAGCACGCACGTGATCGGCGACGAGGTGATGCGCCGCCTGCGCGAGCTCGACGAGGTGGCCTATATCCGCTTCGCCTCCGTCTACCGCTCCTTCGCCGACATCGGTAAGCTGCGCGAGGCGGTCGATGAGTTGCTGGACAGTTCTGACTCGTGATGGCGTGATGCGTGACCCGTGTGACGGGTCACGCATCACGCCATCACATATCACGTATCACGGAGCCTCTGTAGCATGAGTGTGGACACCACCCCCGAGCAGCGCGGCGAAAAAGACCCCGCCGCGCCGCGCCCGCCACTGATCCGGCGCGCAATCACCTCCCTTTCCCACGTGCGCTGGGGCGAGACCCTGCTGATCGCCCTGGCGATGGCGGTGGCTTGGTGCGGGCTCTTCCTGGCCAACGGCATCGTCCAGGTACTCGCTGGGGTCGTCCCAGTGATGGCCGGACTCTACCTCGGCAAGCGTGTCAAAGGGGACTACCTGGCTCACGGGCTCATCCTCGGCATCGCCGGATTCCTCTTTGGCCTGATCGCAGTGATGGCCTACGGATTCCTCGGCAGCTCCGGCATTGTCCCGATGCCGATGCTGCCCGCCCCAAGCGCTGAGCAGCCTGCGCAACTGGCGACCTTTGGCTCGCTGCTCGTCTACTACTTCACCTTCTCGATCTTCGCCCTCATCCCCTTTCCCGCCTTTGGCACCGTGATGGCCGGACGCACCGAGCAGCGCAACCGCGATCTGAGCCGCGAGGTTGATGACCGTGGGGGTCGCCTGGAGCGCCCCGGCGTGATCCGCACCCTCGACGACCTGCGCGGCCTCTCGTTGCCCCAGCTCGGATCCTACATCTCGGCGGTCTACAAAAAGAAGGGCTTCGAGTTTAAGGACTACCGCTTCATCGATAAGGACAAGCACCTCGACATCGAGATGACCTACCAGGGCGACCTCTACCTGATGCGGATCTCCGTCGCCGATAAGGTGCGCCCCGGCACCCTAGAGAGCCTGATCCAGGATATGCGCCGCCGTGCGATCACCAAGGGCCTGGTGATTACCTCGACTGAGTTCACCCCCGACGCCCTCAAGGCGGCCGCTAACCGGCGCAACATCGTCGCCATCGACGGGCAAACATTGTTTGATATGGCCGAATCGTAGGACCGAAGCATGGATCCTGGCGCTCCGCGCCAAGATCCATGCTTCGGCCCATGCATGGATTACCTATGAAGATTGACCTCACGGGCCGCGTGGCCCTCGTCACCGGGGGCGGTCGCGGCATCGGTCGGGCCATCGCCCTCGCCCTGGCCGCCGCCGGTGCGACAACGGTGATCAACTACCGTGGCAACAGCGCCGCCGCCGAGGATACCGTGGCCGCGATCACGGAGGCCGGCGGCAGCGCCCAGGCCATCCAGGCCGATGTGGGCCAGGCCGCCGATGTGGAGCGCCTCTTCAAGGCCACCCTCGCCGCCTACGGGCGGCTCGATGTCCTGGTGAACAACGCCGGGATCACCCGCGATACCCTGCTCCTGCGGATGAAAGAGGATGACTTCGACCAGGTGATCACCACCAACCTGCGCGGGGTCTTCCTCTGCACCAAGGCCGCGTTTCGGCCCATGAGCAAGCAGCGCGGCGGGCGGATCATCAACATCAGCTCGGTGATCGGCCTGATTGGTAACGCTGGCCAGGCCAACTACGCCGCCGCCAAGGCCGGGATCATTGGTTTCACCAAATCCACCGCCCGCGAAATGGCCCCGCGCAATATCACGGTCAATGCCATCGCCCCCGGCTTCATCGACACCGAGATGACCAGCGTCCTCGACGACGCGGCCCGCAAGGCCATCCTAGAGAACATCCCCCTCGGTCGCCTCGGCCAACCCGAGGAGGTCGCCGCCCTGGCCTGCTTCCTCGCCTCTGACTCCGCCGCCTACATCACCGGGCAGACCTTCGCGATTGACGGCGGTATGGTCATGTCGTGACAACGACGACAACGACGACGACGACGACGGCAACGACGACGACGACATGGATGAGCGCACACGGGCGCATAAATTTCACTTTGATCTCCAATTAGGATTTATTCATTAGCAAAAAAGCTTTGAA
>CAISPW010000443.1 GCA_903887465.1 uncultured Oscillochloris sp. | reverse complement strand
GGTTGAAGGTTGAAGGTTGAAGGTTGAAGGTTGAAGGTTGAAGGTTGAAGGTTGAAGGTTGAAGGTTGAAGGTTGAAGGTTGAAGGTTGAAGGTTGAAGGTTGAAGGTTGAAGGTTGAAGGTTGAAGGGCGCATTCAACCTTCAACCTTCAATCTTATAGTTTCGCCCGTCGGCTGCTCTGGGTACGAAGGAGAATGCCCTGGTAGACCTTATTCTCAAAATTCTCGACCATCTTGCCGGCACCACGGGCCACGCACGAGAGCGGGTCCTCAGCGATGTGGACGGGCATGCGCGTCTCGGCGGCGATGCGCTTATCGAGGCCGTGAAGCAGCGAGCCGCCACCCGCCAGGGTGATCCCGTGTTCCATCACATCGGCCACCAGCTCGGGGGGGGTCTCCTCCAGGGCGGCGCGCACCTCGGCGACGATCGCGTTGATCGGCCCGGCGATACCCTCGCGGATCTCGACGCTGCTCACCTCCACGGCCTTAGGCAGGCCGGTGAGCAGGTCGCGCCCGCGCAGCACCACCTTGATCTCCTCATCGAGCGGGTAGGCCGATCCGGCGGCGATCTTGGCCTTCTCCGCCATGCGCTCGCCGATCAGCAGGTTATACTCGCGGCGGGCAAACTGGATGATCGCCTCATCGATCTCGTCACCGGCAGTGCGGATCGAGTGATTGATCACGATCCCGCCCAGGGAGATCACCGCCACCTCCGTCGTGCCGCCGCCGATATCGACGATCATTGAACCCATCGGCTCCTCGACCGGCAGGCCAGCCCCAATCGCGGCAGCCATGGGTTCCTCAACCACATACGCCTCGCGGGCCTTCGCGTTCAGCGTGGCGTCGCGGGCGGCCCGCTTCTCCACCTCGGTGACGCCCGAGGGCACACCGACAATCACCCGTGGGCGCGGATCCATCAGGCGCACCGATGAGTAGGTGTGGGCCTTCCGAATGAAGTAGGCCAGCATCTTCTCAACCACGTCAAAGTCAGCGATCACGCCATCTTTAAGCGGCCGCACGGCGATGATATTCGCCGGCGTCTTGCCGACCATCGCCTTCGCCTCAGCGCCTACGGCGTGAACCTGCTTCGTCTTCCGGTCGATTGCCACGACGGATGGCTCGCTGATCACAATCCCTTTGCCACGCACGTGGACAAGGGTGTTGGCGGTGCCCAGGTCGATCCCGAGATCGCGGCTGAAGGCACCGAACAGCGAGTTTATCGGGTTAAAGCCCACGGGTATACTCCAGAGGTGAAAATGTGGGTAGGTGATAGCAGGTGATGGTGATGTATTGTATTGAATGATGGTCAGCATCAGATTATAGCATAGCTGTCCTGGGCCATGGCGGAGGGGCCGCATCTGACGACTGATAAAGAACTGATAGGTGAGATTTGACTTTTGCTAGGCTTTGTGCGACAATAACGCGGTCGTGAACATCTATCGCGATTCTATGCTCCTAACGCGCGGGCAACAGCCGTGTTATGTCGGTTCCTGTCGGCATTGCGTAGTCGAAACGCCACATCGGATCACGGCGCTGCTGCTAGTGCTTCTGGCTCGTTACGAGCTGGAAGATTTTTATTGTTGTGAGCACTTCGGTACTGCGCCCAGTTTATCCATTTACCGCGATTGTCGGCCAAGAGCGGCTTAAGCGTGCGCTCGTCCTCAATGCGGTCAACTCACGAGTTGGCGGCGTCCTCATCCGCGGCGAGAAGGGCACGGCTAAGTCTACGGCTGTGCGCGGCCTCGCCCGCCTCCTCCCCTCGATTACGGTCGTCGCCGAATGCCCCTACAGCTGCCTGCCTGATCGCCCCGCCGGACTCTGCGCGCACTGCCAGGCCCGCCCCGCCGGTGCCGAGTTGCCGACGTTTGATCGGCCGACCCGTCTGGTCGAGCTGCCGGTGTCCGCGTCGGAGGATCGCGTCGTCGGGTCGCTCGACCTTGAGCACGCGATCACCGAAGGGCTGCGCCGCTTCGAGCCGGGCCTGCTCGCTCAGGTCAACCGTGGCCTGCTGTACGTTGACGAGGTCAACCTGCTCGACGATCACCTCGTCGATATCCTGTTGGACGCCGCCGCGATGGGCGTGAACACAGTCGAGCGCGAGGGCGTGAGCATCTCGCACCCATCACGGTTCATCCTGGTCGGCACGATGAACCCCGAGGAGGGCGAGCTGCGCCCGCAACTGCTCGACCGCTTCGGCCTCGCGGTCGAGGTGGTTGGCCTCGCGGATATCGCCTCGCGCGTGGCGGTGATCGAGCGGCGCATGGCCTACGAGGCCGACCCGCAGGTCTTTATGGCGCAGTGGCAGGACAGCGAGAGCGATCTCGCCAGCCGGATCGCGGTGGCCCGCGACTTGCTGACCAAGGTGCGCGTCGAGACGCCCGATATGGCCGCCGTGGCCGGGCTTTGCCTTGAGCTAGGCGTCGATGGCCACCGCGCCGACCTGACCATCCTGGAGACGGCCCGCACCCACGCGGCGTGGAGCGGTCGGCTCACCCTGAGTGCCGAAGATATCCGCCTCGCCGCCGAGCTGGCCCTGCCCCACCGGATGCGCCGCCAGCCCTTCGCCGAGATCAAGGTGGACGAGCAGCGCATCGCCCAGATCCTTGAGCGCAGCGGGAAACCCGCCGAGGCCACGTCAGGCAACGACGTAAAAAAAAAGCCTGAGGTAGGCGCAAAAAGCGAGGTTGGCGCGAGTGGTGATGATAATGACAACAGCTCAGGGAGCGGCAGCGTGACCCCCATCGGCAGCGCGGGCAACGGCGAAAGCCAGGTGACGGGCGACAAGCATACGGGCGGCACGCAGATCGATGCCGACCAGATATTCCGCACGCGCCGCCTAGAGGGTGCCACCGACCGGATGCAGCGCCGCTCGCCCGGCAAGCGCTCGCGCACCCGCACGACGCGCAAGCAGGGCCGCTATATTACCAGCCAGATTGTCCCGCGCGTCACCGATCTGGCCCTCGACGCAACGCTGCGCGTGGCCGCGATCTACCAGCGCAAGCGGCGTGCCGAGCTCGTGCATCAGCCTCACGCCGCACATCGCCGCCAGCTCAAAATGATGATCACGCGGAACGACCTGCGCCAGAAGGTGCGGGTGCGCCGCACGCGCAACGCCGTCTGCTTTGTGGTTGACGCGAGCTGGAGCATGGCCGCAGAGGAGCGCATGCAGGCCACCAAGGCGGCGGTTCTCTCGCTGCTGCGCGACGCCTACCAGCGCCGCGATCAGGTCGGCCTCGTGAGCTTCCAGCGCGACTACGCACGGGTGCTGCTGCCGCTCACCACCAGCGTTGAGCTGGCACAGCGGCGGCTACAGACGATGCCGACAGGCGGAAAGACGCCCCTCGCGCGCGGCATGCTTACGGCGTATGAGCTGCTTGATCGCGCGCGCCGTCAGGATGACGAGATTGTCCCGCTGATGGTGCTGCTCACCGATGGACAGGCAAATGTCTCCATCGGCAACGCACCGCCACAGCAAGAGGCATATGCAATCGCCGATCTGATCGCCTCGCGCCATATCCGCGCTATCGTGATCGATACCGAGCACCCGAACTTCGAGCGGGGGCTATCACGGCGGCTGTCCGAACACCTTCAGGGGCGCTACTATCGGCTCGAAGATCTGCACGATGACGGCCTAGTGCAGGCCGTTCGCCGGCAGATGCAGATGTAACAGGAACAGGCAGGCTTGTCCATCAACGCAGGAGGGATCCAGGAGATGACCGATCAGGTACGTAGGGATGAAGTCGCTGAGAGCGAGCTGCTTGACACGCTGCTCAGCGCAGCTAACGCTCCGGCGGCTCAGGCCGATGCCACTACGCCGGAGCCCGCGGCGGAGGAGGCTACGGCACAGCCTACCCCTGAGACTGAAACTCAGGCACCCGCCATCACGGCGGAGTCGGAGATGTCGGACGTTTCGGTGGCTGTCGCCGAGGCGGGGGAGGAAGCGGTTGAAGCTCAGGAGGCCGGTGCTGAGGGTGCCAGCTTCACGCCGGTTGCGGATGAGGGCGGGCGCCCGCGACGCCTGAAGGATCTTCAGGCCGGTATGGAGCTCGATGGCCGGGTCACGTCAATTGCGCTCTACGGGATCTTCGTCGATGTCGGAGTTGGCCGCGATGGCCTTGTCCACATCTCGGAGATGAGCGACACTCGGATCGATACGCCGTCGGATCTGGTGCAGATCGGCGACACGGTCGCGGTGCGGGTGAAGAGCATCGACCCCGACGCGCGTAGGATCAGCCTGACGATGCGCTCGCAGGAGCGCAGCGAGGGCAGCCGCAGTCGCGGTCGGCCCAAGCGTGCCGAGGTTGATAAGGATCGGATCACATCCCTAAGGGTGGGCGATGTGGTCGAGGGGACGATCACCGGCTTCGCGCCGTTCGGGGCCTTCGCCGATATCGGCGTGGGCAAGGACGGACTCATCCACGTCTCCGAGCTGGCCGAGGGCCGGGTCGAGAAGCCCGAGGATGCCGTGAAGGTCGGCGAGCAGTTTAACTTCAAGATCCTTGAGATCGACCCCGAGGGCACCCGGATCAGCCTGAGCCTGCGCCGCGCGATGCGCACCCAGCGCATGCAGGGTCTTGAGCCGGGCCAGGTGCTTGATGGCACGGTGAGCGGCCTGGCCCCCTTCGGCGCCTTTGTAGACATCGGCGTCGGGCGCGATGGCCTGGTGCATATCTCGGCGCTCTCGGCAAGCCGTGTCGGCAAGGTGGAGGATGTCGTCAAGGTTGGCGATAAGGTCACGGTCAGGGTGCTGGAGGTCGATCAGCAGAGCAAGCGGATCAGCCTGACGATGCGCCTCGATGATACGGAGCCCACAGCCAACTACGAGGATGAGACCCCGAGCCAGGTTATCCCCCGCACCGGCCCCGGTGCCGCGCCCCGCTTCGCCGCCGCCGCCGCCGCCGCCCGCGAGGGACGGGGTGGGAGCGACCGGGGAGATCGCGGGCGGGATCGCCGCCGTACCTCGGCGCAGCCAACGGTTCCCGAGACCTACAGCACGGAGGAAGTTGCCGAGGAGTTTGTCGGCGATGCGACCCTCGCGGATCTGCTGAGCAAGTACGGCAGCCCCTCGAACGTCCGGCGCGACCGCAAGAAGGATCGCCCTGATGCGGACGAGGAGGTTGAGGAGACGGAGGGCGGCGACCGCCGCCAGCGTGATGCGATCCGGCGCACGCTACAGCAGGTTGGGCACGACGAGTAGTCAGCGGTGTTCAAGGGAGTAAACGCTCCCTTGTGTCTATGGGGGCGGCTTTGCCGCCCCCATGTGTTTTTTGGAGCCGGTGCGCGGCATGCCATGGCGGGTGCAACGGCCCTGGGATTGCACCCTAGACCTGCCTTTTGTTGGGTCTGGGCGGTTCTGTCGCCCAAACCTAACAAAAACAGAACGTGGGGACGCCACCCTCCATCGGGAGGTGAGGTTGCACCAGCCCTGTGCGCGCTGCATTGTGGATTTGACACTGTTGGAGCGCGACAGGTATAATGGTGCGAGTTTGCCTACGAAGCGCTATTGAAGCGCGTTTATTGCGCGCACGAGGAGCATAGAGATGCCGAAGCGAACCTGGCAGCCGAAGCGGATCCCCCGCCGCCGCAAACACGGCTTCCTGTCACGGATGGAGACGAAGGACGGGCGCGAGGTGCTGCGCCGTCGCCGCATGAAGGGGCGCTGGAAGCTGTCCGTGAGCAACGAGCGCCGTGGTGTCCGTGGCGGCCACCGTTAGACTATTGCGGGGCACGGGGTGCGCGCGCTGGCTGGCGTAACAACACCCCTGTGTCCCGTCCGGTGCCCTATGAAGCGCGCCCACCGGCTGCGTCGGCCCGACCAGTTCCGGCGCGCCCGGCGCGAGGGCCGCACGTTCTCCACCCCGCTCCTGCTGCTCACGGTTGTCGCCGGTCGCCGCATGCGTACCCGATGCGGGTTTGTGGTCGGTAAGCAGATCGGGATAGCGGTACGACGTAATCGGGCGAAGCGGCGCATCCGCGAGTCCGTGCGGCTCGCCCTCCCTCACATCGCCCCCGGCTACGATCTTGTGTTTCTGGTTCGTAGCGCAGACGTGATCAACACTCCATTTGCGGTGATCCAGGAGACCGTTGAGGGATTGTTGCGTCGGGCGCAGATCTGGCGATCTGCCCCGGCCCCAGGTACGTCGGTAGCATCCACTGGGGAGCCGCCAATTCCCAGCCACTAGCGCTAGAGGCTTCGACTATGGGTGGAATCTGGTCCGCATTTGTTGGCTTGCTTGAGCAGATCCTGCTCTGGTTTAGCACGACGACTGGCAGTGTCGGCTTTGGGATTATTATCTTCACGATTTGTGCGCGCCTGGTGATCCTGCCGCTAACGCTCACCTCCCTGCGCTCAAGCCGGAAGATGCAGCAGATCCAGCCGCTGATCAAGGAGCTACAGCGCAAGCACGGCAAAGATCAGCAGAAGCTCCAGGAAGAGACGCTCAAGCTCTACCGTGAATATAAGATCAACCCGGTCGGCGGCTGCCTGCCGGTGCTGCTGCAACTGCCGATCTTCTTCGGCGTGTACCAGGCGGTCTATCACCTAATGGTGCCAGATCAGCGCATCAATCTGAGCGTCGGTGCCAAGGCCGCTCTGGAGAATCCGAGTGTTGCCGCCCTGTTTGACAGTAACCATCTCTTCCTCGGCCTGTTCGACCTTGGGAAGACGGCCTTCGGCCCAGGCGGCCTAGGGTTCGCCGCTCCGATCTACCTGCTGCTGCCAGTGCTCTCCATCCTGCTCCAGATGATGCAGACCACGATGGCCACCCCGCGCACCCAGGATCCGCAGCAGAAGGCGATGACCCAGGCCATGATGTTTATGCCCCTGGTCTTCGGCTACATCGCGTTCACCTTCCCCTCGGGGGCGGTGCTCTACTGGGTGGTGAGCAGCTTCGTCGGCGTGGTACAGCAGTACTTCACCTCCGGCTGGGGCTCGCTGGCGAACTACCTCAAGTTCCTGCCGCCAGATGGTAAGCCTGGCACCCTGCCAACCTTTACACCGGCAGTCGCGGCTTCGGGGGGCGGCGACTCGGGGGCCGCGCTGAGCGTCGCCGCCCAGCGGGCCGACTTCTGGTCGGTGATGCGCCCTCTGACTGAGGCCGAGCAGACAGGTACGCAGGAACCAGATACGACTGAGGCGGAGATCGACGATGCCCATGATCAGAGCCACCAGCCGGTAAACCCGCGCCGCCCGCGACGACGGAGCTGAGTACGTCCTCACCGCGTCGCCGCATCGCCAACGTGTGAAGCTGGATTGAACCATGCCTAAAGGATTTTTTCTATGAAGAGCATCGAGATACGCGCGCGCAGCGTTGCGGAGGCGGTCGAGCTCGCACTGGCGCAGCTTGGCAAGGATCGCGACGAGGTCGCTATCGAGGTGCTGGAGTCCGGTGACTCGGGCGATGAGGCGCTGGTTCGGGTGACGGTTGTGGACGATGATGATGACGACGCTGGGGCCGAGGCGCAGGCCACAACTCCGCCGGTCGAGGTATCAAATGATGTTGGCGTGATTGCCCGCAAGATCCTGGAAGATCTCCTTGAGCGCATGGATATTCACGCCTATGTGACGGCCATACTCACGCGCGTGCCAGGCCAAAAGGGTGATATCGAGGAGACGGTCACGCTGCATATCGAGGGGGCCGATGAGGAGGCGATGGGCCTGCTGATCGGACGACGCGGCGACACGCTGCGCTCGTTCCAGTTTCTCCTGAACCTCCTGGTGAGCCGTCGTGTCCAGAGGTGGCCTCAGGTGGTGGTTGACGTGGGCAACTACCGCCAGCGCCGCCAGGAGTCGTTGGAGGGTCTCGCCCGCCGGATGGCGGAGCGCGTCCGCCAGACCGGCCGCCCGATTATGCTGGAGCCGATGGCCGCCTACGAGCGCCGCGTTGTACATCTGGCGCTCCGCGAGGATAAGACTATTTATACCGAGAGTTCCGGCGAGGGCGAGAACCGTAAGATTGTGATCTATCCGTCAAAGTAGATCGATGTATGCAGCAGGCAGGAGGCTGGGTTCACCCAGCCTCCTGCCTGTTGATTCTATACCCTATGATTCCACAGTATCTTGTGATCGGCGACCTAACCCGCGACCTGCTGCCGTCAGGCGACAGCACCCCCGGCGGAACGGTGCTCTACGCGGCGACGACGGTTGCCCGCCTCGGCGTGGGCGCGGCGGTGCTGACATCGGGCGATCCCACGCAGCCGCTCGGCATGATCGGCGGCGTGCAAGCCAGCATCGTTCCGGCACCGACGCGGGCAACATTTGAGAATCGCTACACCCCCGAGGGCCGCGTACAGATGTTACACGCTCTGGGCGCACGGCTGCACTTCGCCGACCTGCCCCTGGCGTGGCGCGCGATCCCAGTGGTACACCTCGGCCCGTTGACCGGCGAGTTCGGCCTGGATATGGCCGAGTACTTCCCCGACTCGCTGGTGGGGGTGACGCCTCAGGGCTGGATGCGTGCGTGGGACGATCCGCTGCCCGCGCCGATCCGGCGAGTGGCATGGCGGCCCGACCCCGCGCAGTTGCGCCATGTCGGTGTGCTGGTGCTCAGCATCGAGGATGTGGGCGGCGACGAAGATCTGGCGGCGAGCTACGCGCGCAACTGCCGCCTGGTGGCGGTCACACGGGGCGCGCGCGGCTCAACCCTCTACATCAGCGGCGAGCCACATCAGATTGACGCCTTCCCGGCGGTGGAGCGCGACCCGACCGGCGCCGGCGATGTGTTTGCGGCGGCCCTGCTGCTGCGCCTGCGCGAGACGGACGACCCGCTCGCGGCGGCGGCCTTTGCAAGCGCGGTGGCCGCGTGCGCGGTGGAAGGGCCGGGCACGTCGGCGATCCCGACTCGCGCCGAGGCTCTGGCGCGGATGGGCTGATCATGCCGAGTACCCAAACCTGAGGTGAAAATAGCCGATAGCCGATAGCCGATAGTACTACCGTTGGAGTTGCCAACAGCGCCATTCCTAGCGGGGGTTTGGGGGCCGCAGGCCCCCGAAAAAAATCCTTTTCTTTTCTTTCGGAGGGGCGAAGCCCCTCCGAGCCTCCCCGCCGGGAAGACGACAACGGTAGTAATAGCCGATAGCCGGGCATCAGCGG